>NZ_RXYG01000039.1:0-785 GCF_003970195.1 Pseudomonas sp. C 49-2
GAGCTGGACAGCCAGGCCAATCGCCTGGCCCACGCCTTGATCGCCCGTGGCGTCGGCCCGGAAGTGCGCGTGGCGATCGCCATGCCACGCAGCGCCAAGAGCCTGGTGGCGTTCCTTGCGGTGATGAAAGCCGGGGGCGTGTATGTGCCGCTGGACATCGAATACCCGCGTGACCGCCTGCTGTACATGATGCAAGACAGCCGTGCGCAATTGTTGCTGACCCATAGCAGCGCGTTGCAGCAACTGCCGATTCCCGAGGGCTTGGACACCCTGGCGATTGATCGCACCGAAGACTGGGCGGATTACTGCGACACTGCACCGGACGTGGCATTGGACGGCGATAACCTGGCCTACGTGATCTACACCTCCGGCTCCACCGGCATGCCCAAGGGCGTGGCGGTGTCCCACGGTCCGTTGGTGGCGCACATCATCGCGACCGGCGAGCGCTATGAAACCAGCCCGTCTGACTGTGAACTGCACTTCATGTCGTTCGCCTTCGACGGCTCTCACGAAGGCTGGATGCACCCGCTGATCAATGGCGCCAGCGTGCTGGTCCGTGATGACAGCCTGTGGCTGCCCGAATACACCTACGCACAAATGCACCGTCACAACGTGACCATGGCCGTGTTCCCACCTGTTTACTTGCAGCAACTGGCCGAGCATGCCGAGCGTGACGGCAACCCACCCAAAGTGCGTGTGTACTGCTTTGGCGGTGATGCGGTAGCCCAGGCCAGCTACGACCTGGCCTGGCGCGCACTGAAACCGACCTATCTGTTCAACGGTTA
>NZ_RXYG01000040.1:0-734 GCF_003970195.1 Pseudomonas sp. C 49-2
TTCAAGTACGACTGGGCCTGGCAGAAGTACCTCGACGGCTGCGCCAACCACTGGATGCCGCAAGAGGTCAACATGACCGCCGACATCGCACTGTGGAAAAACCCTGAAGGCCTGACCGACGACGAACGTCGCATCGTCATGCGCAACCTGGGCTTCTTCTCCACCGCCGACTCCCTGGTCGCCAATAACCTGGTGCTGGCCGTGTACCGCCTGATCACCAACCCGGAGTGCCGCCAGTACATCCTGCGCCAAGCCTTCGAGGAAGCGATCCACACCCACGCCTACCAGTACTGCATCGAATCCCTGGCCATGGATGAAGGCGAGATCTTCAACATGTACCACGAGATCCCGTCGGTCGCCAAAAAGGCCGCCTGGGGCTTGAAATACACCCGTTCGATCTCCGATCCGAAGTTCGAAACCGGCACCGTCGAGACCGACAAAGAGCTGCTGCGCAACCTGGTCGCCTACTACTGCGTCCTGGAAGGCATCTTCTTCTACTGCGGCTTCACCCAGATCCTGTCCATGGGCCGTCGCAACAAAATGACCGGCGTCGCCGAGCAGTTCCAGTACATCCTGCGTGACGAGTCGATGCACCTGAACTTCGGTATCGATGTGATCAACCAGATCAAAATCGAAAACCCACACCTGTGGGATGCCGAGATGAAGGAAGAAGCGACCCAGATGATCCTGCAAGGGACTCAGCTGGAGATCGAATACGCGCGCGACACCATGCC
>NZ_RXYG01000041.1:0-589 GCF_003970195.1 Pseudomonas sp. C 49-2
CGGGTCGGTTGGTTTCTGCGACCAATGCGGTAGGCGAAAGCGAGGTTTATCGGTACGACGAGCAACACGTCATTCTTGAGCGTGGACTGGCTGGTGGGGCGAGTTTCTTTTGGGAGTGGGAAAGGTCTGGCAAGGCGGCGCGATGTGTCCGGCATTGGGCCAGTTTCTCGCAGATGGACACGCGCTATGCCTGGGACGATAACGGCCAGGTCACGGTGTTTAACGCCGATGGCAGCCAGGAAGTCTACGTGCATGACCAGCGGGCGCGGCTGGTGCAGCGAGTGGATCCTGACGGCGCTGAGCACTTCAAATCCTACGATGACAAAGGCCGGCTAACGGTTGAGCAAGATCCGTTGGGGGCGATCACGGCGTATCAGTACGACGAAGCCGGACGTTTGGTGGCGTTGTTTCCGGGGAATGATGAGCCGACGACCTACGAGCATGACAATGGGTTCGTACGGGTTGTGCGGCGTGGTGAGGCGATTTGGAAGTATGAGCGTAATGACCAGGGCGATGTTACGCGTAGGACCGATCCTGACGGCCATTCGACTGAGTACAGCTACAACAAACGCGGGCAACTGACGCAGGT
>NZ_RXYG01000004.1:0-492593 GCF_003970195.1 Pseudomonas sp. C 49-2
AGCCCGGATACATTAGCGCAAGCCTGATTTACCGTTCATCGTGACTGGATAGCAAAAGGTGGGCTGACCATACATTTGGTTACTTTGGGGCTTTTCCAAAGTGACCCGCCGTAAGGGCGGAACCAATACCCGCCATCACCCAAATAACGGATATGCCCCCAATCACAACCCCCGACTCCCGACTCCCCCGAATCAAATCATAAGCCTTCCTGGCAATCGGATTCGCCGTATTCGGCCAAACCCAAAGGCAATACGTCACCTCCGGCAACCGCGGCAACCCATCGCGGGTTCGCGCTGGCGGGTTGAGACAGAAAAAGCGCTCCCACCTTGCGTGGGAGCGCTTGGCCGGTCAGTGCTTGACTGGCGTTGGCAAGGTCACCAGGTTGACGTAGCCATCCCAGAATTTCTTCTGGTCTACGCCGAACACCACCTTGGCTTTTTGCGTGCCTACAGGTGCGCCTTTCTGGTAGCCCAGTGCGCGGCCGTAGTCGGCGCCAAAGGTGGCATCCACATCCACCCACAGATCCCGGGACTCGGTGACGATGTCCGGGTTGACCAGGTACAGCGCCGGCAAGCTGTCCCAGGTAAAGCTGTGGTAGCTCGGGTCCTTGTCGAACAAGGGGCCGAACTCGTGCTTGTACAGATCGGCAATCGCGCCTTTCTGGGCAATCACGCGCTGGTACACCGTTTTGTCGAAGGTGACTTTCTCGCACACATCATTGGGGAAAATCACGTGTTCGATCGGCGAGCGCAACACGATCTTCGCGGCCTCCGGGTCGAACCACCAGTTGAATTCCGCCGCTGGCGTGGTGTTGCCCGGAATCTCCAGGGCACCGCCCATGTACACAATGCGCTTGATCAGCGGCACGATGTCCGGCGCCGAACGAATCGCCAGGGCGATGTTGGTCAGCGGCCCGACCGCCAGAATCGTTACCTGATGCGGGTTGGCGCGCACGCTGTCGACGATGAATTGCGCGGCGGTTTCCTTGCGCAATTGGGTGTGCGTCGCCAGGCCATCAGGTGGCGCGATCAACTGCTTGGGCGAAGTAGGGCGGGGGTTCTTGAATGCCCCCGGCCAGCCGGAACCGAACAGCGCCTTCTCCGCCTCGTAGGTGGCGTAGTCATGCAGCAGCGGGTAGGCGGCGCCGGAGTAGACGCCGACCTCTTTCTCCACGCCCATGCGTTCCACGGCCTTGAGCGCATCGACCTGCTCCTGGTCGACCCAGGCGTTGCCGCTGACAAGGGTCATGCCCAGCAGTTCGATGCGTTTTTGCGCGTGGAGCTGGGCGAGCATGATGAAGGCCTGGCCGTCATCGTTGAGCACGTTGAAGTCGGTATCAAAAATGACTTTCTCCGTGGCCTGGGCGGTGCCGGCACACAGGCCTACGGCAACAAGCAGTGCGCAGCTTTTCAGGAAACCTTGCATGGTGATTCATCCGAAAATTATTGTTGTTAACGGTTCACCAGTTTCGCCGGCAAGGCGATGACCAGGAAGCTGCTGAGGATCAGGCAGCCGGCGAAAAACCACAAGGCACCCGCGCTGCTGCCTGTGACGTCGATCGCAACGCCCATCAACGAGTTGCTCACCAAGCCTGCGATATTCGCCACCGAACAGGCCAAAGCAAAGCCGGTGGCCGCCGCGGTGCCTTTGAGAAAGGTCGCCGGCAGGCTGAAGAACACCGGCACCGCGCCGATGATCGCCGCCGAAGCAATCGCAAACAGCGCTACCGTGGCCGCCACGTTATGGGTGAAGAACGTGCTCGTGGCCATGGCCGCCGCGCCGATGAAAAACGGCACGATGATGTGCCAGCGGCGTTCGCGGTGCTTGTCGGAGCTGGCGCCGATCAGCAGCATGCCGAGCAGGGCGGCGACGCTCGGTAGTGCAGTGAGCACGCCGATATGGAAGGTGTCGGTGACCCCGGCGTTGCGGATGAACGTCGGCATCCAGAAGCCCATGGCGTAGGCGCTGAGCAGGATCGAGAAGTCGATACCGCCAAGCATCCAGACCTTGAGGTTGAAGAAGCCGTCACGGAAACTGTGCTTGCTGGCGGAGCCGTCGGCGTCGTCCTTGCGCAACTCGGTTTCCAGCAGGGCCTTTTCCTCGTCCGACAGCCATTTGGCTTGCTGGTAGGTGTTGGGCAGGGCCCAGAAGGTCAGCACGCCCAGCAACACGCTGGGCACCGCTTCGATCAGGAACAGCCACTGCCAGCCACGCAGGCCACCCATATGATCGAAGTGGCCCATGATCCAGCCGGACAGCGGGCCGCCGATCACGCTGGAGAGCGGCAGGCCGATCATGAACAACGCAATGATGCGCCCGCGTCGGTGGGTGGGAAACCAGGTGGTCAGGTAGTACAGCACGCCCGGCAGAAAGCCCGCCTCGGCGGCGCCGAGCAGGAAACGCAGGATGTAGAACTGGGTCGTGGAGGTGACCAGCATGGTGCAGGCAGAGAGCAGGCCCCAAGTGATCATGATCCGCGCGATCCAGATCTTCGCGCCGACCCGCTCCAGAATCAGGTTGCTTGGGACCTCAAAGATGATATAGCCGACAAAGAACAGCCCGGCGCCGAGGCCGAACGCGGTTTCGCTGAACTGCAACTGGTCGAGCATCTGCAACTTGGCGAAGCCGATGTTGATGCGGTCCAGGTAGGCGGCCAGGTAGCAGAAGCACAGGAAGGGAATCAGCTTCCAGGTGATCTTGTGGTAAAGCGTGTTGACGGGGTCTGCGACCGTGGTCGCGGGCGCTGCATTCGCAATGGGCATTGGGTGTCTCCTGGCGGTGACTTATGGTTTTTATACAGCCGCTTTTGTTCCAGCACTTCGGAGTGCTGTAGAAGCGACTTCCAAAGGCAGTGTCAGAAGACTGAGTCGGTCCTGCTGGAGGTGATCAAGTGTGGGAGCGAGCAAGCCCGCTCCCACATTGGATTGCATTCCAAAGTGGACGCTCAGTTTTTTCAAGACCGTGCTCTTTGGCACGGTTCTCATGAATCCTTATTGCTCCCTGAACTTACGCATTGCCTCCTGCTTACTCACCACGTCGCCATACTTGCTGTCGATATCGAACAGGTTGGCCTCATGGGGCGCCGGGTGTCGATCGCCGACGCATTCGCGCACGACGATGGTGCGAAACCCGTGCTGCACCGCATCCACCGCCGTGGCGCGGATGCAACCGCTGGTGGAACAGCCGGCCAGCACGACGGTGTCGATGCCCTGGGCATGCAGCATCGGCGCCAGGCTGCTGCCGAAAAACGCACTGGCGTACTGTTTGGTAATGACGACTTCCTCGGCCAGCGGCAACACCTCGGCACAGAAGGCCGCGAGTGGGTTGCCTTCGACCATGTCTTTCATCACCGGGGCTTTTTTCACCCAGATCCCGCCATCGACGAAATGGCCGGGATGGTAGCGGATATTGGTGTGGACTACCGCAATCCCGTGTTGGCGTGCGGTGGCGAGCAGCTCGACGCTTTGCGCCACGGCCGTGACCACGCCGGGCGCGAACAGCGGCGCGCCTTCGGTGGTGTAGCCCTGCATGAAGTCGATCATCAGCAGTGCGGCCTTTTTGCCAAAGCCGATGCGGTTGCCCCACACGCCCTGGTAGTTGGCGTCGGCGGATTGTTCACTCATCTTTCAACCCCTCATCTTTAGGCTTTACACATTCCCTGTGGTGAGCGGGGCAAGCCCGCTCACCACAACAGCCGCTCAGTTCTCGCGGAAATTAGTAGGCCCCGGAGAGCAGGGCGCCGGCGCCGGGCACGATGGGCTCCAGGTCCAATGCCTTAAGCATCGCGTAGGTGGTGGCAATGGCGGCGGTCAGCACCGGTTTGCCGGTTTGTGCCTCGACCTTGGCCACTACCGGCAGCGACTGCATCTGCACGCAGGCCGACAGCACGATCACGTCGACGCCTTCCAGGTTCATGCCGGCGACGATGGCTGGCAGGTTGGCCGGGTCGTGGCGGGCTACTTCAAGGTTGTCGGGGATCTCAAGGGCACGCCAATCTACGACTTCAAAGCCTTCTTCACGGATGTAGTTCACCACCAGCTCAGTCAGCGGCTTCATGTACGGCGCGACAATCGCGATGCGCTTGGCGCCCATCACTTTCAGGCCTTCGATCAAGGCGCCGGCGCTGGTGATCACGGGCGCGTTGGCGTCGTTGTCAGCGGTGGCTTTGCGCAGGCGCTGTTCGGAGTTGCGGTGATAACCCAAGCCCATGGCCATGATCGCCACCAGGCACGCATAACCCAGTACGTCGACCTTGGCGTCGGACAACTCGACGGCGCAGCGGTCGGATTCGCCGTCCATGGCCGCCAGTTCTTCCTTGCGCACTTGCTTCATGCGCATGCGGCTGGAGTGAAAGGTGAAGCGCTCGGGTCGGATCGCCTGGCGCGCGGTGAGCATCGCCGGAATTTCGGTTTCCATGGTGGTGTTGGAGCTCGGCACGATCTGGCCGATGCGGTAAGGCTTCTGCATGGTTGTCTCCATTCTTATTGTGTGAGGAAGTAGCCGAGGGCGATGAAGAAGCCGTCGAGGTCATCCCACGGGATCATGTGCCCGGCGTTCGGCACTCGGGCGACTTGGATGCTCGGCTGCAGCGCCTGAATCTCGGCAATGTCCTCATCGAGGATCACGCCACCGCGCCCGGCCACCATCAACAGGGCCGGGGCCTTGAGGTGGGGCAGGTCCTGATGGAAATCCACTTCGTGGAAGTCATTGAAGGCACGCACGATGGCGGGCTCGTAGCAGGTGTGCAGCCATTCGGCGCGCAGTTGCAGTTGTTCCTGGGTCCAGGTGGCGCAGAAGGCGCGCATCGCCTCGGCGTCCATACCCACCAGGGATTGGCGGATGGAGTCGACGTACCACGGCAGCTTGCTCGGGTATTCACGTCGGCCCGGGCCGGAGACCGGTGGGTCGATCAGCACCACGCGCTTCACGCCTTGAGGGTGTTTGACTGCACTGCGCACGGCAAAGCGTGCACCCATGGAGTGGCCCATCAGGTGGTAGCTGTCCAGGTTCAATGCGTTGGCAAAGGCAGCGATGTCCTCGGCGCAGGCGTCCGCGCTGTAATCCAGCTCGGGACCGGTCGAAGACAGGCCGCGACCGCGCACATCCAGCACATAGGTGTCGAACTGCGCGCCGAGGCGCTCGGCGACAAAGCCCCAGGTGATGGCCGGGCTGGTGATGCCGGGGATCAGGATCAGCGCCGGGCCTTTGCCGCCGTAACGCAGGTAGTGTTGGCGAATGCCGTTGGCCTGCACGTTGCCGCCATAGAGAAAAGTGCTCACGCGGCCACTCCTGATTTGAGTTCCTGGGCGTACAGGTCATAGCCGTAGACCCAGGCCGGATCTTCCTGGGTGCGCAGCCAGGTGTTGGCGTTGGACACGGCCTGCACGCGGGATGCGCGCTCCTTGCGGTTGGCTTCGTAGAGCTGGAACGCGGTGCGGTAGTCGCTGATGCCGGTTTCCTGCAGGCAACGGGTGAGCATGGCGGCGTCTTCGATGGCCATGCCGGCGCCCTGGGCCATGTGCGGTTTCATCGGGTGGCAGGCATCGCCGAGGAGTACCAGGCGGCCACGGCTCCACAACGGCAGCGGGTTGCGGTTGCGCAGCGGCCATTTGGTCACGCTTTCTGTGGACTCGATCAGGGCCTGGACGGTGGGATGGTAGCCCTTGAAGGCGTCGAACATCTCTTCGCGGCTGCTGTCGACGAACGCGCCCTGGAAGTCCCATTCGGCATGGGGCACACCGGTCACGTAGTAGTACTCGTCGCGCTTGCCGGTGGTGTAGTAGACCATCATGTGGCGGTCTTCGGTCCACCACTTGATGCAGTCTTCGAACTTCAGGTCGTACTTGGCGAGCTGGTCACCCCGGATCAGCGCACGGTGTGCGACCCAGCCGCTGTACAGCGGTTTTTCCACACCGAGCAGTTCTTCGCGGATCTTGGAGTTGATGCCGTCGGCACCGATCACGATGTCGGCGTAGGTCACTTGGCCGTCGGCGAAGGTCAGGCGCACCTGGGTGTCGGTTTCTTCAAGGGTTTCCAGGCGCTTGTTGAAGTGCAAGGTGCCGGGCTTGAGGGTGGACATCTGCAGCGCATGCAGGTCGCCACGGTGCACGGTGATGTAGGACGCGCCGTAGCCGGTGAGCGGGATGCGCGAGAGGTAGTCGCCAGTTTCGCCGCAACGGCTAAACCAATGCTCGGGGTGCGAGCCCATCAGGTCCAGCTGCTTTTCGATGCCCATGCGGCGGAAGATTTTCATGATGTTGGGGCCCATATGGATCCCCGCGCCCAATCGGGAAAACTCCGGCGCCTGTTCGTAGACATCCACGTCGAAGCCGGCTTGCTGCAACAGGGTGGCCGCGGCGGCTCCGCCCAGGCCTGCGCCGACGATGGCGATTTTCTGAGTGCTTCCCATGGGGCGTATTCCTCTCTCTTTTTGATTTTTGGCGGTGTCTGTCCGCAAGGTTTTTAAAGTGTATACGCTCATTTTTTGAAATGGGAAGCCTGTGTTTGCAAATTTATTTTTTGGCCGTATTTGTCCTGTGTAACGTTTTGTGGTTAGTAAATGCCGGGCTTGTTTCGATAGGTAACGTTTTTGTGTGCCGCTTGCAGTCTGCCGCTAATTCGGGTCTTATCGTTATGAAATGGCGTATACGCTATAAAAATGCACTAGAGTGAAGCGCAGTGCCTGAACTTGGTGCAGGCCCACAGGAGACAGGAAAATGCCGGTAAGCGATTGCGAACTGACCCAGATGTTTGAACACGTGTTGACGCTGTCCAAGGTCGACCCGACCCAGAGCGTTGCCGTGCTCAAGAGCCATTACTCCGACCCGCGCACCGTGCGTGCCGCGATGGACGCTGCGCAGCGCCTGGGGGCCAAGGTGTATGCGGTGGAGTTGCCGTCGTTCAATCATCCCAGGGCGATGGGCAACGACATGACCGCCTACTGCGGCGACACCGCGCTTACCGGCAATATCGCCGCCCAGCGTGCCCTGGAGGCCGCCGACCTGATCGTCGACACCATGATGCTGCTGCACTCGCCGGAGCAGGAGCAGATCCTCAAGACCGGCACGCGCATTCTGCTGGCGGTGGAGCCGCCGGAAGTGCTGGCGCGCATGCTGCCGACCGAAGAAGACAAAGTGCGCGTGCTGGCGGCCGAGCAGTTGCTGAAAAAGGCCCGTTCGATCCACGTGAAATCCCGCGCCGGCAGTGACTTCCGCGCCGCCTTGGGGCAGTACCCGTCGGTGACCGAATACGGTTTTGCCGATGAGCCGGGGCGCTGGGATCATTGGCCGAGTGGTTTCCTGTTCTCCTGGCCCAACGAAGAAACCGCCGAAGGCGTGCTGGTGCTGGACATCGGCGACATCCTGCTGCCGTTCAAGACCTACACCCGCGAGAAGATCACCCTGGAGATCGAGAAGGGCTTCATCACCAAGATCCACGGGGGATTCGAGGCCGAGTACCTGCGTGACTACATGAAGTACTTCAACGACCCTGAGGTGTACGGCATCTCCCATATCGGCTGGGGCCTGCAGCCACGGGCGCAGTGGACGGCGATGGGCTTGCATGACAAGAACGACGGCATGTGCATGGACGCACGGGCGTTCTATGGCAATTTCCTGTTCTCCACCGGGCCGAATACCGAAGTGGGCGGGACGCGCAAGACGCCGTGCCATATGGATATTCCGCTGCGTAATTGCGACGTGTACCTGGATGATGAGGCGGTGGTCATCGCCGGTGATGTGGTTGCGCCGCCAGCCTCCCTCGCACGCTGATCATCGGTGTGGGGATGGAGTATCATGCCTCCCCACCTTAACCACCCACCGAGCCCCGCCGTGCCAGATTCCTACGTCTTTTCTGAACAAGTCGGCCACCTGTTGCGCAAGGCCTACCAGCGCCACTTGGCGATCTTTCAGCAGAATGTCGGCGACTCCCAGCTCACCGCCGTGCAGTTCGTCACCCTGTGCGCGTTGCGCGATCACGGTGCAAGCTCGCTGACCGAACTGGTCAAGGCTACGGCCGTGGATCAGGCGACCATTCGCGGCATCGTCGAGCGACTCAAGGCCAAGGAACTGATCAGCCTGGAACCGGACCCGCAGGACAAGCGCAAAGTGGTGGTCGACCTGTCCCCGGCAGGCGCCGAACTGGTCGCCCAGACTGCGCCGCGCGCCGCGCAGATCAGCGAATTGACCCTGAGCAATCTCAACCCGGCCGAACGGGTTGCGGTGCTGTTCCTGTTGCGCAAGATGATCGACGACCCGCAGGAATAATTGTGGTGAGCGGGCTTGCCCCGCGCTGGGGCGCGAAGCGGCCCTGAAACCAGACACCGCAATTCATCTGGAAGAACTCAGTGGCATTATTGGGGCGGCTGCGCCACCCAGCGCGGGGCAAGCCCGCTCACCACAGGGTATCTATCCGCCTTCTGGCACCGCTTTTGCTTTGAGTTCATGTAGTAGCCACTTCATCCGTCAAGTGTGTCGTGAGACCCCAGGTCCACGACGCTTTTTTTTGACTGTTTGATGTAGTGCCTACTTCACCAACTGTTACGGGCGAAGCGAATGATCAGCCAGCACATTACGGTAACGCTTGAGGTCAATGGGCAAAAAAGCGACGTCAGCGCCATGGCGGACACACCGCTGTTGCTGGTGCTGCGCAATGACCTGGAACTCAATGGCCCCAAATACGGCTGCGGCCTGGGGGAGTGCGGTGCGTGCACCGTGATCATCGATGGGGTGGCGGCCCGTTCCTGCGTGTTTCCGTTGTCGGGTGCCGCAGGCCGCGAGATTGTCACCCTGGAAGGCCTGGGCACGCGCCAGGCGCCGCACCCGGTGCAACAAGCCTTTATCGACGAGCAGGCCGCGCAATGTGGCTACTGCCTCAACGGCATGATCATGACCACCAAGGCCTTGCTCGACCGTAACCCAAACCCCAGCGAAGCCGAGGTGCGCAACGAGCTGTCGGGCAACCTCTGCCGTTGCGGCACCCATATCGAAATCCTGCGCGCCGTGTTGCGTGCGGCCCGCCTGATGACCGTGGATTGATGACCATGACCGACACCCCCCTTACCCGTGACCAGTGGCTGGCCAAGGCTGGCGTTTTGTTGATCATCGATGATGTGTTGCCGCCTTCGGGGCCGGTGGCCAAGGGCGGTACGCCCACTGTGAAACCCAAGGAACTTGGGCTGTTTATTGCGGTAAACGATGATGGTCTGGTGTACGCGTTCAATGGCCATGTGGACCTGGGCACCGGCATTCGCACGTCGTTGGCGCAGATCGTCGCCGAAGAGCTCGACCTGGCGATGGAACAGGTGAAGATGGTGCTTGGCGACACCGAGCGTGTGCCCAACCAAGGGGCGACCATCGCCAGTGCAACTTTGCAGATATCTGCAGTGCCGCTGCGTAATGCCGCAGCCGAAGCGCGGCGGTTCCTGTTGGCGCGGGCGGCGGGGCGCCTGGGTGTGAGCACGGCCAGTCTGAAGGTCGACGCCGGCGTCATTCACGCGGCAGATGGGCGCTCCACGACATATGCCGAACTGGTCAGCGGCCAGCATGATCAACTGCGCATCAGCGGTGATGCACCACTGAAGGCCATCGAGGACTATCGCCTGGTGGGCAAGGGCACTGCTCGGGTGGATATCCCCGGCAAAGCCACTGGCGAGCTGACCTACGTACACGACATGCGCGTGCCGGGCATGCTGCATGGCCGGGTGATTCGCCCGCCGTATGCAGGGCTTGATTGCGGCGACTTTGTCGGCAACAGTCTGTTGAGTGTGGATGAAGCGTCCATCGCGCATATCCCCGGTATTGTTGCGGTGGTGGTGATCCGGGATTTTGTCGGCGTGGTGGCGCTGCGTGAAGAGCAGGCCGTCAAGGCTGCCAGCGAGTTGCAGGTGCACTGGAAACCCTGGCACCACGCGTTACCGGACATGAGCGATGTCGAACAGGCGATCCGCGACAATCCCCGCGTACGCCGCACCGTGCTTGACCAGGGCAATGTCGACGAAGCCCTGGCAGGCGCGAGCCAACGCATGCCGCGCAGTTATCTCTGGCCGTACCAGATGCACGGTTCGATCGGCCCCTCCTGCGGCGTGGCGGATTATTCGCCAGCCGGCAGCCGGGTGTGGTCAGGCAGCCAGAATCCGCACCTGCTGAGGGCCGACCTGGCATGGCTGCTGGAGTGCGATGAAGCGCTGATCGATGTGATCCGCATGGAGGCCGCCGGTTGTTATGGGCGCAATTGCGCGGATGACGTCTGCGCCGATGCCTTGCTGTTGTCCCGTGCGGTGGGCAAGCCGGTGCGCGTGCAATTGACCCGCGAGCAGGAACACCTGTGGGAGCCCAAGGGCACGGCGCAACTGATGGATGTCGACGGCGGCCTCAACGCCGATGGCAGCATCGCCGCCTACGACTTTGAAACCAGCTACCCCTCCAATGGCGCGCCGACCCTGGCGCTGTTGCTGACCGGCCGCGTCGAGCCGGTGGCGGCGATGTTCGAGATGGGCGACCGCACCTCGATCCCGCCCTATGACATCGACAACCTGCGCGTGACCATCAACGACATGGCGCCCATCGTGCGCGCCTCGTGGATGCGCGGCGTGTCGGCCTTGCCTAATACCTTTGCCCACGAGTCCTACATCGACGAACTGGCTTTCGCCGCCGGCGTCGACCCGGTGGAATACCGTCTGCGTTACCTCAAGGACGAGCGCGCCATCGACCTGGTGAAATCCACCGCCGAACGCGCCAACTGGGTGCCGCGCACGGCGCCGATGCAAGCCGCGAACGAGGATCACCTGTTGCGTGGCCGTGGCTTCGCCTATGCGCGCTATATCCACAGCAAATTCCCTGGTTTCGGTGCGGCCTGGGCGGCGTGGGTGGCGGATGTGGCCATCGACAAACAGACCGGCGATGTGTCGGTGACCCGCGTGGTGATCGGGCATGACTCGGGGATGATGATCAACCCGGCCGGGGTGCAGCACCAGATCCACGGCAATGTGATCCAGTCCACCAGCCGTGTGTTGAAGGAGCGGGTGACCTTTGAAGAGTCGACGGTGGCGAGCAAGGAGTGGGGCGGTTATCCGATCCTGACCTTCCCCGAAGTGCCAAAGATCGACGTGATGATGATGCCGCGCCAGGACCAGCCACCCATGGGTGCCGGTGAGTCGGCGTCGGTACCCAGTGCGGCAGCAATCGCCAATGCGATCTATGACGCCACCGGCATCCGTTTTCGCGAACTGCCGATCACCCCGGAGCGGGTGCTGGCGGCATTGAACGCGGGCAGCTTGGGCGAGCCTGCCAAGTCGCCGGAGAAACGCCGCAAGTGCTGGTTTGGTGCACTGTTCGCCACGTTGGGTGCGTTGCTGGCGACGGCCTGGCCGTTCCACAGTGAAATCGCGCCAATTGCACCCCCCAGCGCCGGCACCTGGTCCAAGGCCACCTTGGAACGCGGGCGGTTGTTGGCCGCGGTGGGCGACTGCGCGGTGTGCCACACGGCCCCCGGTGGCGCGACCAACGCCGGTGGGCTGGCGATGCAGACGCCGTTCGGCACGCTGTACAGCAGCAATATCACGCCGGATGTGCAGACGGGCATCGGCGCCTGGTCCTACCCGGCGTTCGAGCGGGCGATGCGGGACGGCATTGGTCGTGACGGGCGCAATCTGTATCCGGCGTTTCCCTATACGGCGTTTCGCAATATCAACGACGCGGACATGCAGGCCCTGTATGCCTATTTGATGTCCCAGGCCCCGGTGAGCCAGGCGCCGACGCCGAATGCGATGAGCTTTCCGTTCAATCTGCGGCCGTTGATGGCGGGCTGGAATGCCCTGAATTTGCGGCGTGGTGAAATCACGCCGCAGCCTGAACGCGGTGAGCAATGGAATCGCGGTAATTATCTGGTCAACGGCCTGGGCCACTGCGCCGCGTGCCATTCGCCGCGCAACCTGATGGGGGCGGAGAAGGGCGGTAAGGCGTTCCTGGCGGGCGGCAGGGTCGATGGCTGGGAGGCGCCAGCGTTGACAGGGCTGTCGAAGGCGCCGACGCCGTGGACCGAAGACCAATTGTTTACCTACCTGAGCACCGGCTATTCCGACGCCCACGGCGTGGCCGCAGGCCCGATGGGACCGGTGGTGAGTGAGTTGTCGAAACTGCCTAAGGCGGATATCCGCGCGATGGCGGTGTACCTGGCGTCACTTAACAGCGAAGCGGCGGCCGAGGCCCGGGTGGCAGCTGCCGCTACCGTTCCAAATCCCAATGGCCGGCGGGTGTTCGAGGGATCATGCAAGGCCTGCCATGCCGACGGCCTGGGGCCGAAATTGTTTGGGGTAAGCCCGTCGTTGGCAACCAATACCAATGTGCACAGCGATCAGCCGGATAATTTGATCAAAGTGATTTTGCAAGGTATCAGCACGCCGGCGACCAAGGATCTGGGGTATATGCCGGGGTTCAAGGACAGTTTGTCGAATAGCCAGGTGGCGGATTTGGCGGCGTACCTGCGCGGGCAATTCGCGCCAAGTGCGCCGCAGTGGAAGGGTCTGGAACAGAAGGTGGCCCACCTGCGCGCCAACCCCGGTACTCACTGACACTGCGCGATAAAAACTGTGGGAGCGGGCTTGCTCGCGAATGCGGTTGTCCAGTCAACATCTGCAGCGACTGGCACTCCGCGTTCGCGAGCAAGCCCGCTCCCACATTTGGATTGCATTTCTACAGGGGGATGGGAGATACCCCACGCACCACCAAATCACTGATAAACCCCAGCCAATCCTGCTGCTGCCCCTTGTCCGACAGGTCTTCCCCAAGAAACGAACTCAGCGTGTGCCGGTTGGAGTTATAGAAGTAGCACAGCGAAGCAATCATCAAGTACACGTGCTTGAGGTCCACATCCTGGCGAAACACGCCCTGGGCCTGGCCGGCTTCGATGATCGGCTTAAGCACGCCCACGGCTTCCCCCGACAACCTGCGCATCTCGCCAGACTGCTGGGCATGTTTGCCCTGATGCAGGTTCTCGATGCTCAGGATCGCCACGAATTCCGGGTGCTTGACGTAGTAGTTCCAGATAAACGCCACCAAGTCACGCAGGGCCTGCTCCGGTGCGTCGAGGTTGAGCTTGAGCTTGCTTTCGGCTTTGTTGAATTGCTCGTAGATGTGCTCCAGCACGCAGACGAACAGGTGTTCCTTGCTGCCGAAATAGTAATAAAGCATGCGGTCGTTGGAGTCGGCTTCCTTCGAGATGGTGTCGACGCGTCCGCCGGAATAACCGTCGCGGGTGAACACCTTGACCGCCGCCTGGAGGATGCGCGCGCGGGTCTGGTCGGCCTGTTGGGCGCGGATGCCGGTCTTCTTGATCGCCATGTCAAAGGGGCCTTGCAACACAGTCTGGGCGCGAAATATAGCATGGGCTTTTTCGCGTCCGTTCTATGGCCGACAAGTTCTGTAATAAAAACGCCATTGCGCTGGGGATTAAATTCGCAACGGGCTATTTTGGTGCGTCTCAATAACTAGAGTAGCCATGGATGAAATACCAACCCTTCAGCCGTACCTTGATAGCCACCGCCCTGGTGTTGACGGTCAGTGGTGTACACGCCGCTTCCCAGGCCCCGGTGGCCGGTGAAAATGGCATGGTGGTGACGGCTCAGCATTTGGCAACTCATGTCGGCGTGGATGTGCTCAAGGCCGGCGGCAATGCGGTCGATGCGGCGGTGGCCGTGGGCTACGCACTGGCCGTGGTGTACCCGGCGGCGGGTAACCTGGGCGGCGGTGGTTTTATGACCGTGCAACTGGCGGACGGGCGCAAGACCTTCCTCGACTTCCGCGAGAAAGCCCCGCTGGCGGCCACCGCCAACATGTACCTGGACAAAGACGGCAATGTCATTGAGGGCCTCAGCGCCAAGGGCCACCTGGCCGTTGGTGTGCCCGGCACTGTCTCGGGCATGGAGCTGGCCCTGAGCAAATACGGCACCCTCAAGCGCGCCCAAGTCATCGCCCCGGCGATCAAACTGGCGGAGAACGGCTTCGAGCTGGAGCAGGGCGATATCGACCTGTTGCACACCGCCACCGGCGAGTTCGAAAAAGACAAGGACATGCGCGGGATCTTCTTGCACAACGGCCAGCCGATGCAGGTCGGCCAGAAGCTGGTGCAGAAAGACCTGGCCAAGACCCTCAAGGAAATCTCGGCCAAGGGCAGCGACGGTTTCTATAAAGGCTGGGTGGCCAAGGCCCTGGTCGATTCCAGCCAGGCCGGCAAAGGCATCATCACCCAGGCTGACCTCGACAAGTACAAGACCCGCGAACTGGCGCCCATCGAGTGCGACTACCGTGGCTACCACGTGGTCTCGGCACCGCCTCCAAGCTCCGGCGGCGTAGTGATCTGCCAGATCATGAACATCCTCGAAGGTTACCCGATGGCCGACCTCGGCTATCACTCGGCCCAGGGCCTGCACTACCAGATCGAAGCCATGCGCCACGCCTACGTGGACCGCAACAGCTACCTCGGCGACCCGGACTTCGTGAAGAACCCGATCGAGCACCTGCTGGACAAAAACTACGCGGCGAAACTTCGCGACGCCATCGAACCGCAAAAAGCCGGTGACTCCCAGGCGATCAAGCCAGGCGTGTCGCCCCATGAAGGCAATAACACCACCCACTATTCCATCGTCGACAAGTGGGGCAACGCGGTGTCGGTCACCTACACCCTCAACGACTGGTTCGGTGCGGGCGTAATGGCGAGCAAAACCGGGGTGATCCTCAACGATGAAATGGACGACTTCACCGTCAAGGTCGGCGTGCCGAACATGTACGGTCTGGTCCAGGGTGAAGCCAACGCCATCGCTCCAGGCAAGGCGCCGCTGTCGTCGATGAGCCCGACCATCGTAACCAAGGATGGCAAGGCCGTGATGGTGGTCGGTACGCCGGGTGGCAGTCGCATCATTACCGCGACCTTGCTGACCATCCTGAATGTCATCGACTACAAGATGAACATCCAGGAAGCCGTGGATGCGCCGCGTTTCCACCAGCAATGGATGCCGGAAACCACCAACCTGGAAACCTTTGCGGTGAGCCCGGACACCCAGAAGATCCTTGAAAGCTGGGGCCACAAGTTTGCCGGGCCTCAGGATGCCAACCACCTGGCGGCGATCCTGGTCGGTGCGCCGTCCCTGGGTGGCAAGCCGGTGGGTAACAACCGCTTCTATGGCGCGAATGACCCGCGTCGCAACACGGGCCTGTCCCTGGGCTACTAAGCACCGCTGTAGTGAGCGGGCTTGTCCCGCGTTGGGTTGCGTAGCGGCCCCAATAAAAACACCGCGGTCTGCCAGTCAGAACGCGGTGTTTGGTTTTAGGGCGGCTTCGCCCCCCAGCGCGGGACAAGCCCGCTCACTACAATAATTCTTCTACGGACTTGAAGGCCGCGACTCGGCGTTCTTCCCAATTCCCCTTGATCACCACGACTGCCTGTTGATGCTGCTGCATCCACGCGAGGCTTTCCTGGAAAAACGCCTGGCGATCCGCCAGTTGCGGCTGGCAGCGCTGGCCGTCGGCCGTCCATTCCACATCATCTGGTGACAACAGCAAGTGCAGGTCGTAATGACGAGCCAGCAGTTCGCTGTCGAGCCAGGCCGGGTAGTCGCCGAACAGGGTCTGGCTCCAGAGCTTGTTGGTCAGCAGATGGGTATCGAGGATCAACAGTCCCGGCTGCTGGGCGCGGGCGGCGTCTTCCCAGGCCAGTTGGCCACGAGCGATGGCCGGGATGTCGGCCAGGGTGGTGTCGCGTTGATGATGATCGATGAAATAACGTACGTATTCATCCACCACCAAGCCGCCAAAATGCGCTTGCAACTGCGCCGCCAGCCAGCTTTTACCGCTGGACTCCGGGCCGGCCAGTACCACCACCTTCATGCGTGCAACGCCGGGTCGGCGCGCCATTCGCGCCAGCCTTGCACGGCAATCACGGTGAACAGCGCGTAGAGCGCGGCGGTAAGGTAGAGACCTTTGTAGAGAAACAGTCCGACGAAGATCACATCCACGGCGATCCACAGTGGCCAGCACTGCACGCGTTTCTGCGCCATCCACATCTGCGCCACCAGGCTGAAGCCGGTGAGGGCGGCGTCGAGCCAGGGCTGGGCGGCATCCGTCCAGTGCGCCATAGCGGCGCCGAGCAACAGGCTGCCAACTGCGCCCACCGCCAGGCTGGCCATGATCGCTGGCACGCCGAGGCTGCTGACCTGGCGCCCTTGCTTGACCTCGCCGGCACGTGTCCACTGCCACCAGCCGTAGACTTGCAAGGCGGCATAGACCACCTGCAACAGCATGTCGGAATAGAGTTTCACGTCGAAAAACACCCAGGTGTAGAGCAACACCATTACCAGGCCGATGGGCCAGCACCAGGGGTTTTGCTTGACGGTCAGCCACACGGCAATCACCCCGAGGGCGGCGGCGAACAGTTCAAGCCCGGACATGGTGGTTCCTTGGGAGAGTGGAAGAGGGCGGTGATTGTAACCAAAGAAGATTGGCGTAGGAATTAACTGCTGTGGTTGTGGTGAGCGGGCTTCTGTGGTGAGCGGGGCAAGCCCGCTCACCACAGGGTCAGACCTTGAATTGGCGCAGCAGGCCGTCGAGCTGTTCGCTCAGGCCACGCAGATGCACACTCGCCACACTCGACTGTTCTGCCGCCAACGCCGTGCTGTGGGACAAGCCCGCGGCTTGGGTGACGTTCTGGTTGATGTCCTCCACCACGTGGGCCTGTTGCAGGGTGGCGCTGGCAATCGAGGCATTGAGGCCATTGAGGTTGCGCAGCGCCTGGCCGATGGCGGTCAGGCTGGCCCCGGCCTGGCCGGCTTGTTCGATGGTCAGTTGCGAGGCGCTGTGGCTGTCGCTGATCACCTTGACCGCGGCTTCCGAGTGGCCTTGCAGGCGTTCGATCATGCCCTGGATTTCGGCAGTGGATTTTTGCGTGCGCTGGGCCAAAAGCCGCACTTCATCGGCCACCACGGCGAAGCCACGTCCTTGTTCACCGGCGCGGGCTGCTTCAATCGCGGCGTTGAGGGCCAGCAGGTTGGTCTGGTCGGCAATCGAGCGGATCACTTCAAGCACGCTGCCGATCTGGGTACTTTCCGCAGACAGGGTGCGAATCACCTCCACTGCCTGGCTGATGGTGCTGGAGAGCTGGTCAATCTGCTGCAGGCTGCCGTCGATATTCACTTGACCTTGCTGCGCCTGAGCCTGGGCGTCGCGCATTTCGCTGGCGGCGTGTTCGGCGTTCTTGGCCACGTCCTGCACGCCGTAGGTGACTTCGTTGATGGCGGTGGCCACCAGTTCCATCTGCTGGGATTGTTGCTGGCTGCGGTCATGGGCCTGGGTCGCGTTGCTGCCCAGTTCTTGGGACGACTGGCCCAGTGCATTGGCGCACACCTGCAATTGGCCCACTACCTGGCGCAGCTTGGCGGTGAAGCTGTTGAAATGCCGGGACAGTTGGGTGACTTCGTCCTGACCGTGGGTATCGAGGCTGCGGGTCAGGTCGCTTTCGCCGCTGGCGATGTTACCCATGGCGTTCACCGCGTCCTGCAACGGCCGCACAATACTGCGTGCGATCAGTGAGACCAGCAGCGCCATCACCAGTGCGATCCCCAGGCCGATGAACGAGGCTTTCCAGACCTGGCCGCTGAACTCGGCCTGCACATCGTCGACGTACACACCGGAGCCGATGATCCAGCCCCACGGTTCGAACAGTTGGATATACGAGGTCTTGGCCACCGGCGCTTCGGCGCCCGGTTTTGGCCAACGATAGTTGACGATGCCGGCGCCCTTGGCCTTGGCCAGGATCACGAACTCGTTGAACACGGCAAACCCGTCAGGGTCGCGGATGGCCGAGAGGTTCTGGCCGTCGAGCTTGGGGTTGGCCGGGTGCATGATCATCACGGGCGTGAGGTCATTGATCCAGAAATAGTCGTCATGGTCGTAACGCAAGCCACGCACCGCGCTCAAGGCTTGCTTCTGGGCGGCTTCGCGGGTCATCACGCCCGTGGTTTCGAGGCCATGATAAAACGTCAGGATCCCACTGGCGGTCTGGACTACGTGCTGGGTCTGCTGGCTCTTGGCCTGGTACAGGTCGTCATGAATCTGCTTGAGCATCAGCAAACCCAAGGCCAGCAGCATCAGCACGGCGACTATCAGGATCAGCCACAGGCGCCGGCTGATCGACATATTGCGCAAACTGTTCATCGTCCTGTCACTCCGTGCTTTTATAATTGTGGGTGCTGCATCGACTTTTCCGCCTTGTCTGATAGGCTTTCGGCCTGTATTCGGAAAACCTGAGTACTGTCTGATTTTTCACAAGATTTTTGCAGGTCGGGGTTGAAACTCAACACCGCGTCTTGTCGTCAGTGAACCATTAAAAAGATTAACGAGGCTTGCCATAGCGCAAGACCTTTGGGGGAAGCATGGATTTTTGGACCGCCATACAGGCATTGATTCTTGGCGTTGTGGAGGGGCTGACCGAGTTCCTGCCGATATCCAGCACCGGCCACCAGATCATCGTCGCCGACTTGCTCGACTTTACCGGCGATCGCTTCAATGCGTTCAACATCATTATCCAGCTGGGCGCGATTCTGGCGGTGGTGTGGGAGTTTCGCGGCAAGATTTTCGAAGTGGTCAGCGGCCTGCCGACCCAGCGCAAGGCCCAGCGGTTTACCGTCAACCTGCTGATCGCCTTCCTGCCGGCGGTGGTGCTGGGGGTGATTTTTGCCGACCTGATTCACCACTACCTATTCAACCCGATCACCGTAGCCACGGCGTTGGTGGTGGGTGGTGTCATCATGTTGTGGGCCGAGCGCCGCGAGCATGAAGTGCATGCCGAAACCGTCGATGACATCACTTGGAAAGACGCGCTCAAGGTCGGCATGGCCCAGTGCCTGGCGATGATCCCAGGGACTTCGCGTTCCGGCTCGACCATCATTGGTGGCTTGCTATTTGGGCTGTCGCGCAAGACCGCCACCGAATTCTCGTTCTTCCTGGCGATGCCGACCATGGTCGGTGCGGCGGTGTATTCGGGCTACAAGTACCGTGACCTGTTCCAGCCTGCGGACTTGCCGGTGTTCGCCATTGGCTTTGTGACCTCGTTCATCTTCGCGATGATCGCAGTGAAGGGCTTGCTCAAATTCATTGCCAGCCACAGCTACGCGGTGTTTGCGTGGTACCGCATTGCGTTCGGTTTGCTGATCCTGGCGACCTGGCAGTTCGGTTGGATCGACTGGGCGGCCGCCAAGGCATGATGATCCAGCACCCCCGCCTGAAGGCGGCGATCTTCGTGCTGCTGTGCGCAGCGCCGTTGCTCGGCTCGGTGCTGGTGTGGCAGCGCGGCGAGACTGTGATTCCGCTGGCGGCTTATGGCGTGGTCAGCGTGATCGCGTTCTTCCTTTACTGGAGCGACAAGCGCAAGGCGCGCACCGACAGTTGGCGCACCCCGGAAAATATCCTGCACGCTGTGGAACTGGCGGGCGGATGGCCGGGGGCGTTGATTGCCCAGCAGGTGTTCCGGCACAAGACGCGCAAGGTGTCTTACCAGGTGTTGTTTTGGGTGATTGTGTTGCTGCATCAGGTGTTCTGGCTGGATCAGTTGGTCCTGGGGGGCACCTTGCTTTCAGTGCTCTAGGCTTGGGCCAGACCTGTGGTGAGGGAGCTTGCTCTGATGGTCGACCGAGCTGTATCAGGTGTAATAGATCAAAATGTGGGAGCGGGCTTGCCCGCGAAAGCTATGTGTCAGGCGCTAGAGTTCTGAGATCGGAGTACATATCCATTTATTTGGTAACGGCTGATATTGGTTCCGCCCTTACGGCGGGTCACTTTTGGAAGAGCGCCAAAAGTAACCAAAAACGCTTCGCCCCACCACTCGGCACCTCGCCTAGGCTCGGTGTGCCCTCACTCCGGCCAGCGTGGTTGACGGGGCGCCTGAGATCAAAAGCAAATCAAAAGCAGAGCAACCGATATTCACTTAGATACCTAGGTGCGATTGCGTCAATCGTCCAGCAACAACCCAATCTGCGTACGCTTGGGCAACTTGCTGACGACAAGCTGGTGAGAACGCCGCAACAACCCACGCAACTCCTCAGCACCCAGCGGATACGGCGTATTCATGATGACCCACTGCGCCCGCGCCAGGTACGGCGCCGGGTGAATGCCCGGGCGGTCCACATGGCCGAGGAACAACTCCTTGTCGACCTTGAACGCCAACGACTCACCCCGCAGGTTCTGCAGGGCAAACATCTTGTTGCCCGCAATCGAAAATACGCGCACACCGCCCCATTTATAGTCCTCCCGCGCGCCCGGCAGGCTTAGGCAGAACGCGGCGACTTGTTCTTCGGTCATCTTCATAGCAGGCGGTCTCCACAACCTTTGAAACCTTCTTCCAGATAATCGATCCAGGCACGAATGGCCGGCAACACGCCACGACGATGCGGGTACACCGCCTGTAACCAGCCGCCGGGCAAGGACCACTCCGGCAGGAGTTGCACCAACCGGCCGTTGGCCAATTCCTCTTCGCAATACATCATCGGCAGTACGGTAAAGCCCAGGCCCATGATGGCGCTGGCCTTGCGCACGATGAAATCGTCGATACCCAGCCGTGCTTCCATCGCCAGGTCGTGGGTGTTGCCCTGGGGGTCAAGGATGCGTTGATGCACCAGGCGATCCGCCTCCAACGCACCCAGGATGGGTAGCTGCTTGAGATCTTCAAGGGTCGCCACCTGGCGGCCGTGCATCAGCACGGGGCTGGCCACCAGCACCGTCTGGGCTTGACGCAGGCGTTTGGTGACCAGCAGCGGGTCCTCGTCCCCCAATTCGCGCACCCGCAAGGCGACGTCGATGCCTTCAGCGACCAGATCGACGCGGCGGTTGACCAGCGTCATCTCCAGTTGCACCTGGGGGTGAGCCGCCAGAAACCCGGCCACCAATTCCGGCAGGATGTGCTGGGCCATGCCCACCGGGCAACTGACCCGCAGCCGTCCACGGGGCTCGCTGGACATGCTGGCGACCGCCTCATCGGCCATTTCCGCTTCCAGCAGCATCGCCTGGCAATGCCGCAGGTAGCGCTCGCCGACGGCGGTGAGGGTGAGTTGGCGTGTAGTACGTTGCAGCAGCCGCGCACCGAGGCGTTCTTCCAGCTCGGCGATGCGCCGCGACAGCCGCGACTTGGGAATCCCCAGCAGCCGGCCGGCGGCGGCGAAGCCACCGGCTTCCACCACTTTGGCGAAATAGTAGAGGTCGTTGAGGTCTTGCATGGGCAACCTATTGTCCTGTCAGTGGGACGAACTATCCGCGTCTGACGAGGGCAAATCCACTACAAATGTGCGCCGGCCATCAACACGTACTTCACGTGCACATACTCCTCGATGCCGTAATAGCTGCCTTCACGGCCGTAACCGGACTGTTTGATGCCACCAAACGGCACGGAAGCGGTGCCCACTGATCCTGAGTTGAGGATCACCATGCCGGCCTCCAACTGGCGCGACAGGCGCAACGACCGTCCCAGTGCGCTGGTGTAGGCGTAGGCCACCAGGCCGAATTCGGTCTGGTTGGCGCGGTTGATCACTTCGGCTTCATTCTTGAACGAATAGATAGCGAACACCGGGCCGAAGATCTCCTCGGTCGCCAGGGGAGAATCGTCCTGCAAGCCAGTTAATACCGTCGGCTCGTAGAACAGACCGCCTTTGGCGTGGGGCTTGCCGCCCATCAACACCTTGGCCCCGGCGGCCTTGGCGTCTGCCACCAGGCGCGTCACCTTATCGAAGCCCAGTTGATTGATCATTGGTCCGACCACAAAGTCTTCACGCAAGCCTTGGTCCACTTCGATCTCGGCCACGGCGCGCTTCAAACGCTTGATGAAATCCTCGAGGATGCTGTGTTGCACGAAGATGCGGTTTGGAGAGATGCACACCTGGCCGGAGTTGCGCAGTTTGGCGCTGACCAGTCCTTTCACCGCTTCGTCGAGGTTGGCGTCCTGGAACACGATAAACGGCGCATTGCCGCCCAGTTCCAGGGTCATCTTCTTGATGCTGGCAGCGCATTGTGCGGCGAGCAACTTTCCGACGCCGGTGGAGCCGGTGAACGAGATTTTGCGGATGCGTGGGTCACCGGTCAGGATCGGGCCAATTTCGTTCGGGTCGCCCACCACCACTTCCAGAACGCCTTCCTCAATCCCGGCCTTGCGCGCGTACTCGAGCAACTTGAGGGCGGTGAGTGGGGTGTCTTCAGCGGGTTTGATCACCATGGTGCAGCCGGCCGCCAGCGCCGTGGCGACCTTGCGGGTGATCATCATGAACGGGAAGTTCCACGGAGTGATGGCGGCGACGGGGCCGATGGCTTCCTTGGTCACCATCACATTGGCATTGCGGTCGTGAGTGGGAATGGTGTCGCCGTACACGCGCTTGGCCTCTTCGGCGTACCACTCGATAAAGCCCAGGCCGTAGTCGATTTCGCCGCGGGCTTCGCTCAGGCACTTGCCGTTTTCGCGACAGAGCAGTTCGGCGAAGGCTTCCTTGTCGGCTTTTACCGCGTCGTGCCAGCGGCGCAGGATGTCGCTGCGTTCCTTGGCAAGCTTGGAGGACCAGTCAGGGAAGGCGACACAGATGCGGTCGACGGCAGCCTTGACCTCGTTTGCGGTGTTCTTGGCGACACGGCCGATTTCTTCACCGTTGGCAGGGTTGTAGACGATAAGCATGGGGAGATCTCCGAGGGCTGAAAGTGCTGTTTCAGGCTACGCAAGTGCGGTATTCGAGCGAATATCCATTCCAATGTGCTGATTGCCTATTCCTATTAGTCCGTAGCCTCTTGGCGGATTGCGCGTTAACGTGGCGTTTTACGCAAAGGCCAGCAGCCATGGATCGCACAGGCAGAATCATCGAGCTGATGGGCGCTTTAGCGCCTGTGGAAGGCTATAACCTGAGCACACTGGATGACGTGCGTTTCCTGCGCTCCAATCGCCCATTACATCGGGTCCCGGTGCTGTACGACCCCGGCATCGTGATTGTCTGCCAGGGGCAAAAACGTGGTTACCTGGGGGATGAGGTTTACTTGTATGACGCCCAGCACTACCTGGTGGTGTCGGTGCCGGTGCCCTTCACCATGGAGACCGACGCCAGTGAAGCCGAGCCGATGCTCGCGGTGTACCTGCGCCTGGACTTCACCCTCGCGGCGGAGCTGATGGTGGCGCTGGATGACTTCCCCCAATTGATCGAGGCCAAACCACGGGGCATGTATTCGTCACCCATGGATGACCGGCTCAGTGAGTCATTGCTGCGCTTCCTGCAAGCGATGAGCGTGCCGATGGATGCGCAGATTCTCGGGCCGGCCTTGATGCGCGAGATCTACTATCGAATCCTGACGGGCGAGCAGGGTGGTTCGATGCGCGCGGCCCTGAATCGCCAGGGCCAGTTCGGCAAGGTGGCGCGTGCGATTCGCAAGATCCATGGGTGCTATCACCAGCACCTGGACGTAGAAGTGCTGGCTCGGGAGGCGATGATGAGTGTGCCGAGCTTTCACGCGCATTTTCGCACCGTCACCGACACCTCGCCGATGCAGTACCTCAAGTCAACGCGCTTGCACCAGGCGCGCCTATTGATGCTGCGCAGCGATATTACCGCCGCCACGGCCAGTGCTCAGGTCGGATACGAAAGCGCCTCGCAGTTCAGCCGCGAGTTCAAACGCTTTTTTGGGCGCACGCCCCAGGCAGAGATCCAGTGGATGAAACGTACCTACGCTTTGCCCGCGCCGACGTCGGCGTCGATCTATGTGTCGTCGCACTGAGCATTGTCCTGCCAGCAGGACAAACAGTCGCATTTCAGCTGTCTAATCGTTCATTCGAATCATCTGTAGGATCAACCCCACTTGATCGCCACGTCGCGATCCTCACTTGGAGATCCCACATGAAACTGTTGCATATCGATTCCAGCATCCTCGGCGACAACTCGGCGTCCCGTCAGCTCAGCGCTGGTGTGGTCAAGGCTTGGCAAGCGGCTGAGCCGGGCGTGGAAGTGACCTACCGTGACGTGGCCGCCGAAGGCTTCAACCACTTCTCCGGCGCAACCCTGGGCGCCCTGGGCACTCCGGCTGATCAGCGTAGCGCTGCGCAGCAACATGAAGCTGAGCTCAGCGCCAAGACCCTGGCTGAATTCCTCGCCGCCGACGCGGTGGTCATCGCCGCCCCAATGTACAACTTCACCATCCCGACTCAATTGAAAGCCTGGATCGACCGCATCGCCGTCGCCGGCCAAACGTTCCGTTACTCCGAAGCCGGCCCCGAAGGCCTGTGCGGCAACAAGAAAGTCATCGTTGTGTCGACGTCGGGCGGCCTGCACGCCGGCCAAGCGACCGGCGTGGCCCATGAAGATTATCTGAAAGTGCTGCTGGGCTTCCTCGGCATCACCGACATCGAATTCGTCCGCGCCCACGGCCTGGCGTATGGCGATGAGTTCCGCAGCAAGTCCCTGAGCGACGCCAACGTACTCATCAACGAACAATTGTTCGCGGCTGCGTAAAGCTTAGGTAAAACCCTGACTTTCACCGTTTCATTCTGAAACGGGACGTCTAAACTCTGTATTCTGATCGCCTCAAAACGACCGGACTACGGAGTTTTTTCGTTTACCCGCTGTCATTACTTTGGCCCAGGTTATGCACGCATGGGTTTATCACCCGGTCGAGCGCCTTGAACCATGGACTTTCAACCCGACATGCTGGTCTTTATGCAGCAAAGGTGGACATCCTCATGATGCGTCTTTGTGCTGTTATGGTTCTTTCCTTGCTCGGTGGCCTGGTTTCAGTGCACGCCGCACCTGCGCCGCACCCCCATTGGAGTGTGGGCTTCCATCGCATGACCTTCCTTGATCCGCTGGATTTGCAGCCGATGAAGGCCATCGCCTTCTATCCCTCCACCGGGCTTGAGCACAGCACTCCGCTGGGCGCCTATCGCGTCGCCGCCACGGAAGATTCCAAGATTGCCATCGGCCGTTTCCCGATGCTGATGCTGTCGCACGGCAACACCGGCACGCCGCTGGCCTTGCACGACCTGGCCACCTCGCTGGCGCGCAAAGGCTTTGTGGTGGTGGCAGTGCTGCATCCTGGCGACAACTACAAAGACCACAGCCGCCTGGGCACGGTGAGTAACCTGTATGGCCGGCCGATCCAGATTTCCGAAGCGATCACCGCCACCTTGGGCGACCCGATGCTATCGCCGTTCGTCAATGTGGATCAGGTGGGCGTGATCGGTTATTCAGCGGGCGGCGAAACGGCGTTGATCCTGGCGGGGGCCAAGCCGGACTTCGACCGCCTGCGCCGCTACTGCCAGGAACGCCCGGAAGACCGTGACGCCTGCACCACCAAAGGCGAACTGGTGGTGGACCGCGACGACCTGCAACCGCAATCCGATCCGCGTATTCATGCGTTGATGTTGATGGCCCCGTTGAGCCTGATGTTCGGCCGTCACACCCTGGCCGACGTGCATGTGCCGGTGCTGCTCTACAGTGGCGACGGCGACAAGCTGGTGGCCGTGGACAAGAACGCTGCGGCGCTGGCGCGCAAACTGCCGGAACCGCCGGACTTCAAGCTATTGGCCGGGGCAGGGCACTTCGTGTTCATGGCGCCGTGTGACAGCGATCAGTTGGCGGCCATGCCCGCGATTTGCACCGATGCCGATGGTGTCGACCGCGAAGGTATTCACCGTGACCTGATTTCCGAGGCGGGGCGATTTTTCAGCCACACACTCGGCCAATCCACCCGCGCCGGGATGCAGACGGCAGATCAGTAAGCGCGACGCTTGAGCAGAACGGTCACGCCCAAGGCCGTCACCGACAACAGCGCGGCGCAGAAGAAGATCCAACCATAGCCGAGGTTCAGTGCCACGGCGCCCATCAACGGTCCTGCAATCGCCAGGGCCAAATCAAAGAACACCGCGTAAGCACTCAGGCCTGCACCTCGGCTGCTATTGGGCACCTGCTTGATGGCTTCCACGCCGAGCGCCGGGTACACCAGCGACAAGCCAAAACCGGTCAGCCCTGCGCCAATCAACGCCACGCCCGTCGATGGCGCCAGCCATAGCAGCGTCAGGCCCAGGGTCTCGATGGTCATGCAGGCGATGGCGGCACGAAAGCCGCCAAACCGGCTGATGGCAGAGATAAACACCAACCGCGACAGGATAAAGCACACGCCAAACACCGTCAGGCAGTACGCCGCACCGGCCCAGCCGCGATTGAGGTAGTACAGCGTAATAAAGGTGGTGAGGGTGCCGTAGCCAATGGAGGCCAGGCACAAGCTGGCGCCAAAGGGTGCGATACGCCCGAACACCGCCCAGAACGGCAAACGCTCACCGCGCACTACCGGCACTGAGGGTTTATTGCGGATCAGTACCAGGCCCAGCGCGGACAATACGGCCAGTGCAATGCCGAGGCTGTTGTAGCTGTATTCAGCCACCATCACCACGCCGAGCGGCGCACCAATGGCGATGGCGCCGTAGGACGCGATGCCGTTCCAGGAGATCGAGCGTGCCGTGTGTTCCGCGCCCACCGCGCCCATGCACCAACTGATGGTGCCCACGCCGATCAGCCCTTGAGCCACACCCAGCAACAGTCGGCCGACGATCAGAATGCCCAGGCTCAAGGCGGGCATGCTCTGTAGCAATGTCGCAAAGAACGTCAGCACGCCGCTGACCAGAATCCCCGCCAACCCCAACACAATCGCGCGCTTGGTGCCGACGTTGTCCGACATGCGCCCGGCCATGGGCCGACTGAGCAAGGTCGCCAGGTATTGCGAGCCGATCGTAACCCCGGCCACCACGGCGCTGAAACCCAGTTGCTCATGCACATAGCCAGGAATCACCGCGATTGGCAGGCCGATGCAGATAAACGCGATGAAGGTATAGAAGACAATGGAGACGATCTGCAAGGTGATCGACAGGGAGCTGGGGGCGGCGGCAGGCATGGGCACTCGTTCGCGGGCGGGCGGTGAGGGCATCATGGCAAGGGGAGGAGAGAAAAGGAAGCTGCCTAACGATAAACTCGGGCGGGCTCCTACAGGGTATGCATCAATAAAAAACCCCGTCATAGGACGGGGTTTTTTATTCGGCGCGCGGTGCTTAGAACACTACACCCTGGCTACGCAGGTAATCATCATAGGTGCCGCTGAAGTCGATCACGCCTGTGGCGCTCAGCTCGATGATGCGGGTGGCCAGGGACGATACGAACTCACGGTCGTGGCTGACGAAGATCAGCGTGCCCGGGTAGTTCTCCAGCGCCAGGTTCAGCGCCTCGATGGACTCCATGTCCAAGTGGTTGGTCGGTTCGTCCATGATCAGCACGTTCGGCTTTTGCAGGATCAGCTTGCCGAACAGCATGCGGCCTTGCTCACCACCGGAAATCACCTTCACCGACTTCTGGATCTCGTCGTTGGAGAACAGCATGCGACCCAGGGTGCCACGGATCATTTGCTCGCCTTGGGTCCACTGGCCCATCCAGTCGAACAGGGTCACGTCGTCTTCGAAGTCGTGGGCATGGTCCTGGGCGTAGTAGCCCAGTTCTGCAGCGTCGGTCCACTTGATGCTGCCGGCGTCCGGGGTCAATTCGTTGACCAGGGTACGCAGCAGGGTGGTCTTGCCGATACCGTTCGGGCCGATGATCGCCACGCGCTCGCCAGCTTCAACCTGGAAGCTGAAGTCTTTGAACAGCGGCTTGCCGTCGAAGCCTTTGGCCATTTTTTCGACCATGACTGCCTGACGGTGCAGCTTTTTGTTCTGCTCGAAGCGGATGAACGGGCTCACGCGGCTCGATGGCTTGACTTCGGCCAGCTGGATCTTGTCGATCGCCTTGGCACGGGAAGTGGCCTGCTTGGCTTTCGAGGCGTTGGCCGAGAAGCGGCTGACGAAGGATTGCAGTTCGGAGATCTGCGCCTTCTTCTTGGCGTTGTCCGACAGCAGTTGCTCGCGGGACTGGGTCGCTACGGTCATGTACTCGTCGTAGTTGCCCGGGAACAGGCGCAGCTCGCCGTAGTCCAGGTCAGCCATGTGGGTGCACACGCTGTTCAGGAAGTGACGGTCGTGAGAGATGATGATCATCAGGCTGGAACGCTGGGTCAGGATGTTTTCCAGCCAGCGAATGGTGTTGATGTCCAAGTGGTTGGTCGGTTCGTCGAGCAACAGCACTTCAGGATCGGAGAACAGCGCCTGGGCCAGCAATACGCGTAGTTTCCAGCCTGGAGACACTTCGCTCATCGGGCCGAAGTGTTGCTCCAACGGGATACCCAGGCCCAGCAGCAGCTCACCGGCACGGGATTCGGCGGTGTAGCCGTCCATCTCGGCGAACTCGGTTTCCAGCTCGGCCACGGCCATGCCGTCTTCTTCGCTCATTTCCGGCAGCGAGTAGATGCGGTCGCGCTCGGCCTTGACCTTCCACAGCTCTTCGTGACCCATGATCACGGTGTCGAGCACGGTGAATTCTTCGTAGGCGAACTGGTCCTGGCGCAGTTTACCCAAGCGTACGTTCGGCTCCAGCATGACCTGGCCGCCGGACGGATCGAGGTCGCCGCCGAGGATTTTCATGAAGGTCGACTTGCCGCAACCGTTGGCACCGATCAAACCATAACGGTTACCGGCGCCGAACTTGACCGAGACGTTCTCGAAGAGCGGCTTGGCGCCGAACTGCATGGTGATGTTAGCTGTGGAGATCAATTACTTTACCTATCAATGGGTTGCGAGCGTGGCGGCAGGAGCCTTCAGGCATGCGTCAACAGCGACATCAAGGCGCGAAACCCGGTCGCTGAGCAGAAAATTTTGGATGTGTGTTGGAATTTGGCGCGCATTGTCGCATATGTCAGGCGACAGTTGTATGTCCGGCGAAGGATGGTTTTGCCAAGGTCTCCGGCATCGCCAGCCACAGCAGTGCCAACGCCAGCGCCGCCACGCCGGCCAGGGTCAGGAAGGCCGCGTTGTAGCCGGCCTGTTGCACCACGAAACCCGCCAGGCTGCTGCTCAATGCCGCGCCCAGGCCGAAGACGGTGGAGAGGGCGCCCAGGCTGACGTTGAAACGTCCGGTGCCTTGGGTCAGGTCCTTGACGATCACCGGGAACAGCGCACCGAAGATCCCGGCGCCGATGCCGTCGAGCATCTGCACGGCCACCAGCCAGTACGGATCGCTGGACAGCGTGTAGAGCACGCCACGCAGCGGCAGGATCATGAAGCCAGCCATCAGCAAGGGCTTGCGTCCCCAGATGTCGGCCTTGAGCCCGACTAGCCAAGCCATCGGTACCATTACCAATTGCGCGGCGACGATGCATGCCGACGTCAGCGGCGTGGCCATCTGCAGGTTGATCTGCGAGAGTTTCTGGCTGACCAGCGGTAGCATCGCGGCGTTGGCCAGGTGGAACAGGGCACAGCAGATGGCGAACAGCAGCAGTGGGCGGTTGGCGAGCAACACGCGGATACCGGAGGGTTGTTCGTGGTCAGTGTGATGCTCCGGGTCAAAACCTCGGGCGACTTCATGGTCGATCGCCTCAGCCGACACGCAACTGATCGCAATAACGCTGGCCACCGCCATAAACGCCATCAGGTAGAACACCACCACCGGCCCGAACAGATACGCCAAGCCGCCGGCCAACAGCGCCGCCACGGCGTTGCCGGCGTGGTTGAAGGTTTCGTTGCGCCCGGTACGGCGGGTGAACGCGCGTGGCCCGGTAATGCCCAGGGAGATCGCGCTGATGGCCGGTGCGAATACGGACGCGGCGACGGCGCTGGCGGCCTGGGTCAACGCCACCAGGCTGAAGGAACTGACAAAGGGCAGCAGCAGGCAGCTGCCGGTTACCACGATGGCGGCCAATGCGACTACCGCGCGCTTGCTGCGGGTGCGGTCGATCAGTGCACCCGCCGGTCCTTGGGTGAGTAGGGCAGCGATGCCTGCCAGGGTCATGACCACGCCGATGCTGGCCGGGTCCCATTTGTGTACGGCCAGCAAATAAATGGCCAGATAGGGGCCGAGGCCGTCGCGCACATCCGCCAGGAAGAAGTTCAGGCTGTCCAGGGACAAGGTGTTGCGCAGATCGGAGTGTTTGGCCACGGCGCGGTCTTCGGAGATGGCGTTCAAGGGCTGAACACGCATTGCGTTAATGACCTGTGGGGCCTGCGTTAAGTTTCGTGCGCTGCTCGGGTTTTAATCCGAGGGCACTTGGCTTATTTTCTGACCCCCGCTTTCGTGAATACTTGGAGAAGCAATGGACATGCCTTCAGCTCAACAGGCGATTGCCAGCAACAAGGACGCCTGGGACCAATCCGCCGACTTGCACAAAGCCACTGACACTTGGAGCGCGTTGCTCAACAGTGTCGGCGCGGCTGACTTTTCTTGCCTGGACCCCACGCTGACCGGCGTGTTGCGAGAAGTGGGCGTGGACGGTAAGGATGTGCTGCAACTGTGCTGCAACAATGGCCGCGAAAGCCTTTCGCTGTACGGCCTGGGCGCGCGTTCGGTGGTGGGCGTCGATCAATCCCGTGCGTTTCTGGAACAGGCCCGTGAACTGGCCGAGGTCTCACCGCACAACCCTGAGTTTATAGAAAGTGATATCCACCAGTTGCCGCAAGAGTTGCAGGCGCGCTTCGATATCGCTTTGGTGACCATTGGCGTGTTGGGCTGGATGCCGGATGTGGGGCAGTTCATGCGCCATGTCGCCAGCACCTTGAAGCCCGGTGGCACCTTGGTGATGTATGAAACCCACCCGTTCCTGGAGGTGTTTGATCCACGGGCGCAGAACCCTTTCCTGCCGGCCAGTTCCTACTTTCAGCGCGAGCCGTTTGTGCTGCAGGAGTCAATTGTCTACGAAGGCCAGGGCGAGGTTGCTGGGCCGACTTCTTATTGGTACGTGCACACTTTGGGCGACGTGATCACTGCCGCGATCTGCGCACAGTTGCAGATCAGCCACCTGCAGGAGTATCCGCATTCCAACCGCGAAGAGGTGTACGACCAGTACGAGCAGCAGCCTGCGCAATTGCCGATGTGTTTTACGTTGACTGCCACCAAACGTCCCGATTGAGGGGCTTTTCAGTGGCGTCGCAGGAACGTGCGCATGGTTTGCCCTGGGCCCGTACTGAAAATGGTTGGCCTGGGCATACCTTCGTCGGCTGCAATGAATGCAAATTCATCACCGTCAAGGCGATAGCTGGCGGGCAAGTGTTTACCTGCGTCATCTCCCATGGAGTCAATCCAGGTAATGCTCTTTGGCACGGTGCTGCTGTCCAGGAAAAAACGTCCTGCCAGCAACACCTCGCCGCTGACAGTCTTCACTTCGAAGCAGTCGCCACTGATCGTGGTGATCGCGCCAGGGGCACTGTGGGCATCGATGGGGTTGAGCATGCCGCTGTCTTCGAGTGACGTCTGCTCCCACGCACCTTGGAGGGCTTGAAAGTCCGCATCTGTAACGGATGACATACAAATTCCTTTTTGCTGAAGGGTGAATCGTCGATGGCGACGCCAAAGCGGCGCATTTTTATCATTTGAGCGCTGATTGCGCATCACATTCACAAGACAGCTTTTCACAATTCCTAGTTAACTTTTAGTTACAACCTGTGGCTAAATAACTAGCAAAGGGCCACGAACCGGGTTGTCACTGAGCCGGTCGAGCCGATTGTGTGAATCGTGATTTCAGGTGCTGCTATCCAACCTCGGCCGTTGTGGGCACGCAGGAGCAGCCTGTTCTCTTCTGACATGTGACGAAATCTCTTGAAACTCATCATTGTTGTTCTCTACGTTGCCTCGATTGCGTATGTACACCTGCGTGGCCGGGTGCGGCACAAGCTGGGCCGCCAGCTCAGTGATCATTCGACCTTTCTGGCGCCGATCAACTGCTTTCTCTACCTCTTCTCCAAACTGCCCAGCCGGCCGTATCTGTCGCCCAGCGATTTCCCTGACCTGAGCCCGCTCCAGGAACACTGGGAAGAAATCCGCCTGGAAGGGCAGAACTTGATGCGTGCCGGCGAGATCAAGCGCTCGGACCAATACAACGACGTGGGTTTCAACTCGTTCTTCAAGTCGGGCTGGAAGCGTTTCTACCTCAAATGGTATGGCGACAGCCATCCGTCAGCGATGAAGCTGTGCCCGCGCACCACTGAGTTGGTACAAAGCATCGGTTCGATCAAGGCCGCGATGTTCGCCGAGCTGCCACCCGGTTCCAAACTGGTACGCCATCGTGATCCGTATGCCGGCTCGTACCGCTATCACCTGGGCCTGGATACCCCGAATGGCCCCGGCTGCTACATCAATGTGGATGGCGAAAACTACTACTGGCGTGACGGTGAGCCGGTAATGTTTGACGAGACCTACATCCACTACGCCGAAAACACCACGCAGCAGAACCGCATCATTCTGTTCTGCGACGTCGAGCGCCCGATGAAGTACCGCTGGGCCGCTGCGTTCAACCGCTGGTTCAGCCGTAACGTGATGGCGGCTGCAGGTTCGCCCAACGATGACGGTGACAAGACCGGTGGGCTCAACCGCGCGTTCACGCGCCTGTACAAGATTCGTCTGCGCGGTAAAGAGCTGAAAAAGCGCAATCGTACGCGCTACTACCTGGAAAAATGGGCGATCTTTGCTGGGTTGGCGGCGATTTTCCTGCTGATCTGAGTGTCGCTGTGCGGGCGCCGTTCACTTCGGTGGATGGTCGCCCAGTTTGTCCCACATCTTCTTGCTGATCTTCTGTCGATTGGCATACCCCGCCCAGGGATCCGTTTTCAAAGCGTCCAAGCGCTGCTGCAGATTGGCGACTGTCCATTGCTGCGCACCGCGTAACCCCTTCAACTCCTCATGACTGATCGGCACCGACACCGGCAAGCCTGGCCGTGCGCGCACGGAATACGCCGCTACAGTGCTGGCTCCCCGTGCATTGCGCAGGTAATCGATAAAGATCTTGCCGACCCGGTTCTTGGGCCCCGACGTCGCGGTAAAACGTTCCGGCAACTGCTCGGTCATGAACTGGGCGATAGCCTTGGCGAACGCTTTTACGGTGTCCCAATTGTCTCGGCGCGCCAACGGCACGATCAGGTGCAGGCCTTTGCCGCCGCTGGTCTTGACGAAGGCTTGCAGCCCCAACTCATCCAGTACCGACAGGGTCAGTTGCGCGGCTTCGAGCATGGTTTTCCAAGGCAACGCCGGGTCCGGGTCGAGATCCAGCACAAACAGGTCCGGGGTTTCGATCTTGTCCGAGGTGGCGCCCCAGGTATGAAACTCTACGCCGCCCATTTGCACCGCGCCTATCAGGGCGCCGACGTTGTCGATTTCCATCAGCCGCGCATGGCCGGGATCAAGTGCCTGATCCAGTTGCTTGATGTTGGGGATGGCCAGGCGCTCCGAGTGTTTCTGGAAGAATTGCTCGCCCTCGATACCCTCCGGCGCTCTCAGCAGGGACACCGGCCGGTGACGTAAATAGGGCAGAATCCACTGGCTGATGCTGTCGTAGAACTGCGCCAGTTGCTGTTTTTGTGTGCCACTTTGTTTGTCGATCACACGGTCTGGGTGGGTGATATTGACATCACCGCGGGTCTTTTTGGCGGGCTTCATGGATTTGGCCGTTCGTGGTTGTTCATGAACGATCTGCGCTGCGGGTTTGTCGGTGCGCAGCCCGACGAACGCGGCTTGGCGGACCAAGCCCTCGCGTGTCCACTCGGCAAACTGCACCTCACCGACCAACGTGGGCGCTACCCAATGCACGCCACGTGCTTGGGTGCTGGTCAGCGGTTTCTCAAGCGGCGATGTCTTGCGCTCCAACGGTGTGAGTTGCGCATAAATAGTCTTGAGCGACGCTTGATCAAAACCCGTGCCTACGCGGCCTGCGTACACCAGGCCGGTCTCATCATTTACCGCCAGCAACAACGCGCCGAACCCCGTGCGTGAGCCTTGGGGCCGGGTATAACCGACAATCACAAACTCCTGGCGCAACCGGCATTTGAGTTTGATCCAGTCGGCATTGCGACTAGAGACGTACGGACTGCCCAGGCGCTTGCCGATCACGCCTTCGAGGGCCAAGTCGCAGGCGCTTTCAAAGATGTCGCGGTGATGCGCGGTAAATGCCTCGGAAAACCGCAGCAATTTGCTGCGGCTAGCGGCCAGCGCGACTTTGAGGGCGGCGCGGCGATCCTCGACCGGCGTCTGGCGCTGGTCCTGGCCATTGAGAAAGGGCGCGTCGAACAGGTAGTAAACGATGTCCAAACTGCGGCCGATATCAAACGCATTTTGCAGCGCCTGGAAGTCCGGCAGGCCATCGCCATTGAGGCTGACCACCTCGCCATCCAGCCAGCTGTCCTTGAGCTTCAGAGCCTGCAATGCCTTGACCTGTCGGGGCAGACGGTCGGTCCAGTCGTGTCCGTTGCGGGTAAACAGGCGCACGTCCCCGTCGCGGATGCGTGCGAGCATGCGGTAGCCGTCGAATTTGATCTCGTATTGCCAATCGCCTTCCGGGGCGCGATCCACCAGGGTGGCCAATTGCGGATTGAATTGCTCGGGGAGGGCGGCTTTTCTGACTTTGGGCTGAGCCTTGGGTTTACCCACTGAGGCATCGCTGAGCACGCTGTTCGGCTGGGCCAGGACGATATCGTAGTCGTCGGCCGCACGCGCCTGCTGGTCCTTTTCCTTGATCAGCAGCCATTGTTCCTTGTCGCCGCTGCCTTTCAAGCGGGTACGCACCAGCGCCCAGTCGCCGGAGAGCTTCTCGCCTACCAGGGTGAATTTGAGCTTGCCGGTCGCGTAGGCCTTGCGGGGTTCGTCATGGGGCTGCCAGATGCCACGGTCCCACACGATGACGTCACCGGCGCCGTATTGGCCGGCGGGAATGCTGCCTTCAAAGCCGCCGTAGCTCAGGGGATGATCTTCGACGTGAACGGCCAGACGCTTCTGACTGGGATCCAGGCTCGGCCCTTTGGGCACGGCCCAACTGAGCAGCACGCCGTCGAGTTCCAGACGAAAGTCATAGTGCAGGTTGCGTGCGTCATGCTTCTGGATCACGAAGGACAGTGCCGAGGCTTTGCGCTTGCGTGCAGGCGAGTTGCCTGCGGGTTCGCCGGTAATACCGAAATCACGCTTGCGGTTGTAGTCGCTGAGGGGCTTGGACATGACTCAGGAGGCCTTGGTGGATTTCTTCGTGGCAGGCTTCTTCGCGGGTTTGCCGGCCAGGCTGCGCTTGAGCAGTTCCGTCAGGTCGATCACATCGGCGGATTTGCGCTCTTCGCTGTCCCCGGTCTCCACATCCTCGATCTTGCCGGCCTTGGCCTTCTTGGCCACCAGCGCCATGATTTTTTCCTGGAAGCTGTCGCGGTAGTCATCCGGCTGCCAGTCGGCGCTCATGTCGTCCACCAGGCGCTTGGCCATGTCCAATTCGCCCTTGGCCAGGCTCGGTTTGGTCACGTCACTGCCCAGCTCCAGTTCGTCCAGGCTGCGCACCTCGGCGGGCCAGCGCAGCATCACCAGCACCAGCGCCGAGTCCAGGGGCATCAACGCCGCCAGGTGCTGCTTGGTGTGCAGCACCACATTGGCCAAGGCGACCTTGCGGGTTTTTTTAAGGGTTTCCCTTAGCAAGGCGTAGACCTTGCCGCCACGCTTGTCCGGTGCGAGGAAGTAGGGGGTATCGATGTTCTGCAACGGGATCTGGTCGCTGGCAACAAACGCGATGATCTCGATGGTCTGGGTCGATTTGGGGTGAGCCGAGCGGATTTCTTCTTCGCTGAGCACCACATAGCGGCCTTTCTCGAACGCGACGCCTTTGACGATGTTGTCCTTTGTCACTTCTTTGCCGGTGGTCTTGTTGATGCGCTTGTAACCCACCGGGTCCATGCTGCGCTTGTCCAGCCAGTCAAAGTCAACGCCTTGAGAGGAGGTGGCCGAAACCAGTGAGACCGGGATATGCACCAGGCCAAAGCTGATGGCGCCTTTCCAGATTGCCCGTGGCATAGGTGCGATTCCTTACGAAGAGGCTGTGTTCTGGTGACTCGGATGATGTGGGAAAAGTTTCCCCAAGCAGATGCGCGGACAGATCGTGTTACACCTGATGAGAAACTATTTAGTGTCGAAAGCCGAACCCAAGGCGTAGCGTGTTATCGAAAGCACGTACTCCTCGCCCCAGAGAGGCTTTGTCATGAACAGTTGTACGCGTCACGTAGCAGCGCTGTTGTTGGGTCTGGCCCTTATGCCTGTGGCCCAGGCGCAAAACCTGCCCGGCAACAACAACGGCAACAACGGCCCGATCCACCGGGCCAATCCCAACAGCATGCAGGGCACCCAGCCGAATGCGCCGGCCGTTCGCGGTATCCAGACCGGGCCGACCACGCGCACACCGACCCTGGAAAACGGCGGCATCGGCAACAGCTATCCAAAACGCGACGCTGCCCCCAGCCGCCCGGCCACCGAAACCAAAGCCCCCACTTATGATGCCAACGGCAATCGCCGGTAAGGATCTCGCCTTATGTTTCTACGCAAAAGCCTGCTAGCCGCCCTTTGCGCCACCACGCTGCTGCCGTTGACGGCCACTTACGCCGCCGATGCCCAGCAGTTCCCAAGCGAACAGGGCAGCATCACTGCAACGCCAATCGCCAAAGGCCTGGACCACCCATGGGCGGTGGCCTTCTTGCCGGACAAGCAAGGCTTCCTGGTGACCGAGCGTCCTGGTCACCTGCGCTTTGTCAGCCCCGACGGCAAGCTGTCCGCGCCACTCAAGGGCGTGCCGGAAGTCTGGGCCAAAGGGCAGGGCGGTCTGCTGGATGTGGTGTTGTCGCCGGACTTCAAAGAGGACCGCATGGTCTACCTGTCCTACGCGGAAGGCGGGGGCAAAGGCGGTACTGCCGGTACAGCAGTGGGCCGTGGGCGCCTGGCGGCAGACCTCAGTGGCTTGACCGACTTCAAGGTGATCCTGCGCCAGGAGCCTAAGCTGTCGACCGGTAACCACTTCGGCTCGCGCCTGGCGTTCGACCGCGATGGCTACCTGTTCGTGACCCTGGGTGAAAACAACGATCGCCCGACGGCCCAGGATCTGGACAAGTTGCAAGGCAAGGTCGTACGCATCTACCCGGACGGCCGCGTGCCGGATGACAACCCCTTCGTCGGTCAGCAAGGCGTGCGCCCGGAGATCTGGTCCTACGGCCAGCGTAACCCTCAGGGGCTGGCGCTGAATCCTTGGAGTGGCACGATCTGGGAAAACGAACACGGGCCGCGCGGAGGTGATGAGATCAACATCATCGAACGCGGCAAGAACTACGGTTGGCCATTGGCAACCCACGGCATCAACTACTCCCTGACACCGATTCCCGAAGCCAAGGGCAAAACGGTGGAAGGCACAGTGCCGCCCCATCATGTGTGGGAAAAGTCGCCGGGTATCAGTGGCATGGCGTTTTACGATGCGGATCGCTTCAAGCCCTGGCAGCACAACGTGTTTATCGGTGCGCTGGTCAGCCAGGAGTTGATCCGCTTGCAGTTTGATGGCGACAAGGTGATCCACGAGGAACGCTTGCTCGGTGGATTAAAAGCGCGGATCCGTGATGTTCGGCAAGGGCCAGATGGCTTTTTGTATGTGCTGACGGACGAGGATGATGGCGTGTTGTATCGAGTTGGCCTGAACCAGGATTGAAGCTCCATACACTCCGTAGGCGCCCGGCTTGCCGGCGATGGCGAGTTTGATACCGTCATCGCCGACAAGCCGGGCGCCTACAAGGGAGGGGTCAAAGGCCTAGTTCAGACAGCCCAGGATGATCATCCGGGCGTCGGCCCAGCGGCCAATGGAACTTGCGCTCGCTTTCCTTGATCGGCAGATCGTTGATGCAGGCAAAACGATTGGCCATCAGGCCGTTCTCGTCGAATTCCCAGTTTTCATTGCCGTAGGAACGGAACCAGTTGCCCGAATCGTCGCGCCACTCATAGGCATAACGCACCGCGATGCGGTTATCGGTGAATGCCCACAACTCCTTGATCAGGCGGTAGTCCAGTTCCTTGGCCCATTTGCGGGTGAGGAAACCTTTGGCTTCTTCGCGGTTATGCGCGAATTCGGCGCGGTTACGCCATTTTGTGTCCAGCGTGTAGGCCAGGGACACCCGCTGCGGATCACGGGAGTTCCAGCCGTCTTCGGCCAGACGGACTTTCTCGATGGCCGACGCGCGCGTGAACGGCGGCAGGGGCGGACGTGTTTCTACAGTCGATGACATTGGGCAGTTCCTCGATGAATAAGGATGTATCGGAAGTTGCGCCTACTTGTGGGTTCACAGTCCCAATAACGTTTGCGCCATGCATTGCGCATTATCGGCAGCTGTTGAATCGCCCATCACCAGGGCAACGGTAATGGCGCCATCGATCAGGATCAGCAGTTGCGCGGCCTGCCGCTCGGGATCGGGGGTGCCATGTGCTTGACACAGTTCAAGTGCGTACTCGAACAGTTTTTGTTTGTGCGCCTTGGCCAGCAGGCGCACCGGGTCGTGCGGATCACCGGTTTCGCCACTGGTGTTGATGAACGCGCAGCCCCGGAAGTCGGGAGTGCCGAACCAGTCCTTGAGCGCGCTGAACAGCCCCAGCAGGCGTTCTCCGGTGTCTTCGCGGCGTTCCACTTCAGTGCGCAGCCACTGCATCCAGCGTTCATCGCGACGTTGCAGGGCGGCAATCACCAGCTCGTCTTTATTGGCGAAGTAGCGGTAAATACTTTTTCTCGACACGCCGGCGGTTTTCACCAGGAAGTCCATGCCGGTGGCGGCGATGCCATGGCGATAGATCAACTTTTCAGTGACGTCGAGAATAATGTCGCGGGTTTCATTACGGGTCATGTCGTTCATGCCGTGAACAGTAGAATGATCGTTCTTCTTGGTCAATTAAAATTTTTCCATGCGCCGCAGCGAGACCTGAGCACCCCCATGGTGTAAGCTCGAGGCCTCTTCGGATTCGACCCATTGCGAGCCTTATGCCGTCGTTCTTCAAACGCTCCCTGTTGCCAAAACTGCGCGGTTTCCCCCTCACTCCCGATGCCCTTGAGGTGCTGTCCGGCGCCGACGCCTATCGTCGTTGCCTGCTGGAGAAGATTGCCCATGCCACCCGGCGCATCTATATCGTCGCGCTGTACTTGCAGCAGGACGAAGCGGGGCAGGAGATCTACGACGCCCTGCACGCCGCCAAAGCTGCGCGGCCGGAATTGGACATCGTGGTGGTGGTCGACTGGTTGCGCGCCCAGCGCGGCTTGATCGGTGCCGGCAAGCAGCCGGGCAACAGCGCCTGGTACCAGGCGATGACTCAAAGCCATAGCAGCGAAGTGCCGGTGTATGGCGTGCCGGTGCAAACCCGCGAGTTGTTCGGTGTGTTGCACCTCAAGGGTTTCGTGATTGACGACACGGTGCTGTACAGCGGCGCCAGCCTGAACAACGTGTACCTGCACAAATTCGACAAGTACCGCTTCGACCGGTACCACTTGATCCACAGCAAAGCGCTCGCCGACTCGATGCAGCACCTGGTGGAGCACGGCCTGGTGGCGTCCAAGGCGGTCAATCGTCTGGACCTGCCCAATCCGCCCACCACCCGCAGCCTGCGCAACGACATCGGCGATTTGCGCAGCCGCCTGAAACACGCGGCTTACGACACCACGGCCGGGCAACTGCCCAATGGTCACCTCTCAGTCAGCCCTTTGCTCGGGGTCGGCAAGAACAACCCCCTGAACCGCGTGATTCTCGAACTGATCGCCAGCGCCCAACATCAGCTGACTATCTGCACCCCATACTTCAACCTACCGCTGCCGGTAACCCGCGAAATCAACCGCGCGCTGGCGCGTGGGGTGAAGATCGACATCGTCGTCGGCGACAAGACCGCCAACGACTTCTACATCCCGCCCAGCGAGCCGTTCAAGGTCATTGCGGCGCTGCCCTACCTCTACGAAATCAGCCTGCGCCGCTTTGCCAAGCGCCATCAGCCGATGATCGACAGCGGCCAGTTGAACCTGCACCTATGGCGCGACGGCGATAACACTTACCACCTCAAGGGGATGTGGGTCGACCAGCGCTACACCTTGCTTACCGGCAACAACCTCAACCCGCGCGCGTTCCGTCTCGACCTGGAAAACGCCTTGTTGATCGATGATCCCAAGAGCGAGTGGCTGGGGCCGCGACGTACCGAACTGGCGCAGATTTTCCAGCACACCGCTCGCATCGAGCGTTATCAGGACCTGCAAACGCTGCCGGACTATCCCGAGGCGGTCGGCAAGTTTTTGCGTCGGGTCAGCCGGGTGCGGATCGAACGGTTGCTCTACCGCATCTTGTAAGTGCGCCTAGGCTTGCCGTAATGGGGCGCCTTTGTGTTCATATTCTTCCGTCAATGTATTGAGAAACTCCCTATGCCTGGGCTCCGGGGTAGACCGTAGGATTTTGGGGGCCGGTTCTTAAGGACGAGACCTCTTACGGTTAACCTTTAGAGAGCTTGATATGTTGACAGTCAATGAAAATCGTAGCGCCACGCAGGCTGTTGTTTTGGCGGGGGGCGGGGGCGAATCCCATGGCCTCACGAACGTACCGCGTTCTCAGGACCTGTCGGGTGCGGGTGGGCAGTCATCGGTTACAGGCGTGCTACGTCAGCGCGGCGGGCAACTGACCCAACTCAGGCTTGAGCAACCCTTGGTACGCCACAAACGGGCGGACTTATCGGCTGAAACCGGGCGCAACGTCGCGGTTTATCCAACGGTCGAGGCCGCGAAAAAAGCGGATGCCAGCCTGCAAAGTAACCTCACCCACTATTTGCTTACAGGCAGGCTCAAGATTTACCCCTTTCCTCCAGATGCGTCGATTCGTCCCTTCATGGATGCCTTTGTCGACGCCGCGCGCGAGCCACGGGTCCAGGCTTGGTTGCAGTCCAAGGGGTTGGATTTGGCGACGATGCGTGTTTTCAGCGACGGCGTTGAAGGCCCGGTGTTGATTGATGGCAAACACGTTACGCGAAGATTTACGACGACGGATGGTTCCGGTTGGTGGGAGGTGGGCGCAAACCTCAGTGAGGCAGCGAAAATGCTGCGCCCGGATAATGGGGGCGTTTTACTGCCGGGTGACTATGCGGTCCCATTCCGTGATTTAGATGCGGTCCTTCATTTTTACGGCGTGGAAATGTCCAGCCCTTCAGAAAATAAAAAGCAGATCGGCGAGCGGCTAAAAGAACACGGCTGGCCGGCCATCGCCAATGAGAAACGTACCGACTGGCGGCAACAGTTCGAGCAACTGACGCAAAATCACAGTGACGTCGCCGATCGCTCGCAGCTGGCGTCAAACCTGCAAGCACTGGTCAAAGGCAAGAGCGAGGGGGACACGCTCCCCTTGAGCAGCCAGCCCGCGCTCGTTTCCCCCGGATCGACGCTGGCGCAGAAAAGCCTGCTACCCCGTGAGCGTTTGGTTGAGTGGCTGCTACTGCCGGCGTTCAAGGCCTTCATCGAGAAGATTGGCTTGGCGGCTGCGGATAACGTTTACCGGATAGCCGACGGGAACCTTGAACTGCGCGACTCCGCCAATCAATGGATCTCCTTGCAAGTCTTTCTGGACGATGAGATCAGCAAGGTCTCTGCAGGCGGTAGCCCGGCCGAGAAAGCGGCGGTCAACACCCTCAATCACGATTTCAACCAACTGGTAGAGATGAGCGGGGTAACCGGGAACGTTCTGTATTCCCAGCCCCTGTATGACATGCGACAGATGCTGGCGTTCTCCGGGTTGGGTAGCCCCGAAACGGTTGCCCAGGTGAACTCGGCCATTGGCTGGTTGACGATCAAGCTGCCGCCTTCGCCAATGGCGGGTGACTATGCCGGTTTGTCGCCCTATAACTGGCGCCCTGGGGGGCTGTCTGCGGGTGATTTCACCGCGTTGAAGGTGGCGGCCGCCGCGGCTGGCTCGGTGACTCAACTGTTGACCAACTACATGGCCGGGGAGGGCTTGCCGAATGATCCGGACCTGCAACTGCAACGGTTTTTCGACTCGCCCCAAGCAGTCGTCAAGGCCCAAGCGTTGGCGCAGCAACTGAACATGGTGGAGGTCAGGGACGGCGCTCCGCTGCCAAAGGCAATCCGTCATCAACTCCTGGCAGCCGCGATCAAGGCCAGCGTCAGCGATGAGGTGCCAGGCAAGCCGGGCGTGGTTGCCGGCTACGAAATCTATCAACCCGGCAACCTTGGTCGCGCAATGCGTGACGTGCGCGACGACATTCAAACGCAATTGAAAACCAAGGGTGCCGACGTCAGGACCGCGCCCTTGATCGCCCATTTGATGTTGGCACAAGCTGCTCCAGAGTTTCTGCTCAAACCTGATCCCAACCTGTCGGTAGACGCGCCTGAGTCGCTTAAGCTGTCTCCGGGGCTGGTGAGCATTGGGTCGACAGCCTGGATGAACCTGCGCCAGGGTTGTGAAATAGCGGAAAAACTGGGAGGGGCAGGCAGTTCGCGGGCATTGAACATCGCCGAAGCCCAGGCGCTCACCCGGCTCAACCCCATGGGGCCGGATCACGAGGTGCTTTTCAAGTGCCTCGGCGTATCGCCACTGCTGGATTGGGCGGTGATGAGCGGTGTGTTTCCGAAAAGATCCGATGGACTCTATTCACCTGGGGATTACAGCGCAGCCGCCCAGGCGTTTGCCGATCGCGAGAGCGTTACGCTTGCTGCGTTCCAGAGCTTGACGAGGGAACCCCCCACTCAGATGAGCCTGTTGATTGATCAATTGGTTGTGCTGTTTCCCGAAATGACCCGAGAGGAGATCGCCGCGTTCAAGCTGGAGCTCGATACCGACAAGCCGTTCAATCCCAGAAATGAGGCGCACCTGGAAACGCGTACTCCGTTACTGACTGAATTGATCCTGACAGAACAAGCTAAGTTGGACCCATTTCTTGCCTTCCAGAAGTGGCTGAACGATACAGTGTCCGGGGTGAAGAAATATACATTCACCCACCCCAGAGTCTCTCAGGAAACCTTCAACGAAAGAATCAAGCAACTGCCCATCATCGAGCCGCTGGTTGCGCCGGCCGTGAAGCAATACTTGGCTGACCAGCGTAAAGCCCAGGAAACAGTGATCAAGCTGATGATCTCCAATGCCCCCCTGGATGTCCGGCAGGGATTGGAGAATGGCGATGTGGAAATCTTCACTTTGCGTGAGGAGACCGGAGACCCCCTGGCACAGGACGATGGGGAAAGCTCGAACGTTGCCGAAAAGAGGGCCAGGCAGGGGGTGTTGTTACGCTACAAAGACGAGGGGTCGAACGGCTGGTTCACCTATCTGGAAATGTTCCCGGGATCAATGAAGGTGTCCAAGCGCTTTATGCTGTTCTCAACGCTCAAGTTGGACGGCGTGGTTGAAAAAGGCTTCGTACCCTACGGTCCTTTCGCCTACGTAGAAATGGACTTTCGCAAGGCAACACTGGTTGACTTCGACCTCGACGCCTACAAGACCGGCAGCGCGCCGCGCACGGGAGTGCGGACTAACGCCATTGTTGAAAAGTTCGGGAGGACCTTGCCGGGTCAGACGGAATCGAGGAGGTCGGTCGGCACGGCGCGTTCTGTGCCCAACAGTTGGGCGTCGAGAAAAACGAACGATATCGCCAAGGCCATCGTCGATGCGACGTTCAAGGAAGAGTCTGGGCCGTTGATGGAGTACGCCAACCAGCCGACAGCGCTGAATACAAGACGCAGCTACCCATTTGATTCCGGAAAGATCTTCACCAAGGAAAACCTGAAAATGGTGTTAAGCCTTATCCCATTCGTGGGCGGCCTCGCTGATATCGCCGATGGGAACATTGGCGCAGGGGTCAAAGGGTTGTTGATCGACTTTGCATCATTCATCGTGACCGGCGGGGTGTCCGGCACAAGACGTTTTTTCAGTGGGTTCAAGGCGCTTGTTCCCTTCAGCGGCCGTGCATTCAGGATGGTGGCTGCGAAAGAGGCAGCACCTTTCTTTCGCAGTTTGTTCAATCCACTGGATGGCTTTTCGGATGTGCTCCGAATCGGCCCGAAGGCAATGGGTGCAGCCCAGCGGGTGATGAAGGGCGAACTGGTTTCTGTCGGACGAGGTTTTTTTCTGACGACCACGGCCTTTGAGAAATGCCGCTGGGGGATAGGGGCCTACAACGCGTTATCACCTCTGCCCGAGAGCCGTGCATACCCGGGAAGCCAGATGGGCGCGAGTCAAAATCAGCCGTTATCCGCCGTGAAACTCGGCGTTGACTGGTACGCCATTGACCCGATCACGCAAAAGCCGACCGGCACGCCGCTTGAACATTTCACGCCAGACACGCCTGCAGGGTAAACATGCGCAAGCCTCGTCCATGCATTGCAACACGGTCGCAATGCATGGACGAGGACTTGTTATCAGTTCAGGCCCAGCTTGCCACGCAGGGTTGACAGGTCTTCAGCCAAGGTGTTGACCGGGCCCACCAGGGCCTTGCGGTCGTTTTCCTTGACCTTGTCGTAGGTCTCGAAACCACCGTCCTTGGTCTTGTACTTGGCCAGGATCTTGTCCACGGTGGCGAAGTTCTTGTCGACCTTGGCCAGGAAGGCTTTGTCTTGTTTCTCGATCTGGCCACGGAACAGGTCGACGATTTTCTTCGCCCCGTCGATATTGCCCTGGAAGTCATACAGGTCGGTGTGGCTGTAGCGGTCTTCTTCGCCGGAGATCTTGGTGGCGGCGACTTCTTCCAGCAATGCTGCGGCACCGCCCACGACTTTCTCAGGCGGGAAGGTCAGACCATCGACGCGGGTCTTGAGATCGTTGACGTCGGTGTTGAGCTTGGCGGTCAGCGTTTCCAGGCCCTTGGTGGTGTTCTGCGAGAACAGCGCGTATTCGATACGGTGGAAGCCGGTGAAGTCTTCGGCGGTCACGCCTTTTTCGTGGTCGTCGACGCGGGAGTCGATGGACGCATCAAGGTCGCTGAACAGCTCGGCGATCGGCTCGATGGACTCATAGTGCACGCGGGTCGGCGCGTAGAGCTTCTTGGCGGTGGCCAGGTCGCCTTTGTTGATGGCGTCAGTGAAGGCTTGGGTCTGGGTGACCAGCTCGCCGATTTCTTCGGTGACGTAGATTTTGTAGTCCGACACCGGCCCTACCAGGTCCAGCGGCGCGGTAGCGGCGAAGGCTGCCAGCGGCGAAAGGGTCAGCAATAACGACAACGCGATAGACGACTTTTTCATGGGACGATTTCCGCTCTGGGTTTGTTTTAGGTCTGGGCAGTGGTTTGAGGGTGCGTTGCAGTCAGCAGCGTGCGCCCGATGAAATCCTTCGGCCCCGTGACCCCCGGCAAGGTGAAGAAGTACCCGCCACCGACCGGCTTTAGGTATTCCTCCAGGGGCTCGCCGTTGAGCCGGGTTTGCACGCTGATAAAGCCTTTCTCCAGGTCAGCCTGGTAGCAGATGAACAACAGCCCCATGTCCAGCTGACCGTTTTTGTTGACGCCGTTGGAGTAGTTGAACGGCCGGCGCAGGATCAGGTTGGCCTGAGTCTGCGGGGTGCGCGGGTTGGCCAGGCGGATGTGGGCATCGAGCTTGGTCACTTTGCCTTCGGGGTCCTTGCTGTAGTCGGGCACCTGGGTCTCTTTGTCGCCGTCCATGGGCGCACCGGTCGGCTTGATGCGGCCGATGATGCTCTCCTGTTCTTGCAGCGGGGTACGGTCCCAGCGCTCGACGAAGTTGCGGATGATGCGCACGGCCTGATAACTGCCGTTGGCCGCCCAGGCCGGTTCGTCGCTGCCCGGTTGTACCCACACAATCTGGTCCATGGCCTTGGCATCGTTGGAGTTCGGGTTGGCCGAACCGTCACGAAAACCCAGGAAGTTGCGCGCGCTCTGCGCAGGCTCGCCGGGTTTGCTCGGCGCTTGGGGCGGCACGCTGCCTTCCTGCTTCCAGCGCACCAGCAGCAAGTCCGGAAGATTCTTCACGATGTCGCGCAGGGCGTGGATATTGGTGTCCGGCGTGTTGGAGCTCAATTGCAGGCTCAGGTCGCCGTGGCACTGCGCCGGTTCCAGTGCATCGTTGGGGAAGCCAACCATGCGGCTCAGGCGCTTGGGCTTGACTGCGGTGAGGCCGAAGCGCTCATCGAACAGTGACTCTCCGACGGACACGGTAATGGTCAGGTTGTCCGGCGTGACCACCGGGCCGAGGATGCCGGAGTCGGTCGGCGGCAGCTTCGGATCGACTTGCGGCACGGTGCCGCCGGTCATCAGGAAAGCGATGCGTTCGTTCAGGGTGCGGAACAGGCGCTCCAGGTCTTCACGATCACTGGCCAGCACATCGAACGCCACGAGCATGCCGCAGGCTGGGCGCGGCGTGACGATACCGCTCTGGTGCTTGCCAAAAAAATCGTGGTGGTCTTGGGTCTTGTCGCTGCGCGGTGCGGTGGTGACTTGCTCGGCGGCCATGGCCGGGCAGGTCAGGGTGCTGCCGGCAATGGCGGCGCCGGTGGCGGCCATGCCCAGCAGGACACGGCGGCGAGTAAGGTCAAATTGTTCTGAATCACTCATGTTTGCGGTCGTCTTCACTGCAGGCCGGAGAGGCCAAGGGCGGGGTCGATTCCATCGAGTGCAGCGGCCAGAGCCTTGGCCTTGTCGGCGATCTGCTTGCGCTGATCGTCGGTTACGCTGTCGTAGCGGCGGTACTGGCCGTCGACTTTCAATTCGTTGAGTTGGCTGTCGAAGGCCGTGAGAGCGCTGTCGACTTTAGGCAGCAGGTCTGCGGCAGACTTGGTCAGCAAAGGGCGCATCAGGTCGACGACTTTGTGGGCGGCCTCCAGGTTGGCGGCGAAACCGTTCAGGTCGACGTGGCTGTAGCGCTCTTCTTCACCGCTGATGGCACGTACATCGGCCAGGCTGTTGAGGTTGCGCACCACAATGCTGACCAGTTGCTCCGGCGGTAGCGACTGGGCGAGCAGTTGTTGCTTGAGGGTGGTGACGTCGGTCAGCAGACGCTGAGCAACCGGCGCCAAGCCATCGAGACTGCGTTGCTGGAACAGGCTGTATTCCAGGCGATGGAAGCCGCTGAAGGCCGGGTCCTGCTCGCGCTTTTCAAAGTAGTCGGCGCGGGCGTTGATCGCGTTGTCCAGCTCGGCCAGGCGTTGCGATGCGGGGGCCAGGCGTTGGTAAGCCTCGCGCGCCGGAACATAGAGCGCTTGAGCCTGGGCCAGCTCGCCGGCGTCGACGGCCTGTTGCAAGGCGGTGACGGCCTTGACCAGTGCGCTGCCTTGGCTGCTCAGGTACACGCGGAATTCCGACAATGGCCCGATAAACGCCACCATCGACGGCTTGGCCTTGGCTTGCGCATCGGACTCGGCGGTCGGCGTTACGTGCAAGGTGCCGCGCGGGTTGCTCAGCAGGCCGCAGGTGATCGCGTAGTCGCCGGGCAGCAGGTTAGCGTTGATCACCTGGCTCAGGCCGGGGGCGATGTTTTCGCGCTCTTCGACCACTAGCACGCCGTCGAGGATTTCCCATTCCACCGCACGGTCGGAGCGGTTGATGATGCGAAAGCTGGCGCGGCCGGCGGGCACGGTCAGTTCATTCGGTTCGCAGGCGCGGCCATGGATGGTCACGGCGATTTCATTGTGGTTGGTCTGGCGCTTGCTGGCCGCCAGTTGCGAGGCGTAATAGAACAGGCCTCCAGCGGCGATCATCACGACCACCGAGCCCGCCACGGCCCAGCGCAGGGCGCGGGGTGGCGAGGACGATTGAGGAGTAGGGTTGGACAAGAGGCGGTCCTTACTGGTTGGCAACAGAAGAAGGTGAGGCGGCAGGCTTGGACGGTGCGGTGGGCAGGAAGAACATCACCAGGGCTACCACCAGGTAGATCAGGTAGGCGCCGAGGGTGCTGATGGTGGGCGCTTCCTGATAGCCGAACATCCCGGCCAGCACCGAGCCCAACGGGCTGTCCATGGGCAGCGCGGCGCTGAAGTCGAACAGCACGGTTTGCAGGTGATTCCATACCCCCGCTTCGTGCAGGGCTTGCACCGAATTGGCCAGGATGCCGGCGGCCACCACGAGGATAAACAAGCCGGTCCAGCGGAAAAACGCGCCCAGGTTCAGGCGCATGCTGCCGGTGTAGATCAGGAAACCGACGATGATCGCCAGGATCAAGCCGAGCAGGGCGCCAATCGGCGCGCCTGGGCCTTCACTCTGTTGGAACACGGCCAGCAGGAAGAACACGGTTTCCAGGCCTTCGCGGGCCACGGCGAAAAACACCATGAGGATCAGCGTGGTGACCTGGTGCTTGGAACCGGCCAACGCGTGATCGAGAGATTCGTGCAGGGAATGCTTGATGGAACGCGCCACCTTGCGCATCCAGAACACCATGGAGCTGAGGATGCCCACGGCGACCAGGCCGACGATGCCTTCGAACAATTCCTGTTGTTTTTGCGGGAACTCGGCGCTGACCAGTTCCAGGCCACCACCGACCAACAGGGCCAGTGCGGCGGCGAGAAATACGCCGATCCATACGGCCGGCATCCACTGGCCACGGCCGGTCTGTTGCAGGTAGCTGGCGATAATGCCAACGATCAATGCGGCTTCAATGCCTTCGCGCAGCATGATGAGGAAAGGAACGAGCATTCGGCACCGCGTGACAACTAGATAGGGTGCTAAGTTGTAACATAATGATACTCATTGCTAAACAACAATTCTTGACGTTTGCTGAACAGTGGCTGAACGGTGGTGGCAAAGCGCATCCGCCCTTATGATGCGTGCCATTCTTTGCGCAGCTTTGGATACGCGGTCCACCATGTCGGAAAAAGACACCATCTCTATTCACCTTGTGCGCGAAGCCTTGCTACAAAGCTGCGCGCCGGGGGCGACGAGTGCCGAAGTGCTGCACAAAGCCGGGATTGACCCGCAGTGGCTGGCCGAGCCTGCCGCGCGGGTTTCGGCCACCACCTACGCACGGCTGTGGCGCCTTTTGGCACGGCGCACCGATGATGAGTTCTTCGGTATGGACCCGCGCAAGCTCAGGTCCGGCAGCCTGGCGTTTCTCTGCCGCGCTGCAATGGCGCAGCCAACGCTTGCCACCGCCCTGGAGGCCGGGCTGGAGTTCCTGTCACTCATGCTGGAGCGACTGCCCGCTGAGTTGGTGCGTCAACAAAGTCTGGCGGAGATCGTATTGGTCGAGCCCGAGGCTGAACCTAATCGGGCCTTCACTTACTTCACTTACTGGATGATCGTCCACGGTGTCGCGTGCTGGTTGGCAGGACGACGTATTCCAATCCTGGCGATAGAGCTGCGCTGCGCAAAGCCGGAATTCTGTCACGACTACCAGGTGATGTTTTCCGACAACCTGCGTTTCGACCGACCCCGCACGCGGATGATCTTCTCTGCCGACTGCCTGGACCTGCCGATCAAGCGTACCCCGGAAGAACTCAAGCGTTTCCTGGCCCATGCACCGGCCAATATCCTGGTCAAGTACCGCGACCCCGACAGCCTCGCCACGCGGATCAAACACGATTTACGCCAAATGCCCCCCGAAACCTGGCCGGAAACCGAAGGCCTCGCGGTGAGCCTGTGCATCTCGGCCTCAACCTTGCGCCGTCGCCTGGCGGAGGAAGGGCAGACCTATCAGGGGCTCAAGGACAGCGTGCGTAAGGAATTGGCGATTGTGTGGTTGGCGGAGCCGCAGATCAGCTTTGCCGAGATTGCGGCGCGGCTGGGGTTTGCTGATACGAGTTCGTTTTATAAGGCGTTTCGTAAGTGGAGTGGGTCGAATCCGGGGCATTACCGGAGTTTGATTCTGGGTGAAGCTGGTTAATCAAGGACCAAAAAAAGCCCCGTGACCGAATGGATCACGGGGCAAAAAATTGGCTGGATGCGACCAACCAAAGGAGCTCTTTACATCACTTGGCGCTGGCGACCACCGTATCCGGCTTCCAACCACCACCCAGCGCCTTGTAGATCGCGACGATGCCGCGATACAGGTCCACTTCGGCCTGGGCCTGGGAGTCTTCGGCGGCCAGGCGCTCACGTTGCGCGTCGAGCAATACCAGGAAGTCCACGGTGCCTTCGCGATAGCGGATCGCGGCCAGGTCGGCGGCGGCGCGGCTGGATTCGCTTTGGCGGATCAGCGAAACCAAACGTTGCTGGCGCTTGCCGTAGTCGCTGAAGGCGTTCTCGGACTCTTCCAGCGCCAACAACACTTGCTGCTCGTAGGTTGCCAGGGCGCCATCCGCCTCGGCATCGGCGCCGCGCAAACGGGCGCGCACGCTGCCCAGGTCGAAGGCTGCCCAGGTGATGCTTGGGCCCAGGGCCCAGGCATTCGCGGCGGACGAGCCGATCTGCGAGCCGCGCCCGGCGGTGAAGCCGAGGAACCCGCTGAGGCTGACCCGTGGGAACAGGTCGGCCTTGGCCACGCCGATACGCGCGGTGGCGGCGGCCAGTTTGCGTTCGGCGCTGAGGATGTCCGGGCGACGTTGCAGCAGTTGCCCTGGATCGCCGATCGGCAACGCCTTGGCAATCGCCGGCAGGTCTTTAGGGCCCAGGTCGACGGTCAGCTTGTCCGGACGCTGGCCGAGGAGGGTAGCGATGCGGTTACGCTCGCGCACTTCCTCGGCCTGTAGTTGCGGCACGCTGGCTTCGACTGCCGCGAGGCGTGCGTCGGCACGCTCCACGTCGAGTTGGTCGCCCACACCGGCATCCCGCAGGCTGACCGTGATGGTGCGCGATTCCTGCTGGTTCTTCAGGTTGTCCAGGGCAATGCGTTCACGCAGTTGCGCGCCACGCAGTTGGCCGTAGGCATCCACCAGTTCGGCAATCATGGTGACTTGCAGTTGGTACAAGTCAGCCTCGGCGGCTTGCTGGTCGGCGTCGGTGGCTTCCAGGTTGCGCTGGATGCGGCCGAACAGATCCAGTTCCCAGGCCATGTCCAGGCCGAGGTCGTAACGCTCGGTCTTGACGCGGCTAGTGGTCTGGCCCGGGATCTGGCCTTTGCCCTGGTCACTGCTGACCCGGCTGGTGATGGTCGGCATGGCGTCATTGCTGGCGTCATCGCGGATCGCACGCGCTGCCCGTAGGCGGGCAAAGGCGACGCGTAGATCCCGGTTACCTTGCAGCGACTGGGTCACCAACTGGTTGAGGGTCGGGTCTTCGAACTGCTGCCACCAGATGCCTTCGAACTTGGCGTGGTCATACTGCTTGGCATCGGCAGCGGCCGTGATGTTTGCCGCCTCCGGGGTCTGGGCTTTGTAGTCCGGGCCTACGGCACAGGCGCTCAGCGCCAGTACCAGCAAGCTCGGCAGGAATACTTTCACACTCATTGCTGTGTCTCCAGCTTCAAGGCCTTGGCCGCTTTGCGTGCCTCTTGGCGCTCCACATAGCGACGGATCAGTACGTAGAACACTGGCGTCAGCAACAGACCGAAGAAGGTCACACCGATCATCCCGGAGAACACCGCCACACCCATGGCATGACGCATCTCGGCACCGGCACCGCTGGACAACACCAGTGGCACCACACCCATGATGAAGGCGAACGAGGTCATCAGGATCGGCCGCAGACGCAGACGGCAGGCTTCCAGTACCGCAGCGAGCGGGTCGAGGCCTTCTGCCTGTTTGTCCTTGGCGAACTCGACGATCAGAATCGCGTTCTTACACGCCAGGCCCACCAGTACGATCAAGCCGATCTGGGTGAATATGTTGTTGTCGCCACCCGAGATGATCACCCCGGTAATCGCCGACAGCAGGGTCATCGGTACGATCAGGATCACCGCCAATGGCAGGCTCCAGCTTTCGTATTGGGCGGCCAGTACCAGGAACGCCAGCAGTACGCAGAGCGGGAACACGAACAGTGCGGTGTTGCCCGAGAGGATTTGCTGATAAGTCAGGTCGGTCCACTCGTAGGTCATGCCGTTGGGCAGTTCTTCTTTCAGCAGTTTCTCGATCGCCGCTTCAGCCTGGCCCGAGCTGTAGCCCGGTGCAGCGTTGCCGTTGATTTCTGCGGTGATGAAGCCGTTGTAGTGCATCACGCGGTCCGGCCCGGAGGTGTCGCTGACCTTGATGAAGGTCGCCAGCGGGATCATCTCGCCTTTGTTGTTGCGCACTTTCAGCTGGCCGATCTGGTCTTCGTCCAGGCGGAACTGCTGCTCAGCCTGCACGTTGACCTGGTAGGTCCGGCCGAAGCGGTTGAAATCGTTGGCATACAACGAGCCCAGGTAGATCTGCAGGGTGTCAAAGATGTCGCTGATCGCCACGCCGTGGGTCTTGGCCTTTTCACGGTCGATGGCGGCATCGACCTGGGGCACGTTGACCGTGTAGCTGGTGAACAGGCCGAACAGTTCCGGCGTGGTGCGGCTCTTGGTGATGATGTTCTGCACTTCTTTGTACAGCTCGTCGTAACCCAGGTTGCCACGGTCTTCGATCTGCAGGCGGAAACCACCAATCGTACCCAGGCCCTGTACCGGCGGCGGTGGGAAGATCGCCATGTAGGCTTCCTGGATGCTGCTGTACTTGCCGTTCAGTGCACCGGCAATCGCTCCGGCAGACATGCTCGGGTCTTTACGCTCGTCGAACGGTTTCAAGGTCACGAACACGATGCCGCTGTTCGGGCTGTTGGTGAAACCGTTGATCGACAGGCCTGGGAAGGCCACGGCGGCTTCCACGCCCGGCTGTTTCAGCGCGATGTCGGACATGCGCTTGATCACGTCTTCGGTGCGGTCCAGGCTTGCGGCGTCCGGCAATTGGGCGAAGGCCACCAGGTATTGCTTATCCTGGGCCGGTACGAAACCGGTCGGGGTGTGGGCAAAACCGAACCAGGTCAGCACCATCAAGCCCGCATACAGGAACAACGCGATACCACTGCCGCGAATGACCCGACGCACGGTGCCGACGTAGCCGTGGCTGGCTTTGTCAAAGAAACGGTTGAACGGTTTGAACAACCAGCCACCGAAGAGCTTGTCGAGAACCTTGGAGAAACGATCCTTCGGCGCGTCATGGCTGCGCAGCAACACGGCGGCCAGGGCAGGGGACAAGGTCAGCGAGTTGAACGCCGAGATCACCGTCGAGATCGCAATAGTCAGGGCGAACTGTTTATAGAACTGTCCGGTCAAGCCGCTGATGAATGCAGCCGGGATGAACACCGCACACAGCACCAACGCGGTGGCGATGATCGGGCCGGTCACTTCGCTCATGGCTTTTTCAGTGGCCGGGAACGGTTCCAATCCCAGCTCGATGTTCCGCTCGACGTTCTCCACCACCACGATGGCGTCGTCCACCACGATACCGATCGCCAGTACCAGGCCGAACAGCGACAGCGCGTTGAGCGAGAAGCCGAACAGGTGCATCACCGCAAACGTACCGATTAACGATACCGGCACCGCCACCAACGGAATGATCGAGGCGCGCCAGGTCTGCAGGAACAGGATCACCACCAACACCACCAGGATCAGCGCTTCGAACAGGGTGTGCACCACCGCTTCGATGGAGCCGCGCACGAAGATGGTCGGGTCATAGACGATGCTGTAGTCCATGCCTTGCGGGAAGCTCTTTTTCAGCTCTTCCATCTTGCCGCGCACTTCGTTGGAGATCTCGATCGCGTTGGAACCTGGGCGTTGGAAGATCGGGATCGCCACGGCCGGCTGGTTGTTCAGCAACGAACGCAGGGCGTATTGGCTGGAACCCAGCTCAACCCGTGCGATGTCTTTGAGGCGGGTGATTTCACCGTTATCGCCGGAGCGAATAATGATGTTCTCGAACTCTTCCTCGGTCACCAGGCGACCTTGGGTGTTCACCGACAACTGGAACGCGGTAGCGGTCGGGGCAGGTTGTGCACCCAGGGCACCGGCGGCCACTTGACGGTTCTGCTCACGGATTGCCGTCACCACGTCAGTGGCCGTCAGGTTGCGCGAAGCGGTCTTGTTCGGGTCCAGCCATACACGCAGGGAGTAGTCGCCCATACCGAACAGTTGCACATCACCCACACCGCCCAGACGCGCCAGCTCATCCTTCACGTTGAGCAAGGCGTAGTTGGACAGGTAGAGCATGTCGTAGCGCTGATCCGGGGAGGTCAAGTGCACCACCATGGTCAGGTCGGGGGAGGCCTTGTCCACGGTGATACCGATGCGCGTCACTTCCTCAGGCAGTTTCGGCTGAGTCCGAGTCACGCGGTTTTGCACTTGCACCTGCGCGTTGTCCAGGTCGGTGCCCAGGGCGAAGGTGATAGTCAGGGTCAGCTTGCCGTCGGCGGTCGACTGCGAGGACATGTACAACATGTTCTCGACGCCGGTGATCGCCTGCTCCAGCGGCGCGGCCACGGTTTCACCGATGACCTTGGGGTTGGCGCCCGGGAAGTTGGCACGCACCACGACGGTCGGCGGCACCACTTCCGGGTATTCGCTGATCGGCAATTGGAACAGCGAGATCGCGCCGGCAATCAGGATCAGCAGCGAAAGCACCGCTGCGAAGATCGGCCGCGAAATGAAGAACTTGGAAAAATTCATCTTGAGTCGTATCCCTTAACCGCGTGGAGTCGCAGCGCTGGCAAGTTTCGGCGCGGCTTTATCCGGCGTTACTTGTTCCAGGTTGCTGGCTTCAAGCGCTTGTCGTTGTTGGGCCAAGGCGGCGAGGGTTTCCTTGCTGGCCATCGGAATGGTTTCCGGAGCGACCGGCGATCCTGGGCGCACGCGTTGCAGGCCCTTGACGATGATGGTGTCTTCTTTATTGAGGCCGCTGCGCACGATGCGCAAGCCTTCGATTTTCGGCCCCAGTTCTACCGAGCGATACGCCGGCTTGTCGCCTTCCATCACCAGTACGAACTTCTTGCCGAGGTCGGTGCCGACGGCTTCGTCGTTGATCAACACGGCGGAGTAGGTGCCGCTGCCGACCAGCTTCAGGCGGGCGTACAGGCCAGGGGTGTATTCGCCCTTGCTGTTGTCAAACACGGCGCGACCACGGATGGTGCCGGTGGCCGGGTTGACCTGGTTGTCGACGAAGTTCATCTGGCCAAGGTGCGGGTTGCCGGTTTCGTTGGACAGGCCCAGGTACACCGGGGTGGTCGCACCGCGACGGCCTTGGCGAGCCAGTTCGGTGTACTTGAGGAACACGCGTTCATCGGCATCGAAGTAGGCGTAGACCTTGTCGGTGGAGACCACACTGGTCAGCGCGGTGACATCAGCGGTCACCAGGTTGCCGGCGGTGATTTCGGCACGGCTGACACGGCCGCTGATCGGCGACGTGACGCGGGTGAAGCTCAGGTTCAGCTTGGCCAGGTCCAACTGCGCCTGGATCCCGGCGACAGCGGCGCGGGCTTCCTGAGCGGCGGTGGTGCGCGAGTCGGCCAGTTCGGCGGAAATCGCATTGCTCTGGCGCAGGCGTTCGCCACGCTGGGCTTCGTTATCGCTACGGGTGGCGGCGGCGCGGGTTTGTTGCAACTGAGCTTCAAGGCGACGCACTTCAGCCTGGAACGGACGCGGGTCGATCTGGAACAGCAGGTCGCCTTTCTTGACCAAAGCGCCTTCGGTGAAAGCGACTTGGTCAATCTGGCCAGAGACCCGAGGACGGATCTGCACGGTTTCCGGGGCTTCCAGACGACCGGTGAACTCATCCCACTCGTTGACCGGTTGTTCCAGCACCTTGGCCACGCTGACTTTGGCAGCTGGCATGGCGGCCGCTTGTTCCGGGGTCTTGCCGCACGCGCTCATCACCACCACGGCCAAAATCGCCAGGGGGAAGCGCAAATGTTTGAGTGACTGTTCCATGAGGTGCATCCGCCAATGTATTTGAGATGGGCGGATCATGCGCGGCGATGTGCTATGTCACGAATCGAATGAAGCAAAGGTAACTATCATTCGGAATGATATAAGCGCGAGATTAGCCCTCTAGCATGGGGGTTTCGTTAGGGGGCTATCAATAGGCGTGATGACAAAGGACCGTTGCATGGACTGCAAGGAACTCGCGCGCTCGCCGGTGTTCTCGCGAGCGCGCCTTGATTATGCGGCCCTTGTGGCGACGTGTCGGCCAGGGATCGCAGCAATCAATTCACGGGTGTATTCGTTGGCGGGGTGGTTGAAGATCCGTTCCACGCTGCCTTGTTCGACTACCTTGCCATTGCGCAACACCAGCACCTCATGGGCAAAGTTGGCCACCACCGAGAGGTCATGGGACACCAGCACATACGCAATGCCCATCTCCCGTTGCAACTCTTCCAACAAATCAAGAATGTGCGCCTGCACCGAGACATCGAGTGCACTCACCGGCTCGTCGAGCAGCAACAGGTCCGGCTTCAACGCCAGGGCCCGGGCGATGGCGACGCGTTGGCATTGGCCGCCGGACAATTCGCGTGGCAGGCGGTCCAGGTAGCTGGCTGGCAGGTGTACGCGGGAAATCAACTCGCGGGCGGCCTGTTCCAGCGCGGGTCCCTTGAGCAGCCCGAATGACACCAACGGCTCGACGATGCTATCGAACACCGTGAAACGCGGGTCCAGCGCGGCAAATGGGTTTTGTTGCACCAGTTGCAGGCGCTGGCGCAGCGGGCGGAAGTCGCGCCAGCTCAGGTGCGTGACATCCTGTTGTTCGAACCAGACCTGGCCTTGGCTCGGTTTCTCAAGGCCCAGGGCGATGCGCAATGCGGTGCTTTTGCCCGAGCCTGATTCGCCGACGATGGCCAAGGTCTGGCCGGGGTACACCTGCAGGTTGAGCTCTTCCAGCGCCACGAAAGTCGAATGCTCACCCTTTACCTTGGGCAGCGCAAAGGTCTTGCCGACGTTTTTCAGGCTCAGGATGGGTGGCTGCGTCGGATCAACCCGCACCAGCGGTTCGCGACGCTTGGCGAACGCGGGCGCGGCGGCGATCAGTGCGCGGGTGTAGTCGTGTTGCGGCGCGTCGAGAATCTGCCGCGGCGCGCCCTGTTCGACCAGTTCGCCTTGTTGCATCACCAGGATCCGGTCGGCGCGGTCGCTGGCCACGCCGAGGTCGTGGGTGATGATCAGCAGCGAAATCCCACGCTCGCTGACCAGGCGTTGCAGGTGGTCGAGGATCTTGCGCTGCACGGTGACGTCGAGGGCGCTGGTGGGCTCGTCGGCGATGATCAGGCGCGGGTTGCCGGCCAGGGCAATGGCGATCAACACGCGTTGGCGCATGCCGCCGGACAGTTCATGGGGATACTGGCGTGCGCGCAGCACGGGCTTGTCGATACCTACCTGTTGCAGCAGCTCGACAATGTCTGCATCCACAGCGGGGTAGCGTTTGCCCTTGGCCAGAATCAGCGCCTCGGCGATTTGCTGGCCCACGCGCAGCGTGGGATTGAGGCTGACCATCGGGTCCTGGGGCACCAGGCCGATGGTGCGGCCGCGCAAGGCACGCTTTTGGCGTTCACTGGCGTGGGTCACGTCCTGGCCGTCTACCCACAGTTGGCCGGCGGTGATCTGCGCACTGTCCGGCAATAGACCCAGGATAGCGTTGGCCAGGGTCGATTTGCCCGAGCCGGACTCGCCGACAATCGCCACGGTTTCGCCCTGGGCGACGCGCAAGGACAGGCGATTGACCGCCGTGTTGCCGTGCCGATAGCGGACACTGAGTTGGCGAATATCCACTAAAGCATTCATCGCTGGGTTTCCTCGAAGGTGCGGGCGATATGGTTGAGACTGAACACCACGGCCACCAGGAACAGGCCTGGTAGCAGGGACACCCACGGGGCGGTGATCAGGAAGTGTCGGCCATTGGCAATCAGCGTGCCCCATTCGGCGGCAGGGGGCACCGCGCCAAAACCGAGGAAGCTCAGCCCGGCAGTCGCCAGGATCGCAGCGCCAAAGTCGAGCGTCGCCAACACCGCCACCGGGCCCCAGGCATTGGGCAGGATGTGGCGCAGCAACGTACGCCCCCAACTTGCACCGCCCAGGCGCGCGGCTTCCACATAGGGCAAAGTCTTGACCCGTAACACCTCGGCGCGGGTGGTGCGGGCGAACCCCGGAATGATCCCGACGCCCACCGCGATGGCCACCGGTACGGTGCCGAAGCCGATCGCCGTGACAATCGCCAGGGCCAGCAGCACGCCGGGCAAGGCCAGCAGGACATCGACGAAGCGCATGATCACCGAGTCGATACGCCCGCCGGCAAAACCCGACAGAATGCCCAGCCCTAAGCCGCCCAATAGGGCGATGCCGACGGCCAGCGAAGCGGCCAGCATCGACAGGCTCGAACCATAAACCACCCGGGTAAATAGGTCGCGGCCCAGTTCATCGGTGCCAAACCAGTGGGTGAGGTCTGGCGCGCGTAGCTTGTCGACAGGCGAGGTGGCGTAGGGGTCATAGCTGCTCAGCACGTGTGGCGCCACGGCTGAAATCAGTGCGAACAGCACCAGCAACAGTGCCAGGCTGAAACCAGGCCGTCGCAGCAAGGGCAACAACACTGCCGTCGCGCGCTGCCATCGGCTGCGGCGACGCCACAGCGGTTGGCTGGCCGTAAGGGAGGTACTGCGCAGATTCTGCTCAAGGATGGTCATGGTCTAGGACACCTTTGGCGTGTGGGAGATGCGCGGGTCGAACCAGGGGTAAAGCAGATCGACCAGCAGGTTCACCAATACAAAGGCCGCAGCCGACACCGCGACGATGGCCAGCACCACCGGGATATCCTGGCGCAACACGGCTTCCTGGGCCAGCCGGCCAATGCCGGATCGCGCAAAGATGGTCTCCACCAGCACCGCGCCGGACACCGTATTGCCGACCTGTAAGCCGATCAGGGTCAGGATCGGCAGCGCGGCGTTCTTGAACCCATGGCGCGCCTGCACCTGACCCCGGCTGAGGCCTTTGGCGTAGGCGGTGGTGATGTAGGACTCTTTCCAGACACCCTGAAAACTGCGTTGCAATACCTGGGCGTACACCGCCGCACTGGGAATGGCCAGCGTCACGGCCGGCAGCACCAAGCTTTCGAAGCCCCGGCTGCCGGTGGCGGGAAACCAGCCCAGGCCAAAGGCAAACACCTGGATCAACAACAACCCCATCCAGAACACCGGCACCGAAAAGCCCAGAGACGGCAAGCGCGTCATCGCTTTCTTCAACGGTTGCCAGCGGATATAGGCGGTCAGGTAAGCCAGGCCAATGCCGCCAAGCAACGACAGGACGATAGCCAGGCCCGCCAGGGACAAGGTTTGCGGCAGGCGTTCAACCAGTAGTTCGGCCACTGGACGGTTGAGGGAAAGTGACTGGCCGAAGTCACCGCGAACCGCCCCCCACAACAAGTCGAAATACTGTTCGAATACACCCTTGTCCAAGCCGTAGTAAGCCCGCGCCTTTGCCAGGTCTTCCACCGACAGCGCGTCAGCCTCCATGCCTGAGGCGCTGAGCATCAGTGACAGCGTGTCGCCCGGCAGCAGATAAAGGATGAAATACGTGATGCTGTAGGCACCCCACAACACCAGGAGCGCCTGGCCGACCCGACTGATCAGGTAGCGGCTCATGGTGTGCCGATCTCGATATCACCCAACAGCGCAAAACCCTCGGCGGTCCAGCGGAAATTTTTCACCTTGGGCGAGGTTGCCGCCTGCCACACGCGCTCGTAGATCGGGAACGCCGAGCTTTCGTCAATCAGCAGGTCTTGTAGATCACCATAGGCGGCTGCGCGCTGCGGGGTCTGGGTGGCGGTGATGCCGGCATCAAACAACGCCTTGGCTTTATCCAGTACCGCCGGTTCGAAGGTGTTGGTCGCCACGGTGGAACTGTTGGCGCTGCGCGGATCGAGGATGGTTTGCAGGATGATCGGGTCGGCGCGGGTCATGTAGTTGATGGTCAGGTCGTAGTTGCCGGCGGAGTTGTTGGCGACCCATTCGGCGCGGGTGACCACGCTGAGTTTCAACTCGATGCCGACCTTGCGCAGTTGGTCCTGGATCAGCACGTCGCCGGCAGTCTCGGCCGGGCTGATGTTGTAGCTCAGGCTCAGGCGCTTGCCGTTTTTCTGCCGGTAGCCGTCCGCGCCCTTGGCCCAGCCGGCCTGGTCGAGCAGGCGCTCTGCACCGGCCGGGTCATAACCGAGCTTGGCGGCCTGGCTTTTGACATACGGCGTGGTCACATCAAACACGCCGTCCACCACTGGGAATTCGGCGTTGTACACCGTGCTGGCGTAGCTCTTGCGATCAATCGACTTTTGCACGGCCAGGCGCACGTGTTTGTCAGCCAGCAGGCGCTCGCCACGGGTGTTGGGGAAGAGGTTGAGCGCAGGGCCCGGCAACGAACGGCTCTGGATCGTCGCGCCCTTGGACTGAAACAGCTTCAGGTCAACTTCGGAGAACGGGTTGCGCGGCCACAGGATGTCGGCCTTGCCTTGCAGGAACAGGCCGTTTCGTACGCTTTCCTCGGGGATGTAGCTGATGTCTACCGCGTCCAGGTGCGCTTCGCCCTGGTTTTTCATATTGGCCGAAGCCCAAGCGTAGCCCTTGCGCTTGGTCAAATGTGCGCCGACTTCCGGCGTGTAGCTGGCCAATACGAACGGCCCGGTGCCGATGATCTTGCCCAGGGAACGCTCTTTCACCGTCAGTGCGTAGGAGGCGGGCGCGAGGATCGCCAGGTTGGTGGTGGAAGTCGCCTGCAGGAAACCCGCGTTGGGCTTGGACAGCACCAGCTTGACGGTGAAGTCATCGACCACTTCGGCATGGTCGTAACCTGCCAGGTAGGTGGCGCCGAAGGTGGCGGGTAGCTCGGTGGCGAGTGCTTTGTCGCTGTCGAACGCGGTTTTCACTGCCTTGGCATCGAAGCGCTCGCCATTGCTGAAGGTGACGTCCTCACGCAGGTGGAAGGTATAGGTCAGCGCGTCGTCACTCATCTCCCAACTTTTGGCCAGCCAGGGGATGATCTTGCCGGTCTCCGGGTTCTGGTCGGTCAAAGACTCGGCGACATTGCGCAACAGCACGCGGTGTTCCAACCAATACACCTGGAACGGGTCGACGCTGACCAGGGTGGTGTTGTCGCCAAAAAACGCGATGTTCAAGGTTTTGCCCGCCTGGGTGTCAGTCCCGGGCGAGCAGGCGGCGAGGCTCAGCGCCAAGGCGCAGGGGGCCAACAGACGGCTCATCAAGTTGGAGGTATTCAATGGGGTGCCCTCAGGTGGCGTTTGGATCAGAAGTCGTAGGCGAGCTTGGTGTACCAGTAGCCGCCGCCGGGGTAGAACGGCGGGTTGCCATAGGCGGCCAGGCCGAGGTTGCTGTAAACAGCGTGCTTGTCGGGGCGTACGTCGAAGATGTTGGTGCCGCCGATGCTGACGGTGAGGCTGTCGACGAAGGTGTAGCTGATGTCCAGATCGGTGATCCACTTGGCGCCGAAGCTGCGGTCGCCGCTCGGGTTGACCGCCAGTGTCTTGACCGCGCCGTAACGGGCGGTTTGCAGGTTGACTGCCAAGTCCTCGACCTTCCAGTTGGCGCCCAGGATCCATTTGGTCTTGGGTGACGCGTCGGTCAGGTCGCCTTCACGGTCACGGCCCACCAGGGTCACGCCTGAACCGGCCAGCGCACCCGGCGTGTCACGTGTGCCTTCGATGGTGGTCTTGTTCCAGTTGAATCCCAGGCTCCAGCGCACATCGCCCCAGGCGTCCAGTGGCGTGGTGTGGTCGGCGACCACGTCCAGGCCCTTGGTGCGGGTGTCGAACGCGTTGGTGTAGTAGTTGACCCAGGTGCCAGTGGGCACGCCTTGGGCGGCGAGGATAGCGTTGATCGCGCCGTTGCCACGGTCGTAGATATTGCTGGTCAGGGCGATGCGGTCGTCGATGTCGATCAGGTAGGCATCCGCGGTGACGCTGGTGCGTGGCGCCGGTTGCCAGGTCAGGCCCAACCCGAGGTTGCGCGACTTCTCCGGCTTGAGGTCATCGCCACCGAGGGCTTTGGCCAGGTTGCTGCCGGACGGGGTCAGGCGGGTTACGGCTGGCACCACGTTGCCGTTCGCATCGATGGCCACACGGTTATCGGCCACGGTGTAGCCGATCTGGGTCAGGGACGGTGCACGGAAACCGGTGCCCACGGTGCCGCGCACGGCCACGGTGTCGGTCAATTCATAGCGTGAGTTCAGTTTCAGGCCGAAGGTGTTGCCCGAGTCATCGTCGTAATGTTCCACGCGGCCGGCGACGTCGAGGAACCAACGGTCGGTGAGGTCGAAACCCAGGTCCAGGTAACCTGCGTAGTTATTGCGGATCAGGCTCACTTCGTCTTCCGGGCGAATCGTCACGGCGGCCTGCGCGCCGGAAGCGGCAGGGTAGGTGCCGGTGATATAGGCCTCGCGGTCGCCAGCGAACGTACTGAAATGCTCCCAACGATGCTCCAGGCCGGCCGAGACCTGCACCGGCGGCGTCAGGTTGAACAGGCTGTCGTAGCGGCGGGTGAAGTCCAGGTTGTTGACCCATTGCTCGAAGCGGAAGGTCGCCAGGTTATCGAACTTGGTCGGTGACGCTGTGCCCAGCGATGGGTTGATGTTGAGGTCGCTGGAGTGGTGCACGTTGTTGCGCCCGTAGGTGGTGCTGAGGTCCCAGTTCCAGTCGGCCACCAAACCCTTGCCGCCGAACAGCAGTTGGTAGTCGCGGTCCTTGATGTTATTGAGCGGGAAGTAACCGTCCGGAAAAACCTCGGGCACTGCGGCCGTGCCGGTGGGCAGGCGGAAGTAGTTGGCGGCCTCGGCATCGCGTTCGCCGTAGGTGGAGAACGAATACAGCGTCAGGTCTTCCAGCGGCAGTTCGGCGTTATAGGCCAGGTTGAAGGCCTTGAGATCCGGGTCGCCGTTCTTGATCGCGACGCGATCCCACGCAGCTTCCTTGGCCGGGTCGCTGAACGCCCGCACGCTGCTGTCCGCCTTGTCGTTCCAGGAAGCGTTGCCGCGTTTGCGCGCATCGGCCGAGAAGTGGAAAAAGCCGCCCTGGCCCAGTTCGAAGCCTTGGTCACCCGCGACCTTGATGGTCTCGCCCTGGCCGGAATAGAGCTGGCCGTAACTGGTTTCCAGGTGGCCGCCACTCTTGGTGTTCTTGAGGATGATGTTGATCACGCCCGCCACCGCGTCGGAGCCGTATTGTGCGGCAGCGCTGTCTTTGAGCACTTCGATATGGTCCACCGCGCTGACCGGGATCAGGTCGATGTCAACCGCATTCGCGCCACTGTTGTCGATCGAGCCGCGCTGTCCCGTCGCGCCGTTGTGGCGGCGCTTGCCGTTGACCAGCACCAGCGTGTAGGCCGGGCCGAGGCTGCGGTTGCTCAGGGGACGTGTCACTGAGTTGTAGCCGGCGATGTTGGTGCCGAAGTTGAACGATGGCAGCAGCTTGGCAATTGCCTCGGACAGCTCGGCGCGACCGGTCTTGAGCAGTTGGTCGCTGTTGATCACATCGATGGGCGCCGGGCTGTCGGCCACCGTGCGCTCCTGGCCGCGCAGGCCGGTGGAGATCACCGTCACGGTGTCGAGCTTGGCGTCTTCGGCGAAGGCAGGCGCCGCTGCCATCAGCACGGAGCTGGCCAAGAGTGACAGGTGAAATTTGTTAAGGGAGGTGGGGAGTGCGATGTCTGGCATGGAGGCGACCTGAGGGATAGGGAATACGTCCTCCGCCAGGTATGGGGTCGGTCTGTGGAGCGAAGATAATCCTATAAAAAACCTGAGTGAAAGGCTATTTTGGAATAAGCTAATTATCAGTTAATATTATTTAATTTAACCGTATGATTAACTGTTTTTATTATGTTGGGGCGGGCAAAGGGTTTATAGGTAAATATCGTCTACATTTCTAGGGTAGTTCTCATCTGGAGAAGACGACCATGTTCAAATCTCGCATGTTGGCAGTTGCATTGACCGGCACTGTTTTGCTTATGGGCTCGGTGGCGACTGTGGCCGACCCTGGCAACGGCAAGGGTCAAGGCCACGCAAAGGGCAACGCACAAGGGGGCCAAGGTCATAAGGGCAAGGGCTCCGACGTAGATGATTGGCAGCGCGGCCCCAGCATCGACCGGGGCAGCATCCTGGGTGTGGTCGGAGGCTATCGTGACTATTGGAGCCCAGGCCCATCACTGCCGCCTGGGATACAGAAGAATCTGGCGCGAGGAAAACCTATGCCTCCGGGCATTGCCAAGAAGTTGGATGGTCGCTTGCTGGGCAGGTTGCCACATTACGACGGCTATGAGTGGCGGCAGGCGGGTACGGATTTGATCCTCGTCGCCATTGCTTCCGGCCTCATTTATGAGGTGCTCAATGGTGCTTTCGATTAGGGTCGGGATGGAGATCAGGTAACAATGCCTGCTCCATGCTGGCAAGCTTGATTTGGGTTTCCTCATATTCATCGGCTGGCCTAGATCCATGAACGATTCCGCACCCCGCGAACAAATGACAGTGTCGTGGGGTCATCAGCGCCGAGCGCAGAGCGACCAGGAAATCCCCATTGCCCTGTGAATCCATCCAACCCACCGGCGCCGCATACCAGCCTCGGTCGAAGCCTTCGTGGCGACGGATGAAATCCATGGCGGTCGCACTTGGCAATCCACCCACTGCCGGCGTTGGATGCAGCGCGTGGATGCCGTCCAGCAAACGCTTGTCTGGGTTGAGTTGAGCCATGATCGGTGTGCTCAGGTGCTGCACGTTGGTCAGCTTCAGCAGGTGGGGGGATGACGCGGCCTGGAGGTTGCTGACTTTTCCGTCCAGGGCTCGGGTAATGGTCTGCACCACCAGTCGGTGTTCATGTTGCTCCTTGGGATCGGCCAGTAGCCGTTCACCGATAACGTGATCCTCGTCGGCCGTAATGCCTCGTCGTGCGCTGCCTGCCAGGGCGTGGGTGGTCAGGCGACCCGCCTGACAACTGAGCAGTCGTTCGGGGGTGGCGCCCATGAAGCAATGCTCGCCACGGTGCAGCGCGAACAGGTGGGAGGCGTTGCCCCGTGCGTGCAGGCGCTGCATCACTGCACCACTGTCGAGGGGCGCGTCCAACTGGTACTCGATATGCCGCGCCAACACCACTTTGTTCAAGTCACCGCGTGAAATGGCCTGCAACGCTATATCGACCTTACCCTGCCATTGTGGGGAAGGCAGCGCGTTGCGTTCGATAACATCGGGCGCAGTAGCCGTCGCAGCGGGGGGGTTGAGCAGTTGCGCATAGGCCGCGATGCTGTCGCGGGCCAATGCCTGCGGGTCGCTGTCGGGTTCGACCACTTGCTGGCAGCGTAGCCAGCAGCCGTCGGTGTCTTCGCTGAGCAGCCAATGGGCCAGATGAAAACTGGCGTCAGCGAAGGCGGCCCAATGCGATGCGCACGGCCGTTGTTCATCGAAGCGCATGCCGCCCAGCAGCAGTGGAGCCTTGGGCCCGTCGATCACCGCGTCGGCGCACAGCGCGAACCATTGCCGGTCGACGTCGAGCATGCGCTGGGGGCCGCTGGCCTCGATCTGCCAGGCGCAGCCCAGGCCGAACAGTGTCAGGTCTGGCGAGTGCGCGCGCCAGAAGAAACCCTGCCGGTGGGCTTCGTAAAGGGCCAGGGCCTCCAGCGTCGGTGCGGGGTGTGAAGAAACGGCGATGACTGGCCGTTGATACGCGACCGCACGCTGGTGCGCGGTCTGGAATACCTTGAGCAACGCGTCCAGGTTCATACCACCTTGCTCTTTTTCTGCAACCAGAAGGCGGTCTGCTCGGCGATGTACCAGTGGATGATCTGGTTGAACAATCCCTCGATAAACTCTCCGCCCAACCCAGCCTCCTGCGCCCATTGCCGGCGTTGCGGCAACATCGCCGCGACACGTTCCGGGGCGGCGATGCTGGCCTGGTCGGGCTTGAACGCGGAGGCGGCCTTGACGTACTGCATGCGCAGGCCAAGGGCTTCGATTATCTGCTGGTCGAGGCTGTCGATGGCTTCACGAATGTCCGAAAGGCCAGTGCAGTGTTCCGGGGTTTTCATACCGAGTCTCCCTGTAGGTAGGCAGTGCGTTGCAACAGGTGATGGATCACCGGTCGCGGCTGATGCTTGAGGTAAAAGTGGTCGCCGTCGAACAGGCGGATATCCGGGGTGTGGTCGCTGAGGTCAGCCCAGGCACGGGCCTGCTCAAGGCTGACTTCGGCGTCATCGCGGGCCAGCAGCACGTCGAGTGGCGCCGACAAGCGGGTAAGCTGCTGGGGGCGCCAGGTTTCGATGGCCTGGTAGTCGCTGCGCAGGGTTGGCAGGAACAACGCACGCAATTGGGGATTGGCCCACAGGCCGGCGGCGTCGGCGTCCTGGCGCAGGATGTCGGCGATCAGCGCGGCGTCGTCCTGGCGGTGCAGGTCACTGTCTGGTTGCCGGTGTGGCGGCGCGTGACCCGAGACGAACACATGGGCGGCGCCAGCGCCCGCCGCTTGCAGGCGCACTCCCACGGCGTAGGCGAGGGCGGCGCCCATGCTGTGGCCGAACAGCAGCAAAGGCCGGGCGGGCAACGTTTGCAGTGCTGCGCCAATGTGCCCGGCGAGACTATCCAGGCAGGGGATATGCGTTTCGTTGAAACGCTCTTCGCGTCCCGGAGATTGCACGGCCAGCAGGTCGATATCCCCCGGCAGGTGCGCCAGCCACGGACGGAAAAAACTCGCGCTGCCCCCGGCATGGGCCAGGCACACCAGGCGTGCCCGCGCCTGTTGGTTTTCTCGCAGCACGCGCAGCCATGGCGATGCAGCGCCGCTCATAGCGCCAGCACCTGTTCTGCCAGGGCCTTGCGGTTGACCTTGCCGAGGCGCGTCAACGGGAACTCGCGCAGCACCTGCAAGCGATCCGGCAACTTGTAGGCAGCCAGCCCACGTTCGCGCAGCCAGGCGTTGATCGAGGCCAGGTCGAGTCGCTCGCCGTGGGCCAGCACACAGGCGCAACTGCGCTCCCCGAGCAACTCGTCGGCCAGCGCCACCAGCGCCACATCGCGAATCAACGGGTGGCCGAGCAGCAGGTTCTCGATCTCTTCCACGGGGATTTTCTCGCCCCCGCGATTGATCACATCCTTGCTGCGACCCTCGACAATCAAATGCCCTTCGGGCAGGCGCCGCACCAGGTCGCCGCTGCGGTAAAAACCGTCGGCGGTAAACGCGCGCTGGTTCTGCTCGGCGGCGTTGTAATAGCCGCGAATGGTGTAAGGGCCGCGCACCAGCAATTCACCGACGGTGCCGGGGGCGACCGGCTGGTCGTCGGCGTCGACGATGCGGATCTCGTCGTCGGCGGTCAGCGGCAGCCCCTGGGTGTCGAACACCCGCGCCTGCGGATCATCCAGTGGCGTGAAGCACAGCAAGCCCTCGGCCATGCCGTACACCTGTTGCAGGCCGCAGCCCAAGACCGGGCGGATGCGTGCGGCGATCTCGGCCTTGAGCCGGGCGCCGCCGACCTGCAGCCATTGCAGGCTGCTCAGGTCGTTATCGGACCATTGCGCGACTTCCAGCCACAGCAGCACCAGCGGTGGGATCAGGGCCGTGTGGGTGATGCGTTCGCGTTCGATCAGCTCAAAGGCGGTGTCCGGGCTCGGTTCCGGCGCCAGTACCAGGGTAGCGCCGACACTGAACACGCCCAAAGCACCGGGAGAGGCGAGGGGGAAGTTGTGCGCCACCGGCAGTGCGGCGAGGTATCGGGTATCGGCATCGAACCCACACGCCTGGGCGGCTAGGCGCGCATTGCATGCGTAGTCGTCATGGGTGCGCGGGATCAGTTTGGGCAGGCCGGTGGTGCCGCCGGACAACAGCAGCACCGCCACCTCCCGCGAATCCGGCGTAGGCAGTTCGCGCGGGCTGGCCACGCACTGCGCCAGCGGCACGAATTCCTCGGCGGCACCGACCACCCACACCTGTTGCAGGCTCGGCACTTGCTCGCGCAGCGTGCGCGCCAACGGGCGATAGTCGAAGCCCAGATGCTGATCGACAATCACATAGGCCACTGCCTGGCTGAGGTGTGCCAGGTGCGCCAGTTCATGTTCGCGATGGGCCGGCAGCGCAAACACCGGGATCACGCCCACACGCAGCAGGGCGAAGGTCAGGCTGAAGAACTCGGCGATATTCGGCAACTGCACCAGCACCCGCTGGCCCGCCACCAGCCCGCGCTCGGCAAGGCCGGCGGCCAGGCGGTCGGCCTCATGGTCGAACTCGGCGTAGCTCCAGCGCCGCGAGCCGTCTACCAGCGCCTCCTTGTTTGGCGTGCGCCGGGCCTGCTCGCGCAGCAGTTCGCCCAAGGGCGCGCCGTGCCAGTAGCCTTGCTCGCGGTAGCGGCGAATAAAGTCGTCGGGCCAGTCAGTGCATCCATCAAGCATGGCAATCTCCTTGGGCAGTCGGGCAGCCCAGCAACTGGGCACCGTGCAGATTCAGCGAGTGCGCAAGGCCGGTGACTTGCACCGCCTGTACGCCGGTGTGCGTGGCCGGTTGCAGGCGCAGCAGCGGATCATCGCCGGCCAGCAGGTGAAGGGCGGCGTGATCGTCGGGGTGTACGCCCAAATGAATCGCGGCCAACCCGGTAGCGCCATTGGGGTGGACCCTGTGCGCCGGGTGCTGGGACGGTGAGTAGGGCGTGACCAGGAAGGGCAAGCGATCATGGCGCGGGTACACGAAACGAAAGCGCGTCTGACTGCCATCGGCGCAGGTGCGCCGCCAGTTCACCGTACGTCCCATGCTGACGCCGCAAGCCACCAGGCCCTTGAGGCGTGGCGCCAGGGCCGGGTCTTCGCACAGCAGGGCCAGGTCGCAGAAGCCTTCGCCCTGGGCGGCCCAACGCAACATGCGCCGCCCGGCCCCCCGGCCGGCCAGGCAGTCAATGGGCCACTTGAACAGCCAGGCATGGCGCGGCGTGGTCAGCAGTTCGATGATTGGCCCCTGGCTGAACCAGATGTGCGCGTGTTGTGCGCTGGCTTCAGCGGTGGCGTAAGTGACCTCGAAGCCGGCGTCGCGAAAATTCGCCACGGCCTGATGCAAGTCGCGCACCCACAGCAGCACATGGCTGCAGGCGGAAGAGGATTGGGCAGTGTTCAAAACGGCAGGGCTCCCAGCAGTTGGGCGGTGTCGTCACCGCAAGGGGGTTGTACGGCGTCGGCACGGGCATGGAGTTCGGCCAGTGACAGCGCACGCGGCACCCTGGGCTCGATCAGTTCGGGCATGCCGATCAGGCCGTTCATTTCGCGCCAGGCCATGGACACCTCGGTGGCCCACACGCCGCTGCGCAGGCGGCGTGCGGGGTCGTCGATGTCGCGACACAGTTCACCCAGCGCAAGGCTGACCGCGTCGGGCCAGAGCTGGTTGAACACCTGGTGGTAGCTCGCTGGAATCTGCGGGTCGAGCACCACCATCGTCGGCCCGGCCAGGCGTTCGCTGCCGGGGCCGGCCATGATCAGGCGGTCGGTGTTGTCCCGTGGGGCATGCAGGCGCGGGTTCCACAGCACCGGGCCATGGGTGTCGCCCAGGCTCAGCACGCCGGCTTCGCAGCCCACTTCGAGGCGATGCAACAGGAAGGAATGGTTGTCCGGGTCCCGGGGGTGCACCTGGTTCTGGATGCGCAGGCTGATCGGCACACCGTTGAAACTCGCGTTGAGCCGCATAAAGGGTTGCGCCCCGACCCCGGCGGCTGGCGCCGCGAACACCCAAGGCCGCAGGCCACCGGCCAGGCGCCCGAGAATGTCCAGCAGCGGGTAGGCCACCTGGCTGTTGCAGGCCGCGTCTATGTACGCCAGCCCTTGCTGTTCGCGCAGGTACTCGGCCACGGCGAGAAAACGCCGGATCGCGAGGATGTTCGGGTACAGCGTGTTTACCGCGTAGGCTGCCTGGCCTTGACGAGCGGCCTGCATGCACGCCGCGATTTCGCGGTGGTGCACCGGGTGTTCCTGCAGCACATGGATGCCGCGTCGCAGCAGTTGCTGGGCCAGCTCGCTGCCGGCGCCGCCTGTGGCACCGGAGCGTACCACCACGCAGGCGATGTCGACGTCATCCGGCACTTGCTCCACCGCCTCGTACAACGGTACGCCATAGTGCGCGGCGCAGGCGCGCGAGTAGGCATTGCCGCGCGACAGGATGCCCACCAGTTCATAGTCGGCCTGGGCGCGTGCCAGGGCTTGCAGGTAGATACGGCCAAACGCAGTGCCGGCGACGATCACGCGTTTGCGTGCAATGGGGCGGTTCATGACCAGGTCACCGGCAGGCAGTGGGCGCCGCGAAAGAACGTCGCGGTTTTCCATTGCACGTCGCCACAGCGTTGCAGGCTGGGCAGACGCACCACCAGGGCGTGCAGCGCCTCCTGCAATTCGACCCGCGCCAGGGCTGAGCCGATGCAGTGATGCAGGCCGTGGCCAAAGCCGAAATGGCCGCTGGCATCCCGTTGCAGGTCCAGCGCCTGTGGGTTTTCAAAGCGGGCCGGGTCATGGTTGGCGGCGCCGATCGAGGCGAACACCGCGTCGCCCTGGCGCACCAGGGTTTCACCGACCTGAATGTCTTCCAGCGCGTAGTGCACAAACATCGCCGCCGAGGCCAGCGGGATGTAGCGCAGCAGCTCTTCGACCGCCTGCGGTATCTGCTCGGGATCGGCCTTGAGCTGTTGCCACTGCGCGGGGTTGTCCAACAGCACCTGGATAAAGTTGGGGATCTGCGAGGCACTGCCTTCGTAACCGGCGACCAGGATCGCAATGCACAACAGCAGCAATTGCTCCTCGTTGAGGGACTCGCCCTTTTCGTCGGGCTGGGTCAGGGCGGTCATGAAGTCATCGCGTGGCGCGCGTCGACGTTCGGCCACCAGGTCTTTGATGTACGCGGCCAGTTCGCCCAGGTGAAGCTGGGTCTGATCCGCGTCTTCAGGGCGGGTCGACAGCAGGGAGTCGTTCCAGACCTTGAAACGGTCACGGTCCTGCACCGGCACACCCAGCAGCTCGCAGATCAGCGCCAGAGGCAACGGCAAGGCGTAGTCGTTGACCAGATCGGCCGGCGGGCCGGCGGCGAGCATGCGGTCGATCAACTGATGGGCGTAGTCGCGGGCGTGGGGACGCAGGGCTTCGACGCGGCGGCGGGTGAAAGCCTGGGCGGCGCGCGAGCGGATTCGCGTGAGTTGCGGCGGATCCATCATCACGATGCCACCGGCGATGCGTGGGAAGGCACGCGGGCTATCGTCGCGGCGAAACGCTTCGCTGCGGCTGAAGCGCCGGTCGCCGAGCACCAGGCGTACGTCGTCATAGCGAGTAGCAAGCCAGGCGGGGGCGCCGATGGGCATCTGGATGCGCAACAGCCCCGGTGCCTGTTGGGCATGGCGATAGGGTTGCGCCAGCTTGAGGTCGGTGAAGCGGTTGAATGGGTAGGCCAGCGGGGTCATGGCAAGTCCTTGGCGGTGCTGAGGTCGGGCAAATGGTCGAGCAGCTCAAGCTGCAGTTCGGGGTCTTCCAGATGGGCCGCCAGTGCGGCGCGGCTCAGGCGTTGGGCCGGGACCTGGGCCACGAATACGCGATGGCCCAGGCGCGCCAGCGGGTGTGTGGCGGCGGGCAGGCTGCGGTTGCCGTGGAATCCGGCCCGCACCAATGCGCTTTGCCACTGCGACAGGTCGAGGAAGGTGGCGCTGCTGAGCTGGCGTTCGTCGCTGGCCTGGTTGAGCATGAAAGCCTGGGAGGCCATCACCCAGAATTCCTCCTGGGTCGGTTCGCTGAACACCAGCCAGCCGCCCGGCTTGAGCAAGGCGAGCAGGGTGGCCAGGGACCGCTCGGTGTCGCGGGCGGCATTCAGCACGCCCCCGGCAACGATCAGGTCCCAGCTCTGGCTGGGATAACCCTGGGCCAGGGCCGGGCGGTCGATATCGAACACGCCGTGACGTACCCATGGCCAGTCCTTGAGCCGCTCGGCGGCTTGCTCGCTGAAGTAGCGCGACACGTCGGTGCACAGATAATCCACGCTGGCATTCGCCAAGGCGGGCAACACCGCTTGGGTGGTGGACCCGGTGCCGGCGCCGACTTCCAGCACGCGCAGCGGCACACCGGCCGGCTGGCGTGCGGCCCAGGCGCCGATCCAGTGCGCGACGGCGCGGTGCTGGTATTGCGCTGCGAGGCTCTCGCGGTACAGCGCCGCCGCGCGCTCGGTGCGGCCTTCGGGAAACAACAGGTGCACCGCCGCACACTCACCGCGCATCAACAACGGCAACTGCCGCGCATTTTCCCGCGCATAGTCGAGGGTGCCGCTGCCGCCTGTGTTGCGTGCCCACTCCACGCTCAACTGGGCCCAGATACCTTCCAGGGCGATATCGCTCCAGGCATTCGCGTCGAGGGTGGGCTGCAACCGATCGGCGACGCGTTGCAACAGGCCTTGGGACTGCAGCACATCCAGCCAGCGCGCAATCAACGGCCGGTGACCAGGGGCAATGCCCGCCAGTGCCAGGCTGTGGGCCACGTCATTAAGCGGTGCCGGCAGCAACCCACACTGCTCAAGCCCATTGAGCATGGAGAGGAGCGCGGCGTGACCCAGTCGATCATTGAGTCGCACCGACTCCACCAGTTGTGCAGGTTCAAAGGCTTGGTCGAGGGCGGTCTCGGTTGCGGCCAGGTGATCGTCCACCGGCCTGCTCGGGCAAGCATGCGGCACCACGAACAGCGTCTGGCCGTGCAGGGCAACGGCATTGACTTGAGGATGGCCCAAAGCGCGCTCACGCCAGCGTTGATGCGCCAGCTTGACGCTGGCCAAGTCGTGCCATTGCTGCGTGAAACCTTGCACGCGGCAATCGAGTTGCGCCGCGGCACGCTCCGCGAGCTGCCAGTCACCCGGGCGGTGGCTGACGAACAGCACCTGTTGCAGGTGGCTCAAATCACTCAACGCCAGTGCGGGGAAATCCAGCAGGCGCTCCAGCTGTTCGGCGCTCATCATCACCACAGCCGGGCGTTGGCGCTCAAGCAAGGCCAGCAGCCGGGCGGGCGCCAACTGATGAACGCCCAGGTCGGTAAACGCAGGCAGTTGCCAGGGCGCAGTGGGCAGGTCGATCAGCAGGGTGTCGACGTTCATCGGGAAACTCCGGTGGCATGGAACAGACGTTGCCCGGCGGCGGCCAGCGGGTCGGTCGCCGCGGGCCACAGGTCGAGCAATTCAAAGCCCGCGACGTGCAAGGCCTGGCGCCAGACTTCGGGTGGCATGAACACTTCGTCGGTGGCCCGAAGCGGCGCGCCGGCCGGCGGAGACAGCAACAGGTGCATGAAGGTCAGCATCGCCGGGTTGTCGGCAATGGATTCGCTGAACAGCAAGGTGCCGCCGTCGCGCAGGCAAGCGCGGATTCGCGCCAGGCTGCGCGGCAGGTCGCAGGCGTTGTGCAGCACGTTGCCGGCGATCACCAGGTCCTGGCTACGGGGCGCGATGCCTTGCTCGCTAAAGTCGCGGTCCAGGTCGAGCAGGCCTAATTGCATACCGGGCTCCAGGCGGAATGCGCGCTGAGCCGCGCCGGTGAACAGTGAGCTGATATCAGTGAAGCGATAAGCTTTTTCACGGTTCTCCAGGGCTGCCAGCACGGCACGCGTGGTACAGCCGGCACCGCCGCCGAGCTCCAGCACCTGCAACACGTCGTCGGCGGCGCTGGTTTCCCGCGCACGGGCCGCGAGCGTCTGGTTGATCGCGGCGGTGAAGTGGTTGCGCTGGTACGCACCGAGTACCGCCACCGGATCCCCGGCGAGCACCAACAACGGCGCCAGGGCGATGCGGTCGCGCAGCAACTCGGGCAGGCACTCGATGACCTGGGCATGGAGTTGCGCCATGCTCGACGGGAAACCCAGCTCGGCATACAACCCTGGCAAATCGCCGATGGCGGCTTGAGGCGGCGTGCCATTCCAGGCCAACCGCTCGCCGTCTACCTGCACGGCTTCGGCTCGCGACAACGCCGCGAGCCAGCGCCGCACGATCCAGGCGTGGCGCGGTGCGGTGCCGAGCGCTTGGTTAAGCTGTGCGGCGGTTCGCCAGACCTGCATCGGCAAGGCCTGGGTACGCAGGAGCACGTCGGCCATGACACCCAGGCTCAGTTGTTCCAGTGCGTTAAGGGCGGTGTTCATAGGCAACCTTCTTCGGCGTGTTGCAGGTGTGCGAGTGGGTGGTCCAGCAGGGTCAGTGAGCGGATCGCCTGAGTGCGTTGCAGGCGCTCAAGGCTGGCGGCGGGCGGCAACGCGTACGCGGCGTCATGGCAGCCTGGGCGGATTTCGCCTTCGAGCACACTCACCACCGTGACTGCCGCCATGGCGCCGGTCAGAGGCGCATTGCCCGCGCCGCTGACGACCAAGCTGCGGGTGTACGCCTGGTCGTCGCAGAGGCCATCGAGTTGCAGCAACAACGTGACAAAGGATGGCTGGCCACTGAGGTCCAGTTGGCTGGCCGTACATAAGCGTTGCACCGCTTCGGCATGCGGCAGGCTATGCGCCTGGTCGAGGGCCTTGAGTACATGGCCGTCGGTCATCACGTTGAACCACTGGCCTGTTTCCAGGCGCAGGTCCCTGGCCAAGCGTTCGCCTTCCCGGTTCAGGTAGGGCAGCAGATGCACCGGCCCGGGGAAACACGGCAGCAGCACATCGCGCCTGCGTCGCAGTGCGCGGCTGCAACGGCCGTTGTGCCAGGCCGCCAAGGGCTCGCTGGAGCCGTCTACCGCCCCTTGCAGGAAGTCGTCGGCGGCGACCGCCGTGAAGTGGTCACGCAGACCGAAATAGCTGTTCAGCCCCAGCACCCGTGTAAACCCCTGCATCGCGAGCCAGCGTGGCAGCAGGCCGGTGAGGCCCGGTTGCAGACCCGCACCAAGCACCGCGCTGCGCCCGCGCCATAAAGCCGGGTCGAGCTGGATATCGCCCGCGGCATCGACGTAATGCGCATCAGCGTTCAAGGCGGCCTGCGCGACACGGTCCGCCACGCGCCAGGAGGGGCCGGCGCAGTTGAGCAGCACGTCGCAGCCACGGGCGAACCTGGCCAGGGCTGGCGTGTCGTTGAAATCCACGGCCGCCCACTGCAGGCGTGCTTCGGGCCATTGTTGCTGGAGCAGCGCCAGGCAGCGCGCCCCGTTGTGCGCATCACGCCCGCCCAGGCGCAGGTCCTGCAGGCCCAGGCTCAACAAGGCCTTTGCGCTGGCCAGGCCGACGTCGCCACTGGCGCCCAGCACCCCGATCAGCATGGCTGGGCCTGCGCATTCAGGCGCCAGCCACCCGCGCGCTGACGGTCATGCCAGAACCCGGCGTAACGCCCGTTGAGGCTGAGCAGGTGTGCGTGGGTGCCTGATTCCACCAGGCGACCTTCGTCCAGGACCAGAATCTGGTCAGCGGCCATGATGGTCGGCAAACGATGGGCGATCACCAGCACGGTCGAGTGTTGCATCAGGCGTTGAATCGCGGCCTGTACGAAGGCTTCGTTGTGCGGGTCGAGCGCGGCGGTGGCTTCGTCCAGCAGCACGATGGGCGCACGCTTGAGCAAGGCGCGCGCCAGGGACACGCGCTGGCGCTCACCGCCGGACAACGATGCGCCACCTTCGCCCACCGGTGTGTTCCAGCCTTGCGGCAGGCGGGCGACGATTTCATCGACACCGGCCAGCCGTGCCGCTTCGGCGACGTCGCGGGCACTGGCGTCCGGGCTACCGACGCGGATATTTGCTTCCAGGCTGTCGTCGAACAGGTACACGTCCTGCATCACCAGCGACAACTGCGCCATCAGCGCCGCGTTGGACAGCTCGCGCACGTCCACGCCGCCGACCTTGACGCTGCCCGCCGTGGTGTCGAAAAAACGCATCAACAGGCGGGTGACGGTGGTCTTGCCCGAGCCCGACGCGCCGACAATCGCGGTCATCGAATGCGCCGGGGCGCTGAAGGTCAGGTCGCGCAAAACCGTCGGACCACTCGGGTAGGCGAAGCTCACGTGTTCGAAGGCCAGGCTGCCGGGTGCTGACAGGGGCAGGCTGACGGCGGGTTCGGGCAACGGCGGCTCACGCAGGATACTCACCAATTGATCCAGGTCGTTGCCGGCCATGCGCAACAGGCCGCTGCGTGCTGCGGCTTCGGCCAATGGCCCCACGAATCGTGCTGCCAGGGCGAGCAGGGCCACCAACTGGATCGCATCGATTTCACCATGAGCCGCCAGTGCAATGCCCACGCCGACCAGTAGCGCAAAGGCCAGCTGCACGGTCAAACCACCGGCGAGCAGCTTGGGAAAGGTCTGCGACAGCATCGAGCCACCCGCCAGCTTTTGCGCCTGATTGGCCGCCTGTAACGGCGCGTAGCCGTCCTGGGTGCGGCCAAACGCGCGCAGCACTTGCTGATAGCGGGCGAACTCCACCACCCGGTTGCCGGCCAGTGTCGCGGCGGCTTCCACTCGCGCATCGTTGCTGCCGATGGCGGCGGCCGACCAGTGATGGGTGAAGTAGATCAGCGGCGCACACAACACAGCCGTCAGGCCCAGGCGCCAGTCGAACACGAACAGCGTCAGCGCCACGGTGGCCGGCACCACCACCCCGGACACCACCGGCCCCAGGTAATGGGCAAACAAACCGGTGACCATCAACGTGCCGCTGGTAGCGCTGCGTGACAGGCGCCCGACCTTTTCCGAGTTGAACCAGCCCAACGGCAGGCTTACCAGGTGCTGGCCGAGGCGATCATGCAAGGTCGTCAGCACCAGCAAGGCCAGGGCAAAGCCCTTCATGGCCTGCTGGTAGTGGGCGATGCAGGTCAGCACCACCATGGCCGCCAGGCCCGCCAGCCAGGCGGTGGCCGTGGGCAGGTCGCCGGCGAACAACGCGTGCAGGATCGGCACCAGCAGCGCCACGGCCAGGCCTTGCAGCACGGCGCTGGTCACCAGCCACGCCAGGTAACGGTAGAGGCGCGGGGCATGGGCCGGGCCCAGTAAGGTCACAAGGCTGCGAATCACAGGGACATCTCCACGGCAGGGGTTTCGGTGCCGGCTCGCCACAGTCGGGCATAGGCGCCATTGGCGTTCAGCAGGTGTTCATGGCGGCCGCTTTCCAGCACGCGGCCCTGGTCGAGGACGACGATCTGGTCGACCCCGCTGATGCTCGCGAGGCGATGGGCAATCACCAGCACCGTGCGGCCACGTGCCAAGGCAGACAGTGCATCCTGGATCAGTGCTTCGGACTCGGGATCGGCGTGGGAGGTGGCTTCATCGAGGATCAGCACTGGCGTGTCGGCCAGCAGCGTGCGGGCGATGGACACGCGCTGCGCCTCGCCACCGGAGAAGATCGCATCTTCGCCGATCACCGATTGATAACCCCGGGGCAGGGCCTGGATACGCGCATGGATCTGCGCCGAGCGCGCTGCCGCCTCGACCTCTGCATCGCTGGCATCCGGGCGGCCCAGGCGCAGGTTGTCGGCGACCGTGCCGTGCACCAGTTGGGCGTCCTGCAACACGAAGCCCACGTGTTGATACAACTGGCGCGGGTCGATCTCGCGCACATCGGCGCCGCCCACGCAGATACGGCCGGCGTTGACGTCATGAAAGCGCGGCACCAGCTTGGCCAGGGTCGACTTGCCGGCGCCGGACGCGCCGACCAATGCGGTCACGCTGCCGGCCGGGCAGTGCAAGTCGACGCCCTTGAGGATCAGGTGCTCGGCGTCGTAGCCGAACTGCACCTGTTCAAAGCGGATGTCGCTGCCCTGGGGTTGGACGCAGGCCTTGGGCGTAGGCAATTCCTCAACGTCCAGCAGCGCTTCGATGCGATCCGCTGCCGCCAGGGCCGTACGCTGGGCCGTGAGGCTCTGGTTGATCACCAGCAGCGACTGCGGAATGACCACCGCCACCAGGGTTTCGGCGAACAGCTCCAGCGGTGTGATCCAACCGTGCGCCAGCAACAGGCTTCCCACCCCCAGGCTCACCAGCAGGATCACCGGCACACTCAAGGCCATCGAGGAAAAGGCTTCCAGGCGCAGCAGCGGCTTGACCCAGCCGGCGTACTGCTCGCTGAACTGGTTGACCGCCTGCTGATAGCTACGGTGCGCCTGGCCGACCTGGCCGAACGCCTTGACCACGGCAATGCCGTGCACGAACTCGACAATTGCCGCGCTGACCCGGGTCATGCTCTTGTCCAGCAACTGCATTTTGGCGCCAAAACCGCGCATCATTAGGGTGTAGGCCACCGCGTAGATGGGCAGTGTCAGCACCGCCAGCAGCGCCAGCCGCCAGTTCAGCGTCGCCAGCCACAGCAGGCCCGCCAACGGCGTGACGATGGCTGCGGTGAGTTCCACCGCGTGGTGGGCGACCAGGTGGTGCAGGTCTTCGAGGTCGTCCTGCACCACCTTGCGCACGGCGCCGGAGGTGGTGTCGGTGTACCAGCCCAACGGCACGCGCCCGAGCTTGCGCACCATGGCTTCGCGCAAACTTGATTGCAGCCGGTGGTCAGCCACATGGGTCAACCACAGCGCCACGCCACTGGCCATCCACCCCACACTCAGGGCGATCACCACCAGCGCGGCCCACAGCCATAGGGTCTTACTGTCGGCGCTGCCGGCCAACAGCAAGCGGCCCAGTTCGGTGAGGCCGATAAAGGGCACCAGGTTGACCAATGCGCCGAGGGCGGCGAACACCACACCGAGACGGATGAGGCGATTGACCGGGCGTTTCAGAGTATCCAAGGCAGTGGTCATGAGTTTTTCCGAAGGGCCTCAAGCAGGTGCGCAGTAACGGTGTGGACGTGGGGCGGTTCGATCACGCTGAAGTGATTGCCGGGCACGTCGATCAGCTCGAAGCGGCCCAGGCAGGCGTCTTCCCAGAACGGTGCAGCCAAATGCCCGACGCCGCCGGTGATGCCGAACGATTGCTGCTCCAGGCAGCGCAGGTAGGTCATGTTGCCGAGGAACGGCGGCGGGTCGAACCGCGCCGCCCGCATGCTGTGGCGGCACACACGAAACAGCGTCGGTACCAGTTCGGGGCCGATCGGCACCCCGGCCTGGCCCGAGGCCAGGCGTGCGTATTCGGCCAGGCGCTCCTCCTGGCTGCGCGCCGATTGCTGTTGGACCGCCAGCGCCAGCGCGTCCAGCCCCGGATCGCCGCTCAACGCCGCCATGGCCCCGGCCGGCACGCGGCGGTTGTCGCGGGCCATCAACCAGTCGATGGCGCGGTACACGTCGTAGTCTTCGATGTGCGCGCCAAACACGGTTTTCACTGGGTCCAGGTTCAGGTTGGGCACGAAGATCGCCTCGTAGGCCAGCTCTTCGTCGGTGTCGATGAACATCGGGATGCTGTCGATCAGGCTCAGGTCGACCACCTCCATGCCGCGTTCGAGCAAGCGCCGGGCAACCTCAGTCGCCAGCAGCCCGCCGAGGCAGTAGCCGATCAGCTGAAAACGTTGATGACCGTCGGCAATCAAGCGCTCGGCGTAGTCCTCGGCCACGTGCTCGATCAGGCGTTTGGGCTCCAGCGCCAGGTACTGTTCGGTGTCAGCCACGGCAAAGCCAATCACCGGGCCGGCCTGTTGGTCGGCAAGGGCGCGGCCCAGGTGCTGGAAATAATCCAGGGTGCCGAGGGCGGCGTGGAACATCACCCGGACCGGGCCGACGTCACCTCCGCCAAATGGCACCACCAGCGCGTTGCTGCTGGACGAACGTTGCGCTTCACCGCTGGCGGCAATCGCGCCCGGCGTGGCTTCACCCTGATTGAGCAGGCGCGCGAGGGCGGCGACATTGGGCTCGTTGAGCATCTGGCGCAGCAAGGTGTCGTAGCTCAGGCTTTGGGCCTGGGGCAGTTGCTCACGCAGTTGGCCAGCGACGCGGGCGAGGATCAGCGAGTCGGCGCCTTTTTCATAGAAGCTGTCCTCGACGCCGATCTGCGCCAGCCCCAGGGCGTCGGCCCACAGGCGGCACAACTCGGCGCTGAGTGGATCGCTCGGCGCTTCCTGGCTGCTGGAGGCCTGGGCATCGGCGGCAGGGCGCCAGCCGGCCAAGGTCTTGCGGTCGACCTTGCCGTTGGCGGTCAGCGGCAAGCGGTCGAGTACCTGCAGGTGCGCTGGCAACATGTAGTCCGGCAGGCGTTTGGCCAGGGCGCGGCGCAGGCTGTCGACACTCAGGCGCTGCACGCCGGCCTTGAAGCGCGCGGAGAATACCTGCATGCCGAGGGCGGCCAGCGGATGATCGGCCTGGGGCAGGGCAGGCAGGCATTCGCCACCGAAGGCCTTGACTCGCGCCTGCCAGATATCGGCGTCGCGCAGGCCACTGCGGCCCTGGTCGTGGTCGCCATTGGCCGGTGTCATCATGAAGCCCTGTGTCAGCAGGATCGGCGGCCATTCGCCGGTCGGTTCGCTGAACACCAGCCAGCCGCCAGGGCTGAGCAACTCGGTGATTTGGCCGAGGGCATTGTCGATGTCCTTGACGCTGTTGAGCATGCCCGCACACAGCACGATATCCACGCTGTTGCTGGCCAAACCCTGAGGGCGGATGTCCTGGTCGATGTCCAATACGCCATAGCGTACCCAGGCCTGTTCAGCAAAGCGCTGCTTGGCCGCCGGCAGGAAAAACGCGGTCATGTCGGTAAACAGGTAGTCGACTTCCAGCCCATCGAGCAAGCTGATGACCGGCGCGCTGGTGGCGCCGGTACCGGCGCCGATTTCGAGGATGCGCAGCGGGCCGTCGCCTTGATGGTGGGTGGCCAGGCGGTTGATCAGCGCCGCGATGCTGTGGTTGTTGTAGCGCGACACGGCATCCCCGCCGTACAACTGCAAGGCCAAGTCCAGTTGGCCTTGGGGGAACAGCAAGTCGAACGGGTTGACCTCGCCCTTGAGCAGTTGCGGCAGTTGCCACACATGGTTGAGCTGGTAGTCGAGCAGCGCCTGGCTGCACAGCCCCGAGGCGACCGCCTGTTCCACCCGGCCCCACGCCAGCGCCGGGTTGGGCGCGGGTTGCGCGAGGCGGTAGTGCGAGTGGGTGTAGTGCAGCAGACCCGCCTCGCACAGCGCGCCCAACCAGCGGCGAACCAGCCAATGGTGACGCGGCTCGGCCTGCAAAGCGTGCAGGATTGCGGCGGCGTCCGGTTCGGCCCGTTCGCCGCTGAAAAGTCCGGCCTTGAGCAACACCTCCAGCATCGAACTCAATGCGGCGGCACTCAAGTCAGCCTGGTACTCGCGCACCTGTTGCGCATCGAAACTGCCCACCTGGCTGTCGGCATAACGTTTGACCGCCGTGAGCAACGGCGCGCCTGGCAGCGGCTCGGGTTCGGCGCGTGCAGCGGTGACGAACGCCAACAGGTCGCCACTGACCAGGCTCACCGCAGTGTCCACGCCAGGGGTGGCGAGCAGTGCGGCCTCGACCTCACCGAGTTCCACCCGATGGCCGCGGATTTTCACTTGGCCGTCTTCACGACCCAGGAATTCCAGCTCCCCCCCCGGCAAATAGCGGCCACGGTCACCGGTGCGGTACAGGCGCTGGCCGTCGAGCGGGTGAGCAAAGAAACGTGCGTCGCTCAATGCCGGATCGCCCAGGTAGCCCTGGGCCAGGCCGACACCGGTGATGTACAGGTCGCCCGGCACCCAGGTCGGCGCATCACGCCAGTGGCTGTCGAGTACTCGAAAGCCCTGGTTGGCCAGCGGCAGGCCGTAGGGAATGCTGCGCCATGCTGGGTCGATGGCGCCGATGGGGTGCAGGTTCGACCAGATCGAGGCTTCGGTGGCGCCGCCCAGGCCCACCAGTTTCAGGTCGGGCAACAACGCCTGGAGTTGCGGTGGCAGGTTCAGCGGGATCCAGTCACCGGACAGCAAGGCCAGGCGCAGGCTGTCCAGTGGGCGGGGTTCGGCGTGCAGGTAGTCGGCGAGCATGTGCAGTTGTGCCGGCACCGAGTTCCACAGCGTGACCTGATGGCGCTGCACCAGTTCGGCCCAGTGCGACGGGTCGGCGCCACGTGCCGGGTCGGGCAGCACCAGGGTTGCGCCCACGGCGAGTGGCCCGAACAGGTCATACACCGACAGGTCGAAACTCAACTGCGCCAGGCCCAGTACGCGGTCATCGGCGTTGACGTCGAAGCGTCGGTTGATGTCTTGCACGGTATTGAGCGCGGCGCGATGGCTGATCATCACGCCCTTGGGTTCGCCGGTGGAACCGGAGGTGTAGATCACGTAGGCGAGGTCATCGGGGCTGCCCTCGATCAGCTCGAAATCCGCGCCCGCCGAGGGCAACCGGTCTACGGCGTGCCATTGCAATGTCTCGGGCAACGGCGTGTTCGGCTGCGCCAGGGAATGCCCCAGCACATGCCGCACCTTGGCGCTTAGCAGTACGCGGTCGCGGCGTGCGGCCGGAGCGTTGCTGTCCAGGGGCAGATAGGCCGCGCCGGCGAGCAACACGCCGTAGGCCGCCACCACTTGGTCGAGACCCTTGGGCATCAGGATCGCCACGGGTTCCTGCGCGCCGCACCCGGCCTCACGCAGGGAGGCGGCCACGGCCAGTGCGCGTTCGGCAAGGGCGGCGTAGGTCAGGCTGCCACTGGCATCGATCACCGCCAGGGCGTGAGGATGTTCCCAAGCCATGGCCAGCAGGCCGTCGTGCAGGCGACCGGTGGGCAACGGGGCGGCGGTGGCATTTGCTGCCAGGCGTTCGCGCTGTTGCCAGGCCGGCAGTGGCACTTGCACCGGATGTTCCCAGGCGGCCGGATCGAGGGCGAGCAACTGCAGTTCGGCGACAAAGGCCTGTTGCATGTCGTCCACCAGGCCGTTGGGGAATACGCCTTGGCGCACGTCCCAATGGATGTGCAGGCCGTTGGCGTCATCCATCACTTGGCAATCGAGGGTGACCTGCGGCGTCTGGGTGATGCCGTGGCCCACCCGGCGTTGACTGGCCGGCGGTGCCTCGATCCCCAGGCCGATGGCGCTGGTGAAGACCACCGGCATGGCCGCCGCTTCACGCCCACGACGGCGACCGATTTCGCGCATGACCTGGATGCCGGAAAATAGCCGGTGCTCCAGGTCGGCAAACAATTGGCTGCCCAACTGGCGTGCCTGGGCGGTGAAGTCCAGCCCTTCGGGATCGTTGACCTGCAACAGGCTGACCGAGGTGAAGTCGCCCACCAGGCGATCCACCTGCGGGTGCAGTGGCAGGCGGTTGAGCAATGTCAGGTTGAGGCTGAAGGCAGGCTGCTGGCTCCAGCGTTGTAACGTGGCGACGTAGGCCGCCAGCACCACGATGGATGGGGTAAGACCGCGTTCGCTGGCAGCGCTTTTCAGGGCTGCCCATGGCTGCGACTCAAGCTGCGCAGAGTGCCGTTGAAAACGGGGCACGCGGGTGTCTTCGCCGCTCAGGGGCGCCGGCAGTTGTGGGGCGGCGGGCAATGCGTCGATGCGGGCCAGCCAGTAGTCACGGTCACGTTGGTGGCGGCTGCCTTCGAGCAAACTGCGCTCGGCCAGTAGATAGTCGCGGAAGGTGATGTCCAGGGCAGGCAACGTTGCCTGGGGATCCTGCAGCAACAGCTCCAGCTCATTGAACAGCAGCTGCGCGCTGGCCCAGTCGGCGATCAGGGAGTCCATGGAGAAGTGCAGCGTGTCGCCGTTGTCGCTGCGGCTCATACGCAGTTCGAACAGCGGCCAGACCTCGGTGGGGTAGAGCTTCTGCTCCATGGCCTGGCGAATCTGTTGCACCGCGTGCTGGTGCTGCTCGCGGGTGGCGCCACGCAAATCGGCGATGGCCAGAGGATAGTGGTCGACGTCGGGCAGCACACGCTGCGAACCTTCGCTGGCGATCACCGCTCGCAGCATGTCGTGGCGGGCGATCAGGCGGTTCCAGGCCTGTTCCACCTGCTGCGGGTCCAGGGTTGGCCAGCTCAGTTCCAGGTAGCCATGACAGGCGACATTGCCGTAGCCGAAGGACGATTGGCGGCCCAGCAGGTAGGCATTCTGCACATCGGTGAGGGGGAAGGGCGTGTGGTGCTGCGCTGGATCGGCCTGCACGAGCGGGCGTTCCTGTGTCTCCAGCAGGTGCAGGATCTGTTGCTTGTGTTCGCGCAGTTGCGCCAGGCGTTCTGTGTCGAGCAGGCCCTGGGGCGCGCGGAATTTCAGTTGGCCATCCTGGGGCCAGAGTTCGACGCCCAGGGACTTGAGTTCGCTTAGCAGTTTGGCGGCGGGCATGGGGACAGCTCCTGGAAAAAAGGGTGGTTGCGCGGGCATCAGATAACGCCTTCTTCAACGGTGTGCGGGGTGGGTAGGCGTTCGAGGGTCTGCGCCACTTCCAGCAGGCTGGCGGCACCGAACAACTGGCCCATGGGCAGTTCCACGCCCAGACGGCTGCGTAGCATTTCGAGAAAACGCGTGGCCAGCAGGCTGTCGCCGCCCAGGCGGAAAAAGTTGTCGTGGCGCGAGACGCTCGGCACCTTGAGCAATTGCTGCCAGAGCTCGGCGATCACCTGTTCGCCGGCGCTCAGCGGTTGCTCATCCATCGCGTCCCGTGGCTGGGCAGCGGCGCTCAAGGGGGCGAGCAGCGCACGGCGGTCGACCTTGCCATTGCTGCTCAACGGCAGGCGTTCCAGCACCAGGATCTGTTCCGGGCGCATGTAGGCCGGCAGGCACTGCTCCAGATGCTGTGCGAGCACCTCGGCGCAGGTGCTGGCCGTAACGGCGGCCATCAGTCGGTGGTCGGCGACCAGCGCCACGGCGCTGTTCACACAGGGGTGACGCGCCAGGGCGGCTTCGATTTCGCCCAGTTCGATGCGATGGCCACGGACCTTCACCTGGCTGTCGGCGCGCCCGAGAAACTCCAACAGGCCATCGGGGTGGTAGCGGCCGAGGTCACCGGTGCGGTACCAGCCATCGACAAAGCGCTCGGCATTCAGCTGCGGCGCGTGGCGATAACCACGCGCGACGCCGGCACCGCCGATCCACAGTTCCCCCGTGACCCAGTCCGGGCAGTCACGGCCCAGGGCATCGACTACCCGGTAGGCCTGGTTGGCCAGCGGCACGCCGTAGGGAATCGAACGCCAGCCCGGCATTGCCTGGCGTACTTCAAAGTGATTCGACCAGATCGCTGCTTCGGTCGCGCCGCCGAGGGCGATAAAGCGGCAACCGTGGGCCTGCTCTTGCAGGCGTTGCGGCAGATCAAGGCCTATCCAGTCGCCGGACAGCAGAGCGACCCTCAGGTCCAGGGGCTGGCGGTCTTGAGCGTTGGCTTCTAGCAGCATGTCGAGCAGCGCCGGCACGCTGTTCCACAGGGTCACGCGGTGCTGTTGCAATGCCTTGAGCCAGGCGCGGGCATCGCGGCGCTGGTCTTCGTCGATCAGCACCACTGCGGCGCCCACCGAGAGCAGGCCGAACAGGTCATACACCGACAAGTCGAAGTCCAGCGCCGACAGGGCCAAGCCCCGGTCGGTGGCTTGGACGCCATAACAGCGGTTGATCTCGGCCACGGTATTCATCGCCGCGCGGTGGGTGATTTCCACGCCCTTGGGCTGGCCAGTGGAGCCGGAGGTGTAGATTACATAGGCCAGCTCACCCGCTACGAGAGGCCGTGGCGCCGCCAGCGGTTCGGCCTTCAACGCGGTGGAGGGCTTTAGGTGCTTGACGCCGGGCAGTTGCGGGTCGTGCTCGGCGAGCATCAGGGTCACGCCGGCCTGTTGCAGGATGCGCTGGCAGCGCTGCAATGGCTGATCGACACCCACCGGCAGATAGGCGGCGCCGGCCGCCAGAATGCCCAGCACACAGGCCACCTGCTGTGGCCCTTTGGCCAGGGACACGGCCACCAGGTCGCCGGGTGCGACACCTGCGTCCATCAGACTGTGGGCGATACGCAGCGCGCGGTCGGCCAGTTCGCCGTACTTCAGCGTGCCGTGTTCACCCCATAACAAGGCCGGGCGCTGCGGCGTCTGGCGCGCCTGTTCAAAGAAACCCTGGTGCAGCGTCGGGTCGCCCGGCACGCAGTCGATCGGGGCGTTGAGTTGGGCACGCCGTTGCGCTTGGGCCTGGGGCAGCAGGTCGGGTGGCGCGCTGTCCCAGGCGTGCTCGGCCAACCAGTTGAGGCTCTGCAGGTAAGCGTCGAACATCGCTTCAACCAGACCTTTGGGAAACAGGCCGACCACACGGTCCCAGTTCAGGGCAATACCACCGTTGGCTTCGACGACCTGGTGGTCGAGCCACACTTGCGGGGTTTGTGTCAGGCCGAACACTTGGTGGGCAAACGGTCCGTCCACCGGCGCCGCTGTGCCATCCGGGACGCCCAGGGCGCTGGTGAACACCACCGGCATGCTCACCTGTTGCTCGCCATTGCCCCGGGCCAGCTGGCGCAGCAGGCTGACGGAACCCACGCAGCGATGCTCCAACGCCTCGCCCAGGGATTGTTGCGTACGCCGTGCACGGTCAACCCAACGCTCACCCGCCACGGGCACATACCCGAGCAGGGTCAGCGATGTGAAGTCGCCCATTACCTGGTCGATATGCGGGTGCACGGGGCGGCGATCGAACAGTGTGAGGTTGAGGCTCAGGTCCGGGCGTGCACTCCAGCGGCCGAGGGTTTCGGCAAAAGCGCAGAGCAGTACCGCCGAGGCGGTGAGCCCCTGTTGCTGGGCCTTGGACAGGATCGCTTGCCAGGCGCTGGCATCGATCTGCCCTTGCAGGCGTTCAAAGCGTGGTCGGCCCAGGCTGGCGGGATCGGCGGCCAGTGGCAACTGCGGATGCGGCGGCAATTCGGGCAGGCGTTCCTGCCAGAAGCGCTGCGCGGCGTGCAACTCTTCAGATGCAGCGGCGCACTGCAATTGGTAATCGCGAAACGACAGATCCAACGGGGCCAGCGCAATGTCGGGCTCGCGGTACAACGCATCGAGTTCGGTGTAGAAGCGCAGGATGCTCAGGGCGTCGAGGATCAAATTGTCCAGGCTGATCGCCAGGCGTGTGTGCCGGCCTTGGGTCACCGTTTGCACATCGAACAGCGGCCATTGGTGAGGGGCGAACACGCGATGGGCACAGTGTTCACGCAGCTCTTCCAGGCTGGCGTGGCCCTGGCCGATCACGAAGGCCGGCACTTGTTGCAGGATGCGCGCCTGGCCACTGTGATCGAACACAGCGCGCAGCATTTCGTGGCGTTCGATCAAGCGCTGCAAGGCGTGTTGCAGGCGCGGCAGGTCAAGGTCCTCGACGTCGTATTCACGGTAGAAGTGGCAACTCACGCCCCCTAATACCAGGCTGGGGTCGCGGCCCAGCCAATAGGCCTGCTGCACCTCAGTCATAGGGAAGGGCGCGTGGCGTTGCGCCAGGTCTGCAACAACGGTGTGTGCGGGTTCGGCCTGTGCCTGTTGATGCAGGTCGACACAAAACTGCGCCAGCACCGGCTTGGCAAACACCTGGGCGATGCGTGCACCGCCCAGCCCTTGTTCGGCGAGCAGGCGCACCAGGCGGGTGGCGCTCAGGGAGTCGCCACCCAGGGCAAAGAAGCTGTGTTCGCGGCACACCTCACCACAGCCAAGCAACTGCTGCCAGGCGCGGGCCACCTGTTGTTCGATAACGCCGCAGGGCGCCGTCAGGTTGGCCTGCTGCACCGGGCTATGCTGGACGAGCCACGCGTGCAAGGCCTTGCGGTCGACCTTGCCGTTGCCGGTCAAGGGCAACTGCGCGCAGCCAAGGATCAGCGAGGGAATCATATACGCCGGCAGGCGCTCGGCCAGGCCCGGCAGGTCGATCTGCACAGGCTGCACGGCGCCGTGCGCCAGACGGACCACCGCCGCCAATTGCTGGCCGGTCAGCAACACGACCGCGTGCTCCACGCCTGGGCAGGCCAGCAGCGCCTGCTCGACTTCGCCGGCCTCGATGCGGTAGCCATGCAGCTTGAGCTGAAAGTCGCTACGCCCGAGGAACTCCACAGTGCCGTCGGGGTGGTAGCGCGCCCGGTCGCCTGTGCGGTACCAGCGCAGGCCTTGATAGTCGACAAAACGTTCGGCGCTGCGCACGCGGTCGCCGCGATAACCCTGGGCCACCCCGGCGCCGCCGATCCACAGCTCCCCGGCCACCCAGTCCGGGCAGTCATGGCCCTGGTGGTCGACGATGCGCAGGCTGACGTTGTCCAGCGGTTTGCCGTAAGGCAGGCAGTGCCAAGGCAATGGCTGGCCGGGTAGGGCTTCGAACAGCGTCGAGTGGATCGCCGCTTCGGTGGCGCCGCCCAAGGCCATGAAGCGACAGCCCGGCGCCTGGGCCCACAACCGTGGCGCCAGGTCCGGGGCGACTTTGTCACCGCCGAGCAACACCGCACGCAGCGGCAGGCGCGCGTCGGCCGGGGCGCAACCGAGCAACATGTCCAGCAACGCCGGCACGCAGTTGAGCACGCTGGCGCGGTGCTGCAAGGCCAGTTCACGCCAGCGCTCGGCATCGCGCTGCGCTTCGGGCTCGATGCCAATCACCGCTGCGCCGTTGGACAGCGCAGCAAACAGGTCGAACACCGACAGGTCGAACTCCAGCGCAGAGAGCGCGAGAATGCGGTCATCGGCGGTCAGCTGGAGGCGCCGTTGCAGGTCTTCCACGGTGTTGGCGGCGGCCAGGTGGCTGATTTCTACGCCCTTGGGTTCGCCAGTGGAACCGGAGGTATAGAGGATGTAGGCCAGGTCGCTGACCGCACCGGGCCGGGGCGCGTCCAGCGCGGGGCCCGCAGGTGGCAGGGCCTTGAGCAGCAACCGCGCACCTGAGCTTTCGCAGATTTTCTGGCAACGCGCGTCGGGCTGGTCGATGCCGATCGGCAGGTACGTGGCGCTGCAGGCGAGGATGCCCAGTACCGCGATGACTTGCTCGGGGCCCTTGGGCAGTTGCAGCGCCACGACATCGCCGCGCTGGATGCCTTGGTCTTCCAGGTACGCTGCAACTTGCAGGGCCCGCTCGGCCAGCTCGCCATAGCCGATGACGGGAGGGTGGCCCTGCAGCAGCGCAGGCAAGGTGGGCGTCAGGCGTGCCTGGGCAAAAAATGCCTCGTGCAGGCGCTTGACGGGCAGGGCAGCAGGCTGGCCTTGCACGGTTTGGCGCAGGGCCAGTTGCTCGGCGGGGATCAGCGCAGACGGTGCCTGATGCCAGGCGTCCGGGTCAAAACACAGGCGTTGCAGCAGGTCGGTATAGGCCTTGAACACGCCATCGAGCACACCGTCGGCGAACAGCCCTTCACGCGCATCGAGGTTGATCAGAATGCCGCCGTCCAGCTCGGTGACTTGCGCATCGAGCCACACCTGCGGGCCCTGGGAAATGATCCACGCCGGCTGGCCGAAACTGGCCTGCACGCCCTCGGCGAACAGCTCACCCAGGCCCAGTGCGCTGGTGTATACAACGGGAGCCAGGACTTGTTCACCGCGTTGGCGGGACAGTTCACGCAACACCTCCAGGCCGGAAAACGCGCTGTGTGCGACATCGCTGTGGAAGCGGCGTTGCAGGGTGGTGGCGCGTGCGGCAAACGTGCCGGCGACCCGGCCGTCCCAGGCCAGCAGGATCGACGAAGTGAAATCCCCGACCAGGCGATCGACGTCGGCATGCAGCGGCGTGCGGTTGAATAGCGGTAGGTTGAGCAGCAACTCGGGTGTATCGCACCACGCGCCAAGGGCTTCACTGAACACCGCCGCCAACGCCATGGCCGGCGTGAGCCCGTGCTCCCGCGCCTGGCGTTCGAATGCCTGGCGTTCTGACGGCGGCAGCCAATGGTGACGGCGGCAGACCTGGCGGTCATCGCCCTGGGCCTTGATCGGCAGGCTCGGCGCACCGGGCAATTGATCGAGGCGCTGCAACCAGTAGTCGCGCGCCTGTTGGTGACGATCCCGCTGCTCGGCGCTGGCCTGTTCCTGGCGCAGGTCAGCCAGGTAGCGGGCAAAGGTGTAGTCCAGCGCGGGCAGGGGATGTTGGCGGTACAACAGCACCAGGTCGCCGAGCAGGGTGCGCAGGCTCAAGGCATCGGCGGCGAGCATGTCGAGGTTCAGGTGCAGGCGGGTGCCGTCGGGCAACAACGACAGCTGGATATCCAGCACCTGGCCTTGTTCCACGGCCAACTTGCGATGGGACAGCTCGGCTCGCAAGGCTGCCAGCCGTTGTTGCACCTGTTCGGCGCCGGCCTGGCGCAGGTCATGCACCGTGAGCCCCGGCCACGGGCTGTGCGCGAGGACCTGCTGGCGGCCGTCATCGAGAAACTGCGCCCGCAACATCGGGTGCCGCGCGAACAGGGCACGCACGGCGGCTTCCAACCGTATCGGGTCAACGTCGTGGCCATCGAACTCGTTATAGAAGTGTGCAGCCACGCCACCCAGCGCTTGGCCAGGGGCGCGACCGATCCAGTAAGCGTGCTGCATCGGCGCCAGTTCGAACGGCAGCCCGTCATCGGTAGCGGTGCTGACCGGCGCGGGGGCCGTGGGGGCGGTGTCAAGCAGGGCTAGCCAGGTACATAGGCGTGGGTCCGCCACCAAGTCGGCGAAACGCGCGGCCAGGCCCTGGCGCCGCCATTGGCCGGCAAGACGGATCAGGGTGACGGAGTCCAGGCCCCATTCGATCAGGTTGGCCTCCAGGGGCACCTGGTCGGCGGGCAGTCCAAGGGCGTCGGACAGGGATTGGCGCAGCAGTGTTGCGGTTGAGGTGCTGGGAGTGGCCATGGCTCAACGTCTTCTCATCGCTAGGGCCCGGGCCGGGGTTGGCCCAGGCGCTGGGGGCAGGCAAATGCATGGGGGAGATGCTAGTCATTCTCATTTTGGCGACTACCCGGATCGAATCGTTTTTGCCCCGTATCCGTTTGCCCAGTGCCGATTGCACGGGCGCAGTTGCGGGACATGACGCCGATACGCCGCGCGATGCGGTTGGAAAATGACTTGAATCGGGTAGAGCCCGGCCCACGGCCTTGACTACCGTCGCTCGCCGCCCTCTTGCAGGGCCTCTTCATGGAGTTGCGGATGTCTGTCGATTCGGGTTTACAAGTGCGCGGCCTGCGCAAGCGCTACAAGAATGGCGTCGAAGCGCTGCGCGGCGTGGACCTGAGTGTTGGCCCCGGAATGTATGGCTTGCTCGGTCCCAACGGCGCCGGCAAGAGCAGCCTGATGCGCACCCTGGCGACCCTGCAACTGCCGGACGCCGGCAGCATTCACCTGGACGGCGTGGACGTTCTGCGCGGCCCCGATCATCTGCGTCGCCGCCTGGGTTACCTGCCGCAGCAACTGGGCGCGTACCCCGGCGTGAGTGCGCGGGATTTGCTCGACCGGTTCGCCTGGCTCAAGGGCCGTACCGACAACCGCCAGCGCCGCGAGGAAATCGAGGCCCTGCTGGATAAGGTCAACTTGCAGCAGGCGGCCCACCGTGCGTTGGCGACCTATTCGGGCGGCATGTTGCGCAGGTTCGGTATCGCCATGGCGCTGGTGGGTTCGCCGCGCTTAGTGATCGTCGATGAGCCCACGGCGGGCCTAGACCCGGCCGAACGCAACCGTTTTCATCGGGTGCTGGCGGATGTCGCCGCCGAATCCATCGTGCTGCTCTCGACCCATATCGTCGAAGACGTCGAGAACCTGTGCAGCCGCCTGGCGGTGTTGGCCGACGGGCAGATTATTGTCGAAGGTCGCCCGGCCGACTTGCTCGCTGCCGAACAGGGCCGCTTGTGGGAAGCGCCGTTCAGCCGTGGTGAATCGTTGCCCGAAGCATTGCATGTGGCCGCCAGCCCACAAGGCAGTCGCGTGATCGTGCACGGCGAGCGTCCGGCAGACCCGCGTTTCAGCCCCCACGCGCCGCGTCTGGAGGATATCTATTACCTGGCGCTGGCCCAGGCCGGCGAGGCGGTGGACGCATGAATACCGTCGCCTTGCTGTTGCGTGAAGCCTGGGTGGAAGTCCGTGCCGGGCTGCGCAGTGGCATTCCCTTGTTGGTGTTTCTCGGCCTCACCGGCTACCTGCTGATGTCCCTGACGAATGCCGACTACGTGCAGAAAATGGGCGCCAGCGACATCGCCCGCAATGCACCCAGCCTGATTTACCTGATGTCGTGCGGTTGCATGTTCTTCCTGTTTTTTGCCTGGGCCTGGGTGTTTGCGCAGCCGGCCCTGCGCGACCGCAAGGCGCAGTTGGAAGAGGTGCTGCTGGCCTTGCCGCTGTCGCTGCCGGCGCTGCTGTGGGGGCGTTTTATCGGCGCGGCGCTGGTGGGTGGGTTGCTCGCCAGTGCGTTGATTATCGGCTTCCTGGTCAGCCCGGTATTGGGCTGGCTCGGCTGGGTACCAGCGGCCAGTATCGGTGCGCCGGTCTGGTCGGCGTTGGCCTTTGCCTGGGTCGCCTTGCTGTTGCCGGTGAGCACTGGAATCGGTGCGTTGTATTACCTGCTGGCGTTGCGCAGCCGTGGCCTGGCTGCGCCCTTTGCCCTGGCGACGGTATTGATGCTGCTGTGGATGTTTGCAGTGGTCGTACTCAAGGGCGGGCATATCAACCCGCTGTTGGCGGCCAGCCTGGACCCGTCGCTATTTACCTTTGCCCAGGCCCAGGTCGAAACCTGGAGCACCGCGCAGAAGTCGCAGTCGCTGTTGGCGCTGACGCCGGGGTTCTGGCTCAACCGCGCGTTGTGGTGTGTGTTGCCGCTGCTGGTGCTGGCCGTGGTGTTGGCGCGCACCACGCGCCAGGGCCTGATGGGCAGGCGCAGCGGTGCGGTGCTGACGGAACCGCCGATGCTGCGCAGCCGTGACGTGCAATTGCCGGGTCCTTTGACGGCCAGTCGTTGGACGCACGCCTTGTGGCATGAAGCGCGCTGGCAGGTACGCCAGTTGTTTGCACGGCGGATCTGGTGGGTGGCGCTCGGCTTGCTGCTGGTGATGGGCGTGCTCAGTGGTTTTGTCCACGGCGTGTGGCATGCGCGCGGGCCGATGGTGCCACGGGCGGATCTGACCCTGCCGCTGTTGTCGAGCGCGTTGTTCCTGGTGATTGCCTTTATTATCGCGGCGCTGGTGGGCTTGGTGTGTCGGCGTGATGACGTCGAAGGCCTCGGGGCGATGTTGCAGGCGACCCCCGCACCGACCTGGCTGCGATTGTTCGGCCGTACGGCCTGTGTGTTGTTGGCGACCCTGACCTTGGCGCTGGTGCCAGGCATTGCCAGCCTGCTGATCAGCGCCATCGCTGCGCCCGACAGCCTGGCGCCGGGCTTTGTACTGGTCTACCAAGCGCTGGTGTTCGCGCCGCCGCTGCTGGAACTGGCCGCGCTGACGGTGCTGGTGCACGCGTTGATTCGCCGCTCGGGGCTCGCGTACGCCACGTCGATGCTGCTGACGTTTTTCCTGGTGCTCAACCACGAATTGGGGCTGGTCAGCTACCCCGCCTATGCGATGGGGATACCGGCGCATGTGGCGTTGTCGCAACTCGCCGGCTGGGCGCCCTGGTTACCGTATCTCGGCACCCTGGCAGGCTGGAAACTCGCAGGTTGCGCGGTGATGGTCGGCGTGGCCGCACTGGTATTGCCTCGCGGTCCCGAGCGCCGCCGTTTCGCTGACGTGGGCCAGCCGTTGCCGCTCGCCGTGTTGGTCCTGGGCGCCTTGGGTCTGCTGGGCAGTGGCGTGGCTTTGCACCATCACCTGGTGGAGCAGGGCGACTACCAATCGGTGGCCGAGGAGCGTGTTGAACGCGCCGCCTGGGAACAGCGCTGGCTGCCCGGCGCAACGGCCTGGCAGGTGGCGGGCGGGCGCGTGCAACTGCGCGTGGATTCCGCTGCGCGTCAGGTTGAGGGTCAGTGGACGCTGGACGCCGTGGTGGCCAGCCAATTGGACGCCGAGTTGCCGCCAGGTTTGCAGGTGACGGCGGTGTGCGTGATGGGGCAACCGGTCACGTTCGAACAGGCCACCGAACACCTGCGCGTTCCCCTGGCACCTTGTGCGACGAACGCCTGCACTGTGGAGTTGAACTGGACGGTCAGCGCCAACGGCTGGCCGTCGGAAGGCGAAGCGTTCTGGTTGGGGCCGCACGGTGTGTGGCTGCAAGCGCGCCGCGTTATGCCGCGCCTGGGGCTGGACAGCGAGCGGCTGCTGCGTGCGCCGGTGCAACGCAGCGAGGTCGGTTTGGCAGCCGACGTACCCACCTTGGCGGCAGGTTCCGCCGTCGCCGTGGAGGCCATCGCGCCGGCGGGCGACTGGCAATGGCACGTTGAGATTGATGGACAGGACTTCAACGGTCACAGCGCGGCGCCCTTGGATTTTGCCTACAGCTTGCAGGCTAAGGCGGATGCCAGCCGCCAGCAAACGGCTGTTGAAGTGCGCGAAGACCTGGACCTGATGAGCACCTGTGTGGCGCGACGCCTGGGCAGTCGCCCGGTGGTGGAGGGCGTGAGCCAGTGGCCGACCGGCATGGGCGACAGCCGCTTGAGCCACGGTCAGCTGTTGCTCGCCCAATCGCCGGATTGGGACGTGGCCGCGACCGGCGTCGGGCGTTCGGCACGCCGTGCGCATATTGCCGAACTGCTTGCCCGCCGGGTGTTGATTGACGCCAGCGACCTGCGGCAGGTGCCGGGTTACCTGTGGTTGAGCCAGGGCGTGGCGGGCGCGATCGGCTTGCTGTGTGTGGCGGATGTAGACGGTCCTGAGGCGCGCGCGGCACTGGTGAAACTCATGGCCGATGACCTGACCCGCGCGCTGGGCAATGACGGCGAACCCGTCGGCACCCTGGCTGATGCCCGCGAGCATGGCTGGGCCGCCACTTATGCAGCCCTGGCGAGTCTGGCATGGACCGCTGAACAAAGCCCCGAACAACTGACGGCAATGACCGCCGCCATCCGAAACGGCCAGGGATGGCCGGCTGCGATCCAGCCCTTGTTGGGCGCGCCTGATCCTGACGCGATTGCCGCTGCGCTTGAGCGCTGGGGCCCTGCGCAATGAATTTGAACCATCCCTGCCTTTTGGAGCGTTGTCATGTCATCTGCACTGTTAATCCAACCGCTGCGCCGCCCCCTCGGCTGGCGGGCCAACGTCTTGACCCAGGCCATGGCGCTGGGCTTGTCCAGCCAGATGTGCACGGCCTATGCCGCTGACTATCAGCCGCAGGCCCCTGCGGAGGCCATCGAACTGGCACCGCTGACGGTCAGCGCGCGCTTGAGCCAGGAGAGTGCCAAGGACATTCCCTTTGGTCTCTCGGTGATCGATGGGCAAACCCTCGAGACTCGGCGCCTGCGCACCCTGGAAGACGCGCTGCGCACCACGCCGGGGGTGGATGTGAACTCCTGGGGCGGCGCCAATGACGCCAATGTGCGTATCCGTGGTGTCGGGTCACTGAACCAGATGAGCATGGATGACGGTTCGGTGGTGTTGAATGTGGACGGCGTGCCAATGTCAGTGCGCAATGCGGCGCTGGCGACGCTCGACGTGCAGCAGGTGGAGGTGCTCAAGGGCCCGCAGGGCACATTGCTGGGGCGCAACAGCGAGGCGGGCGCGATCAACGTCACCACCCGCAAACCGACGCGCGTGCTGGAGGGGTATGTGCGTGGCGAAGTGGGCAACCAAGGCCAGTTCATGACGGAAGGCGCCGTGGGCGGGCCGTTGACCGACTCGCTGGCCGGGCGTATCGCGGTGCGTCGCAGCGGCTTTGATAACTGGGTCGATGACCAACAGGACGGCGACCCGCTGACCAAACCCCGGGACCTCGCTCTGCGCGGCAGCCTGCTGTGGGACAACGACCAGGGCACCACCGGCCTTTTGACCGCCGAGCGCCAGCGCGCCGAGCATTATGCGGGCCTGGAACTGCTGCGTCCGTTTGGCAATCGCCCGAGCCTGGACTACACGCCAGGTACCTTTGATGGCAACCAGAAGACCAACGAGCGTTACTCCTTCGAACTCAATCACGACCTGGCGCAGTCGCGCATCACCTCGATCAGCGCCTATACCAGCACCGACTTCAATGCCGTCAAAGGCTACGATCGCAACATCACGCGGGCGTTGTACGGTTCCCCGTTCGAATACCTGATCGAAGACTCGGCCCATGAGCGCGTGTGGAGTCAGGACCTGCGTCTGGGATCACTGGCGGATGCCGATGTGTTTTGGGTGACGGGGCTCAACCTGTCGCGCTCCGAACGCAGTTTCGATTCCAACAACTTCACCAATGGCGCGCAACAGTTGCGCGACTTCAGCATCAACAGCTACGCGGCCTATGGTGAGGTGACGTACCCGATTGCCGAAGACTGGAAACTCACCACCGGCCTGCGCCACACCTGGGACCGCAAGACCTATGGTGCCGATTATTCCAGTGGCGGCGCGCAGGTCAGCGACAGCCGGCGTTTGCAGGACAACTACAGCACCGGACGCGTGGCGCTGAGCTACGCGCTGACGCCGCAGACTAATGTGTATGCGGTGCTGTCACGGGGCTATAAGTCGGCGGGGTTCAACGACTACGCCACGTCGATCAAGGACAGCGAGCCCTACAAGGCCGCCAAGGTGAATTCCGCCGAACTGGGCTTCAAACATGAAAGTGCCGGGGGCGACCTGAGCCTGGAAGGGGCGTTGTTCATCACGCGCGTGCAGGACGACCACCTGCTGGGCTACGACTTCAACACCCTGGCGGTCAGCGCAGTGAATGCCGACACCCGCAGCAAGGGCGCTGAGCTGTCGACCACCTGGCACGTCACCGATGAACTGACCTTGGGCAGTGCCGTGAGCTACACCAATGCGGTGGTGACGTCGGATGCGCCGGGTGTGTCCGGCGGTGACGTGGCGGCGGGCAGTCGCGTGCCGGATGTGCCGCTGTGGAGCGGCAACTTCAGCGTCGCCTGGCAAAAGAACCTGGGGGCCTTGCTCGGGTTGCCGGCGCCACGCCTGAACACCTTGCTCAATTACCGCGTACAGAAAAACCGTCCGGCCGACCCGCAGAACCACTACGACCTCAAGGGCTACGCCAAGCTGGACCTGCACCTGGGCCTGGAGAGTGGCGGCTCAGAGATCTACCTGTGGGGCGACAACCTGCTGGATGCACGCTACGACCTGTACGGTTCGTACTCCACCGACCAGGTGCTGACCGGCATGCCGGGACGCGGGCGTTCGGCAGGCGTGGGGTATAGCTACCAGTTCTGAGCCCCAGTTGTGGCCATCGCCGGCGGGCTGGCTCCTACAGGTTGCCATTGGTGTAGGAGCCGGCTTGCCGGCGACGGGGGCGGGTCAGAACTGATAGGTGTAGCCTACGCCCAAGGTACGGCGGCGTGCCGGTGCACCGTAGGCCACCGGGTCACTGTAGAAACCGTAGGTGTCGTAAGTCTGGTTCAGCAGGTTGTCGGCGAAGGCATAGACTTCGCCGTATTTGCTGTCGAGGCCCGCGCGCAGGTCGAGTTTCTCGTAGTTGTCCAGGTTGAAGTGGTTTTGCGGGTCGGCTGCGCGCTCGCCCACCAAGCGATAGTTCAGGCTGGTGTTGAGGGTGGTTTCACCGAGGCTGGCGAAGGTGCCTAGTGGGTGTTTCCAGCTGGCGTTGAAGTTGCCGCTCCAGCGCGGAACATCCGGGGTGCGGTTGCCGGCAGCGACGTCACCGGCCTGGATGCCTTGCACGCCGCTGGTGATCTTGGCATCGAGGTAGGTGGCGCTGGCGGCCAGGGTCAGGCCGTAATCGAAGCGCCAGCTGCCTTCCAATTCGGCACCACGGGTGCGGGTGTCGGCGTTGAAGGCATTGGTGGCGAAGGTTGCTGCGTCGTAGCCGAGCAGGTGATCGTCGTGTACCCGGGTGAAGAACAGCGCACCGTTGAGGCTACCGCGACGGTCTTCGGTTTCACTCTTGAAGCCCAGTTCCGCGGCTTTGCTGACAGCGGCCTTGTAGGGTTCGCTGTCGGTGACCTGCGAGGCATAGTCATTGAAACCACCGGATTTATAGCCCCGCGCGAGTTGCACGTAGACGTTGGTTTGCGGCGTGAGGGCGTAGCTCAGGGCGACGCGGCCGGTGCCATAGTCGTCGGTCAGCTTGCGGGAGTCTTGCACCGCACTGCTGCCAGAGAAGTACTGACCGTCGTAGGTCTTGCGGTCCCAGGAGTGGCGATAGCCGGTGGTGAGTTTAAGGCGCTCGGTGAGGGGGAAGGTGACTTCGCCGTAGCCGGCGTAGGTAGTGGTGGTGAAGTCACGGTATTTGGCGCCGGAGGTGCCGTAGGTGTTGCGTGGCGTGTCGTAGCTGCGCTCGTTGCGGCTGGCGGCGAGGCCTGCCACCCAGAACACGTCGGAGTCGGGCAGCGAGCTCAGGTGCAGGTCCTGGCTCCAGCTGCGCTCGAAGGATTTGTCCACCACCCAGAATTCGCTAGGGGTTCCGTACAGGGCGCCCATGAGTTTGCTGTCGTAGGCGATCAGGCCTTCGAAGTCGGCGGTGGACGTGGCGGTGGTGGAGGTCAGGCGGCTGTTGGCGAAGTCGTGATCAACCTTGAGCGTATAGCGCTCGGTGGTCTTGTAGTTGTCGTCGAACAGGCCTGGCGTCAGGTCCAGGCTGGGGTCGCTGCCGTAGGGGCGCAACACCAGCGAGTTGGTGGCGCGCTCGGTTTTCTGGCGTTCGGCGCTGACCAACACATGGGTGTCATCGTTAAGGTCCCAGAGCAGGCTGCCTCGGTAGGCTTCGTTACGCGGCTTGGTGATGGGGTGATTAGTCTGGTCGTTGTCGATCCAGTTGTCATAACCGGCACGACGCACAGCCAGGCGACCGCTGAGGCTGTCGCTGATCGGCCCGCCGATGGCGCCTTCGGTGAGGAACTGGCCTTCCTGGCCGACTTCGCCACGCACATAACCCTCAAGTTCGCGGGTAGGTTGGCGCGTGGTGATATTCACCGCGCCCGCCTGGCCAATCGCACCGGACAACGTGCCCTGAGGCCCCTTGAGCACTTCAATGCGCTCGACGTCGAGGGTGCCGAAACCGAGGCTGCGCGACGACACTGGAACGCCATCGATATTGAACGCCACTGAGCTGTCATCCATCGACATCTGGTACAGCGAGCCGACGCCACGGATCAGCACGTTGAAGTCATTCGGGCCTCCGGAGGAGTTGACGCTCACGCCGGACGTGTTGCGCAGCGCGCTTTCCAGCGTGTCGAGGCGCTGGGTGCGCAGTTGCTCGCCGCTGATCACGCTGAGGCTGATCGGCACTTCCTTCGGGTCTTCCTGCTCCATGCGCGCAGTCACCGTCGAGGCCGGCAGTTGCACGGGCTCGGCGGCGGCGGCGAGCGCCGAATTGGCCAGTGTGAAACTCATGGCTATTGTTATAGTATTACGTTTATAGCAAGATTGGCGGGTAGCCGTCGTGTTGCATCGTGCAGACATGATGGGACCTTGACTGAGGATTCTGATCGGCGCGCGTTGCGAGGTGGCAGCGGCGATTTGGCGGAGCCTTTGCAGCGCGCCAGATGCTAATAATTATCAATTGCGCACATCTACCCCGATGTGATCTGATTCGAGCCGTATCCGGTCAGCCAGGAGATTTACGATGTCAGCCGTTCAAGGAGGCGCAGGGGAGCCGATGCCGGTCTCGCGAATCATTACGGGAGGATATGGAAGCGACCTCGGGCCAGGGGCGCACTGTCGCGTCACCCGCGTGTCGCTGCAGGACGGGCTGGACATCGTGCGGTGGCAAAGCACGTTCGAACAGCCGATCGAGTTGCCCTTGCAGGACGACAGCGATTGCATCCATTTCAGTTTCACCAACCTGCTCAAGGGCAAGGCCTCGTGCAGCTTTCAAGAGGGGCGTCGGCAACGGCGCTATGCGATTGACGAGGGCGCCGGCAGCATCAGCTTTGGTCGTTGCCGCCACGGTCTTTATCACCAGCACGGCGAAATCGATAACATCACTGTGATGATTCGTCCTGAAGTGCTTGAGCAGTGGGAGCTGAAACTCGACCCACTGCTGAACAAAGCATTGGCCTGTGACCATTGCTTTCTCGATGGCCATCGCAGTGGCGAAATGAGCGCGACTGCGCACCTGCTCGGCACCGCCATGGACCAGGGTGCCGGATTGCCCCCGGCCCAGCCGCGCAGCAGTCTGTGGCTTTACGGGCAGAGCGTTACGCTGGTGAGCTTGTTCCTGGAAGTACGCCAGGACGCCGAGTGTACCTGCCGCGTCAGTAACACCGATCGCCAACGGCTGGTGCGTGCCCGTGAGCGTCTGCTTGAAGACCTGGGCAAGGCACCGAGCCTGTCTGAGTTGGCGCGTGAGTCCGGGTTGAGCCAACCCAAACTGACACGCGGGTTTCGGCAACTGTTCTTCAACAGTGTCTATGGCGTATTCCAGCAAGCACGCATGATCCAGGCACGCAGCCGCTTGATGAGCGGTGATGACTCCGTGATGCGCATCGCCTCGGACCTGGGCTACGCCAATGCCAGTCATTTTGCGACAGCGTTTCGTAAGCAGTTCGGAATCAACCCGTCGACGCTCAAGAATGGCGGGAGGAGCAAATCACTGGGTATTAATGCGTCGTAAACGAAGGTGTGCCTAAGCGCTCTGATTTCGTTTGACGCACGGGCGGATGCGGCATGGAGCTGAAGTCAAGCATTCACTAGAGGCTATCGGGGTCCCCGAAGAACATTTTGACAGGTCTCTAGGACGGCTTTTTCAGGTCGATAAAGCTTGTTTTTGCCCCCTCTTTTGCCCCTAGGCGACACGGGTGCGCGAGCAATCGCGAACGGAAATTTCTAACGGACTCCAGTATGGCAATCGCCTGCTTTCCGTTTTCATGAGTAAACGAGATTTATCAGTATGTCCGCAGCGAGTAATGCTACTGCCAGCATGAATAAGACTCGAAAGCTCATTGAGATGACCCTTACAGTGACGCGTTAAGTTCGTCGATTAGGGTTTCCCTGTACTTCAAAGCGGATATCGACAGCTCACCGAGCTTGCTGGCAACCGCGCTTAACAAGCCCTGTGCCAGCAACATAAAGGCACACATGCTGTTGCTGAAGAACAAGCTGTGATTGGGGACATAGAAGCTGTGCAAGGCCACCTTCGCCAGTGGCGAGCTGGCAGAGTCGGTCAGTGCGATAACTTTGATCCCATGGCGAGCGGCGACCTCGGCCGTGGCCAGGACGCTGGGTGTGTAGGGAAAGCAGCTGGACACCACCAGTACGTCACCCTTGTCCAGTTGCGCGAGGGCATCCGCCACACCTTGGCGACTGGAGTCCAGGGCCGCCACATCCGGGCGCAACATCCCCAGGCCGTAGGACATGAACAGCGCCAGTGAATTGAACTGGCGCATGCCATGGATCCGAACCCGGCGGGCACTGGCCAGCAGTTCCACCGTCTGTACAAACACATCGGGATCGACCTGCTCGATCATGCTGGCGATGTTGGCGCTTTCCTGGCGGCCCAGGCGCGTCAGCTGATTGAGGATGTCCTTGTCTTCATGATTGATGACCAGCCGTGAGGCCTGATCACTATAGAAGTGCTTACCCTCGGTAATTTCTCGGCGAAACACATCCTGCAATTTGCTGAAGCCGCCATAACCCAGCCGTTGCGCCAGCCGGGACAGGGTCGAGGCGTTGACATCCAGTTGCTGTGCCAGCTCGCTGATCGAACACACTGCCGTGCGTTGGGGGGATTCGATCAGCGCCATAAGCACGCGCCTGGAGCTGCTGCCCAACGCGATATCGACTTCACGCCGCTCGATGGACGCGAGCAGTTGCTTGAGGCCGTCCAACGTGTCGGGAAGTGCTGCCGGGGCTTTATTCATTAACGGTATCCATTATTCAGTGAGCACCTGCGCTCCACCCTCAACGACCTGAGCAAGCGTCGATCAATGAGCGGTGGACCACACCTTCAGCATCGGGCTGGTCAGGGTTCGGTTGCGTATAAACACGCCACTCTACAGTGTTGGCGCTGATCAGAAAAACACCGGTTGCCAGGGTGTTTTCGTTGTCCGAATCATCCGCTGCGCAGCGGTAGACAGGCAGGTCCTCCCCCGAAGTGTCGCGCAGGATACTCAGCGCTACGTTAGCGTCCAGGTCGCTAGGAAGCTGTTGCAGGCGCTGGTCGATACACTGCTGTCGGGCACCTGAGCTGGCGGTGATGCGCTGTTTTACCTGGCTCAACGACAGCGACACCAGGTGGTTTGAATGCCCCGCCGGCCATTGGATTTCACTGACATTGCTGCCCTCGGCGCTGGCCTCGACACTGACGACTCGGGCGCTCCCTACCTGGCCGAACGTGTGGTGAAACGCCCCGGCGCGATCAGTGCGGGTCACCACGGCAATCGCCTCGTCGATACTGCCGGCGTCGAGGGTCGCGCGCGCCAGGATCTGTCGAGGAATGCCAGCGGGAATGCGCGCCGGGCGAATGTTGTTGACGGTCGCCACCAGGCCGCGCTCATTGATTGCCAGCGTGTGCCCGGGCAAGGACCCTGGATAGATAAAACTGCTGAACGCCAGGCCCGATTCGGGCGTGGCGTGCAAGAGCGCGCAGTGGCCCTTGAGTTGCGGCAGGCCGTCTTCGTTATGGGCGATCAGCGTACCGGCGCGGGTTGGGCCGAACACTGTCGTGCAGCCATCCACGCTCTGTTCATGCACATAGTCACCTCGGCAATTCCACATGAACACTTCGTCAAGCGGCAGTTGCAATCCGTCGGCCAGTCCTTCGATTTCCTGCCAGTAACGGGGGAACTCGGTTTGCACCTGTTGACGCATCTGCAACGCCGTCGGGGTTTGCGCCTGCAAGGCCAAGTATTGCCAGAGTGCAAGAGGGCGCAGATGCGCAAGCACGGCGTCCCGACCGAATACGCCCAGCCCGTGACCAATGGCGTAAGCACTTCCATCAAGATGAATAGAGGGTAGTGTCATGGCATCTCCTCAGGATACGTGTTGCAGGAATTCCCGCAGGCGGGCACTGGGTGGGTTGGCGATCAGTTCGGCGGGTGCACCGTCCTCGGCGATGCGACCCTTGTCGATGAAGATCAGGCGCGTGGCGACCTTGCGGGCGAAGTCCACTTCGTGGGTGACGATGACCATCGTCATGCCCTCATCCGCCAGCGACTTCATGACGGTCAGCACCTCATGGCGCAACTCCGGGTCGAGGGCGGAAGTCGGCTCGTCGAACAGCATCAACTTGGGCTTTACTGCCAGCGCCCGGGCGATCGCCACGCGTTGCTGCTGGCCGCCCGACAGCTCTGAAGGGTAATGATCGGCGCGGTCGGCCAGGCCAACTTTGGCCAGGAGTTCGGCGGCGAGTTTCTCCGCCTCCTGGCGGCTGGCGCCGCGCACGCGCACCGGGCCGAAAGCGACGTTCTGCAGCGCGGTCATCTGTGGGAACAGATGGAACTGCTGGAACACCATGCCCGCTTCCTGGCGAATCAGGCGTTCGTCGACCTTCGGGTTATTGACCTCCAGGCCATCGACCATCAGTTGGCCGTCGGTGACTTCCTCCAGTTTGTTGATGCAGCGCAGCAGCGTCGACTTTCCAGAACCCGAAGGGCCAATGATCACCACCACTTCACCGCTGGCGATCTTGAGGTTGATGTCGTGCAACACTTGGGTGCTGCCGAAGTGCTTGGAAACACCTTTGAACTCAATCATAGGATTTTCAGCCTCGATTCCATGCGCCGCAGCACATAGCTCAGCACCAGGGTAATGATCAGATAGATGACGGCAACTGCAGACCAGATCTCCATGGCGCGGAAATTACCGGCGATGACTTCCTGGCCCTGGCGCGTCAGTTCGGCGACGCCGATGACAATGAACAACGACGTATCCTTGATGCTGACGATCCACTGGTTGCCCAGCGCCGGGATCATGCGTCGAAACGCCAGGGGGGCGATGACGTAGCGCAGCGTGTCGCGCCTGGACAAGCCCAGCGCCAGTCCCGCTTCGCGAAAGCCACGATGGATCGACAGCACGGCACCACGGGTGATCTCGGCGATGTAGGCGCCGGAGTTGAGCATGATGGTCACGACGGCTGCGGTGAAAGGGTCGATGCGCACCGGAACCATCATGGGCAGGGCAAAGTAGATGAACATCACCTGCACCATGATCGGGGTGCCACGAATCAGTTCAATGAACACAAGTGCTGCGCGGCTGCTGAAAAAACCGCCGTAGGCGCGGGCAAAGCCCGCGACCACGCCGATAACGGCGCCACCGATCAGACCCAGGATCGAAATCCACAAGGTCAGCTTGGCGCCTTCGAGCAGTACCGGCAGCGCATCCCAAATGGCGCTCCATTGGAAATGCATGCTGAATTCTCTATTGATGAAGGGCGGAAGTTATTTCGGGTCAGTGCCGAACCATTTGCGGTAGATCTGCGCATAGGTACCGTTTTCACGGATCTTTTTCAGCGCGGCGTTGACCGGTTCACGCAGTTCGCTGCCTTTTGGGAAACCGATGCCGTACTGCTGGGCAAGCATCTGCTGGCCGACCGCTTTTACCTGGCCTTCGCCGGCGGTCTTGATGTAGTACAGGACGTTCGGCGTATCGTGCATGGCGGCATCGACACGGCCAGTGCGCAATTCAAGGTAGGCATTGTCGATATTGGGGAACTGACGCAGGTCGCTGGCCTTCAGGTTGGCCTTGGCATAATCCGCCGCCGACGTACCGCTTTTCACCGCCAGGGTCTTGCCGGCGATATCTGCTTCACCCTTGATCGTGTCGTTGTCGCTCTTGACCATTAAGAGAAAGCCGCTGTCGTAGTAGCCATCGGAAAAGTCGATGGCTTGCTTGCGCTCTTCCTTGATGGTGATACCGGCCAACGCCACGTCGACATTGCGGGTTTGCAGGGCAGGGATGATGCCATTGAAATCCATGGGTTTGAGCTGGTAGGTCACGCCCATTTCTTTCGCAATCGCCGCCCACAGGTCGATATCGAACCCCACGTATTCGTTGCCTTGCTTGAACTCGAAAGGCACGAATGCCGTATCGGTGGCCACCAGCAATTCCTTGCCGGCCGCGAACGAACTTGAGGTGGTGAGCAGTGCCATTACCGCCAGTGAGGCCTTCAGAAAGTTCTTCATGCGTGTTTTCTCTTCAGGGGGATACAAGCCCCAGAGCAAGCCTGGGACGGTGGGGATAGCGGCAGTTTAATTTTTGAGTGATGCATCACGACCCACTCCATTTTTTTATTGTTGGCCCGGCTAGCCACCCGAGAAAGGAGGCGCACGAAACATTTGCTCTTTCGCAAAATATACATGCATTTAATTTGCATGCAACTATATTTTGCTTGTCGAGATTCAGTCCCATAGGTTGGTTATATCCAGTAAATGCTGGGTTTTATAGCGTTTAAGCCGGGCTTCATGGTCTCGAGCGGCTTGCAAAAATTAATTGCATTTAAAATCCATGCATCTATTATTTGCAAAAATATCGGGAGCGGCACCATGAGCCACGTCTTTCATCGCAGCCTTACACATAGCTACCCAATGGCCGTCCGGGGCGAAGGGCCTTATCTGATCGACAGCGACAACCGTCGCTACCTGGACGCCAGCGGTGGGGCGGCGGTGTCATGCCTGGGCCATAGCGACCCACAGGTGATCGAGGCCGTGCGCCAACAGGTGGGCCAGTTGGCCTACGCACACACTTCGTTCTTCACCACCCAGGTCATGGAAGAACTGGCGGATTTCCTGGTTGCCCGGGCACCCGAAGGCATCGCATCGGTGTACTTCGTCTCGGGTGGGTCCGAAGCGATAGAAGCGGCATTGAAATTGGCCCGCCAGTATTTCATCGAGGTGGGCCAGCCTCAGCGCAAGCACTTGATCGCCCGTCGCCAGAGTTACCACGGCAATACCCTTGGGGCATTGGCCACGGGGGGGAATGAGTGGCGGCGCAAGCAGTTTGAACCGCTGCTGATCGACGTCAGCCATGTCAGTCCCTGCTATGCCTACCGTGAGCAGCAACCGGGCGAAACCCCGGAGGACATGGGCGTGCGCCTGGCGGCCGAACTGGAGACAGAGATCCTGCGGCTGGGGGCTGAAAATGTCATGGCGTTTGTGGCCGAGCCCGTTGTAGGGGCGACGCTGGGTGCCGTGGTTGCCGTGCCGGGCTACTTCAAGCGCATTCGCGAGGTATGCGACCGCCACGGGGTGTTGTTGATCCTCGATGAGGTCATGTGCGGTATGGGCCGCACCGGAACCCTTTTTGCAGCCGAGCAGGAAGGCATCACTGCTGACCTGATCACCATCGCCAAAGGCCTGGGCGCGGGCTACCAGCCGATAGGTGCAACGTTGGTGAGTCAGAGAATCCGTGATGCCATTGCGGCGGGCTCAGGGTTTTTCCAGCATGGTCACACCTATATTGGCCACGCCACCGCCTGCGCGGCCGCACTGGCGGTGCAGAAAGCCATCGAGTCCCGAGGCTTGCTGGACCGGGTCATTCACCTGGGCGCAGGTCTGCGTGAGCGTTTGCTGGCGCAGTTGGGTGAGCATCCGCACGTGGGTGATATTCGCGGGCGCGGTTTATTCCAGGGCATTGAGTTGGTTGCCGACCGAGCCAGCAAGACCCCGTTCGCCCCCGCGCTGAAGCTGCACGCCAAACTCAAGCAGTCCGCCATGGCAGCAGGCCTGATGTGCTACCCGATGGGGGGCACGGTCGATGGGCTTCGGGGCGATCATATCCTGCTGGCACCGCCGTTTATTCTTGAGGACAGTCACTTGGATGAGATCGCCGACAAACTCCTGAGTGCGGTGAACAGCACGTTGAAAAGCCTTTGAGGGAATAGCGCATGACGATTCAATCGCGGCTCAGCGAATTGACTGAAGCGACCATGGACGACGCTCAACGCGCAGTGCTCAAGGACATTCTTGCGGGACCACGCGGGAACCTGGACGGCCCATTCCTGGCGTGGATTCAAAGCCCGGAACTGGCCAATCATGCGCAGCGCCTGGGGGCGTTCTGTCGGTATGGCACACGGCTTGAACTGCGCCTGACCGAACTTGCGATCCTGTTCACTGCCGCCTGGTGGCAGTCCCAGGCGGAGTGGCAGATTCATGAGCCGATCGCCCGCGCAGCGGGTGTCACGGACTCGATTATTGAAGCGCTGCGGCAGCAGGCCGTGCCGCTATTTGTGCGCGAAGATGAACACTTGGTCTACAGCCTGGGCAAGTCGCTGTATGAGACGCGTCGTATAGACGAGATTTTGTATGCGAGTGCAGTCAAGGCGTTCGGGGAGCCAGGCGTTGTAGAGCTTGTCGGAGTTTTCGGATATTACTCACTGGTGGCAATGACTTTGAATGTGTTCGCGGTGCGCCGTGATACCGATGCACCGCTGCCATTTATTGAGCTATGAGTGCGTTGTTGAATCGATGCTCTGAGCCCTTAATACCAAAGAGTTCTGCGACGACGTTATCGTGTCATGCCTTGCCAGATCGGGGGGAGTGCGGTGCCCTGAGCACTGACAGGACCATTTGACTAGAGACTCTCAGGGGCGCCAAAGAGCATTCCGAATGTGGCAGATCCGCGGTCGTTCGGAAAAGGAAATGGAATATGAGTGGATATCCCTAAGCGAACTTGTCGGGCCTGTTTCTCAGCCCCTATACAGCGATAATCGTTAGTTATCCAAACATTGACGGATCATACGCGCAGATAGCGCGCCGCAGCGCTCACAAATAGTAGAAGAAGCACCAGGCCCCCTAACGCAAAGGAAAGACTGCTCATATGGGCAACGAAACCGATCACCGCCGGGCCAATCAAAATTCCTGCATAGCCCATGGAGATCACCGCCGGTATGGCAACTCTTTGGGGCATGCGGCCCTGTTTTCCGGTGGCGGTAAACAGCACGGGAACAATGTTCGAGCATCCTGCGCCGAGCAATGCATATCCCAGTAACGAGGCGGGCCAGCCCTCGAATCCAAGCGATACGAGCATGCCGGTGGCAGCAATTATTCCGCCATAAGCCATCACGCGCACGCCGCCGAATCTGCGTACGAGGGCATCCCCTGTCAGCCGTCCCAGGGTCATTGCCGCCGCAAAGCTGGCATAACCCAGGCCGGCCAAGGTGGGCTCCATGTTCCGGCTGGAGACGAGAAAGACAGCCCCCCAGTCCAGCACCGCGCCTTCGGTTAAAAAAACGATGAAGCACAGAGCGCCCAGTAAAAAGACAATGCCTTTTGGGATCGCAAAGATCGGGCCGTCTTTTTCGGTTCCATAGGTCAATAAACTTGGAATCGCTTTATACAGGCACCCCATTACCACGATGACGACGCACAGCGCTGAAAACACCGGTTCTAATCCCAAACTCAACAGCGCAGTCAGCGCGCCGGCACCCAGAATGCCGCCGACGCTGTACAGGCCATGGAACCCCGACTGAAGCGCCTCGCCACTGTTTTTTTCCACAATGATGGACTGAATGTTCATCGCACAATCCAGCATGCCCATAGCGGCGCCAAACAGCACTACGGCCAATGCCAGGCCCGGCAGCCAACTGAGACTGCTCAACAGTACAAGCAATACACATAGAGTCGCAGTGGAACACACAATGACTGGGCGGCAGCCGTAACGTGCGGTGAGGTGCCCGGCAAACGGCATGGCAACAATCGACCCCACGCCCAGTCCCAGCAGCAACAGCCCCAACCCGCTTTCGTCCAACCCCGTGCGCGCCTTGGCAAGCGGCACCAAAGGCGCCCATGCCGACATGACAAGCCCTGCGATCAGGAAAGCAATACGGGTTGACGTGCGTTCGCCGTAATTGGTGTTGATCGCTAACGATGACGTAGTCATTTGAATCACCCGAACAGGCACACAAAGAAAGGCCTGGCAGCGACTGCGCTGAGGCCTGGAGGGAGGAGGCGGCAAGTTGCTAAGGCGTAAGCCTTTCAATCTACGACTGTATTGAAAGGCTTACCCATCGGGCATCGTTCTTATCCGACAGACTTCAAGGGGATCGGCCCCTTGATCCTTTCCATCATAGTGGCGCAATACCAATCATCGAATTGGCAGACACCGGTCTCTGCGGTCTCGGAATACGGGCCTGGCTCATAAGAGGGTGAAGTCACACCACGTTGCGTGCCTTCTACCAGAGTGCGGTCCTGATCGTTGGTCGCGATCCATACCTTGGTCAGCCGATCAATGTCGTAGTCCACGCCTTCTACGGCAGTTTTGAGCACCAGCCATTTGGTGGTCACCAAGGTTTCCGTCGCGCTGATCGGCAGCACTCGGAAGCTCAGGGCGTGGTCACCCAGGAAGTGGTTCCAGGTCGATGGATAGTTGAAGTACAACAGTGCGCCAATATCCGCTTCGCCGGTGGTATCCAGGCGGCTGGTCACCGCCGGCTTGCCGTCCATGGTGTAGCTCACCGCGCCCTTGGACAGTGGAATACGGGTCATGCGGAACTGTCCTTTGATGTCCATGACCAGGCGGCTTGGCAAGCCGGCTTTTTCGCATTTGTTCCAGTAGGCGGAAAGCTCCGGGTCGTCGTCGCCGCTGGTGCCGCCCACGGAAAGGTTGTCCACGAACGATTGCAGCAACTCGGGGTGGGAGCCGTCGCAGTGGTAGCACTCACGGTTGTTTTCGAAGACCAGTTTCCAGTTGCCTTTCTCGACGATATTGGACTCAAAGGCCACTTTGCAGTCATCGAGGTTATGCGGGGCGACAAAGGGGGTCACGGCGGTACGGAAGTGTTCGAAATCCGGTGCTTTGCTCGCGACACACACATAAATAAAGGTGTTCACGATTTCGCAGTGAACGCTTTTGAGGTTGTATTCGGATTTGTCGAAATCCTGCCCCATGTTCCCGGCGAACAGCAGGTTGCCGTCCAGCTCGTAGGTCCACTTGTGGTAAGGGCACACCATCTTGGCGACTTTGCCATGGTCGGCTTCACAAATCTTGGCGCCACGGTGGCGGCAAGCATTGTGAAATGCTCGCACCTGGCCGTCCTTGCCACGTACCACGGCCACCGGGTAGTCACCCACTTGCAGCGTGAAGTACTGACCGGGCTTTTCCAGTTCAAACGTGTGTCCGGCGAAGATCCAGTCTTTGTGCCAAATCTGCTCAAGGTCCTGGCGATAGACGCCTTCGCTGCTGTAGAGCTTTCCCGGGAGTGAGTGCCAAGGTTTACGTTGGGCAATCAGGTCAAACACGGTTTCTTTATTATCCATCTTATCCTCCCAGGATAAATAACGTGAGCGCTCACCTTTAACGGTGACTTTTATAGTGCTCTAAAAGTTCGGCATCGGTTGGCAGCTTAATAAAGGTGCAACAACTTCATGTTCTTTTTAGATAGATGACAGCCTAGGGGGCTGTCGCGACGCCCGCAAACAACATTTCGTAGGGGCAATCAATAATTTCAGGTTATCGATCAGCTGCTTCTTCGGAATGTTTAACGCTTGAAAATATAGGCTCCAGCGTCGTAATGGCTGATTGCGCCTGACCCAATGAATGAATCGCGTGCTTCACCGCAAGGCTTCGTTCAACGCCAAGATGGCTACTGAACAGGTCGAATTTTCCATCCAGCTCAGCGGCCGTCATCGCGGTGTGCGGATCACCTTTTGCTGCTGTCACAGGGCTGATGATGACCTTACCGTCTTGCAAGGTAAGGGTGAGCCTGGAAAGAATTTCATCCGGGAAACGCGCGGAAATATCTGCCGCTTCGACAATCTCGATGCGTGAACTCAGCGAGAGAATATCGGGTGCGGTGATTGAGCCCCTCGTGACTTCATCAGGCCCCAGCTTGCCTCGGACAATCAGCGCTGCCAGCGGAAACGCCAATGCGTATTGGGCTTCATCTGCGTTACGTGGGGTATGGCCCTGCAGGCACATCGATTCGTAGAACGTTTCCACGCGAATTTTTTCAAGGGTGCCCGCGCTCACTTCGGGATGCTGGCGCTGTAATTCAAGCATTGCCGTCAAGGCGGGTTGTGCCCATCGACATACAGGCCATGGTTTGAAGTACTGGCTGTCGATTTCCCAGCGGTTTCCTATATCCGCCCAGTGCGGCGCGACACTTGGGTCTTCCACGATCTCCGCGGGGGCACCGGTCATACCTGCCTGCGCCATCAACAGTGCATTCAAGCCAACGTAAGCGCCTGCTCCATGTGCATCGCGCAACATGGTGGGTGTCAGCACCACACGCATCATTGGGCAGCGTGCGCTGAAATACTCGGCAATGCCCAAGGCGTGCCGAAAGGTCGGCTCATCAAACTCAAGCAATCGTGCTCCAGCACACACCACCCCCATGGCGGAAAAACCACCAGAAGCGTGGTAGGTGGGTGAGGTTGCCATCAATGCAGTGCCAGCGCGCAGCGCGGTTTCATAGCCAATGCACAGCGCCGACAGAAATTCGTGCCCGCTGATGTCCTGGCCGTTGTGGTGCAATGCATCGGCCAGGGCCAGCAATGCCGGAACCACCGTTGCGCCGGCGTGCCCTTTGGATTTGAAGTGCCCTTCGTGAGCGTCCAGGCTGTCTGCGGAAAATCCGCCAGCCCAGGCGGCTCCAAGCATACTGACGCGCTGGCCATCGAACATCAGCCGGCTGGTGTACACCCCCCCGGGGTAGTGGAGGCGTGCATAGCTGCGCATTATCTCGCTGGTGTCATTGGATGCCGCACCGGCCATCACACCGAGGATATCCAACAGGCTGTTTCTGAGTATGGCTTGCGTGTGGGCGGGTGCTTGCTGGAGATCGAAATCGCGACAAAATTCGAACAGTGACATCCCGGGCATTCCTTACGAAAATCATTATGGTGTCGCTGCACGATGACCCAGCGAGGGCTCACCGTTCCAGCAACATTTTCGTAGGGCAATCGATAACAAAAATGGCGACTCTGCTTCTAAGGCAGGCGGCGTCAGCGGGGGAACTTGGCCAGGAGCCACTCACGAAACCGGCGCAGCTCATCTTCGTTCTCGGCGTTTTCTCGGCAGCTCAAGTAGTGCGAACTGTTGCGCAGCTGAACTTGCTGCTGGATCGGTCGCACCAACACCCCACGCTCTACCAGCCGGGTAACCAGGTGGTTCCAACCCAGGGCGATACCTTGGTGGGTCAGCACCATGCTGATCAGCAAGTTGTAGTCGTTGGCATTGAAAATCTGGGGGCTGTCTTGCGGGCGATCATCAATGTCAATCGACTGAAAGGCAAACCAGACACCCCAGTCAACGTGCTCGGCTACCTGGGATCGTCCGTAGGGGCTCAGGTTCAGCAGGGCTGAGTCTCTCAGACCTTCGATCGTCGAGATTTCCGGGTGTTGCTCCAAAAATTGCGGGCTGCAAACGGGATAGATCACGTCATGGCACAACGGGTAGCTTTTATAGTCGTCCCGGACACGGGCCATTTTGGTAATGAAGACGTCCGGCTGTACCCCGGGCTCCATGGTCAGGAAGTTCTGCGTCGTGACCAGGTTCAACTCAATGCCGGGGTTTTGTCTGATGAATTCGGGCAGGTGGTCTGACAGCCATAGGGCGGAAAAAGCGGGAGAGCAGCAGACGGTCAGCATTTTTTTGGAGGACTGGCTGCTGCGGATTCGCTCGGCTGCCTGGGCGATGTTTACAAATGACAGCTGCGCGGCATCAAAGAACACTGCCCCGGCAGAAGTCAGTTCGACAGCACGCCCTACGCGGTTGAAAAGCTGCGCACCCAAGTACTCCTCCAGCTCGCGAATCTGCCGGCTGATAGCCGCCTGCGAAACACAAAGCGCCTCGGCGCCGAGGGTGAAGCTCTCGTACTTGGCAGCCGCTACAAACGCTTTCACGGCCCTCAACGACGGCATTTTCAGCAGAATGCTGTCAGGGTCGACATGCTTTGACATCCTTACGTTCTCCTCATGCAGCCGCTCCCCAGCGAAGCGACGCGAGAGTAACTGAAGCCAGACGGTAAAAACGGTGTGCAGGTCGTTTTTGAGACATAACGGGTCGCTCCTGTGCGCCACAGCAAGAAAACTGTCCGCTTGAGACGACCTATAACCCGACGTTATCCAATTGTCCCTGTAAATGTAGTTGGAATTGACGGTGGGTTACTACTAAATTTGAAACATCCCTCTTTCCTAGGGGCTGAAAAATAATAAAAGGAAACCCGTCGTGAAACTCTCTATTCATTACCGCTGCCGTTTAAAACTATTTTCGATCGTTTGCGCATCGCTTAAAGCGAATAGTGCTGAACACGAAGGGGCAAGGTATGACTAATTCCGACGAAATCATTTCCGTCAAAAATGTCTATAAGGTATTCGGCACCCAGCCGGACCTCGCAATGAAGTTGCTGGCTGATGGGGCCTCTAAAGAAGATGTCTTTAAAAAAACCGGGCAAGCTATTGGCGTCTTTGATGCGAACTTCTCCGTCCGCCGCGGCGAGATCTTTGTCATCATGGGGCTGTCGGGCTCCGGCAAGTCAACCATGGTCCGCTTGTTCAACCGCTTGATTGAACCCACCAGCGGCTCGATCTTTCTGAATGGCAAGGAAATCACTGGTCTGGCGGATAAAGATCTTCTGCAAGTGCGCAGGAAAGACATGGGTATGGTCTTTCAATCCTTTGCACTGATGCCGCACATGAGCGTCATCGACAACGTCAGCTTTGGTTTGGAGATCAGCGGCGTCGCCGAGAAAGAACGCTACTGCCGCGCCATGGGCGCGCTGGCCCAGGTTGGTCTTGCCGGTCAGGAGTTCAGCTTTCCCCACCAGCTCTCCGGCGGCATGCAACAGCGCGTCGGCCTCGCCCGAGCCCTGGCCAATGACCCGGCGATCCTGTTGATGGACGAGGCGTTTTCGGCCCTCGACCCGATGATTCGAAGCGAGATGCAGGGCGAATTGATCAAGCTTCAGGCCGAGCAGAACCGCACCATCATCTTTATTTCCCACGACATTGAAGAGGCCGTACGGATCGGCCACCGCATCGCAATCATGGAAGGCGGGCGGGTGGTGCAGATTGGTACCCCGCGTGAGTTGCTGTGCAACCCCATCAATAAATACGTGCGCGATTTCTTTAATGGATTCGACACCAGTCGAATCCTGAAAGCGGGCGATATCGCTCAACAGGACACCAGCATCACCTATGAGCCTGGTCGTCACACCCCTCTAAAAGCAGAAGCTTCGCTCAGAGAGATTCTGCATATCGTCGCGGCCTCCGCAACGCCTATGCCGGTGGTGGATGAAGTTGGCCTGTATAAGGGCTCGATTTCCCAAGGCCATCTTCTGAGCTGCCTGAATAATAGTTAATTTGAATAATCAGAGCAGTCTCAAGTTCTGAGGGCGAGGAAGTATCATGTCGGACTTTAATTATTTGGACCCGTTCCAAAGTTTCACTGTTCCATTGGGCGCTTGGGTTGAAGCCGCGCTGACTTACCTGGTGCATAACTTTCGGGAAGTCTTTCGCTCAATTCGATGGCCGGTTGACCAAGTGCTTGATGGTGTTCAGTGGGGCCTGCTTTCCGTGCCCCCCACAGTATTCATTCTTATCGCCGGATTGATCAGTTGGCAGATCGGCGGTAAACGAATCGCAATCTTCAGTATCGCTACATTGACGGGTTTGGGCCTGATCGGTGTATGGGCCGATGCCATGGTGACCCTCGCTTTGGTCCTGACCTCATTACTCTTCTGTGCGGTTATTGGTATTCCCCTGGGCATCCTCTGTGCCCGTAGCGACCGGATGGAAGTGATTGTGCGTCCGGTGCTGGACGCGATGCAGACATTGCCCGCTTTCGTTTACCTGGTGCCTGTGGTGATGTTGTTTGGCATCGGTAACGTTCCAGGCGTCATCGTGACGATTATTTTCTCGGTTGCGCCCTTGGTGCGCCTGACCAACCTGGGCATCCGCCAGGTACCCGCCGATAAAGTCGAAGCCGCACGTGCGTTTGGCTGCACCGCCACCCAGATGCTGTTGAAGGTCCAACTGCCCCTTGCCGCGCCGACCATGATGGCCGGGTTGAACCAGACACTTATGCTTTCACTTTCGATGGTCGTCGTTGCTTCGATGATATCCGTTGGCGGGCTTGGGCTGATGGTATTGAGCGGCATCGGCCGCCTGGACATGGGGCTGGCCAGCGTCGGCGGTGCCGGCCTGGTACTCCTGGCAGTCTTCCTCGATCGTTTGACCCAAGCGATGGGCGAGCGCAGCAGTGATCTGGCAACCGGCCAGCGTTGGTACGAAACCGGGCCGGTTGGCCTAGTGATGAAACTCAAGAAGAAAAAGAACGTAGCACGCCCAGTGACTAACTAAGCACATCTGCTCACCTACTATAAATTCAAGCGTGGTGAAATATGAAACTTGCAAATCTCAAGCAAACCGTCGTCGCGACGCTGATGGCCTCCATGTTGGGTGCAACTATATGTTCGGCAGCGTATGCCGCTGATGCAAACAAACCGGGTAACGGTGTTTCCATCACGCCTATTTTCCCGACTATTGCTGAAGAGCGTTTTCGCGGTGAGGTGGCAATTGCAGGCTTGAAAGACCTTGGCTATGACGTGAAGCCCCCCAAGGAAGTTGATTATCCCGCGATGTTCCTGGCGCTCTCCTATGGCGATGCGGATTTCACCGTGCATGAGTGGGAGAACCTGCACGCTGCCTTTTATAAGAAAGGCGGCGGCGACGACACCATGGTGAAAGTTGGCCAGGTCATGAAAGGCGTGCTGCAGGGCTACATGATCGACAAGAAAACAGCCGACGCCTACAACATCAAGGATCTCTCGGATTTGAAGAGGCCGGAGATCGCCAAGCTGTTCGACGCCAATGGCGATGGCAAAGCAGACATGACCGGCTGCAACCCCGGCTGGGGTTGCGAAGTGATGGTTGAATACCACATGAAAGCCTATGGCCTGGGCCCAACCGTCGTGGACAACCGGGGTTCTTACTTCGCGCTGATGGCAGACACTATCGCCAGGTTCCAGCAGGGCAAACCCGTGTTGTATTTCACCTGGGTGCCGCAATGGATCTCCAGCGTGCTGGTGGAAGGGCGCGACGTCGTATGGCTGCCGGTTCCGTTCACCTCGTTGCCTGACGGCCAAGACAATAAAGACACCTTTTATCAGGGCAAAAATCTCGGTTTCCCGGTGGATACCGTTAACGCTGTGATGAACAAAGAGTTTGCCGAGAAGAACCCGGTGGCTCGCAAGTTTCTGTCGGAAGTCAGTATCACCACGGACGACGAAAGTGCCCAGAACCTGCGCATGCAAAAGGGTGAGAAATCACTCGCAGACATCAAACGCCATGCGGCCGAATGGATCAAGGCTCACCAGGCGCAATACGATGGTTGGTTGAGTGACGCGCGCGCCGCAGCCAAGCAATAGAAAACAGCAAGGAAAGTGCTGCCAGCTCGATTGAGCTGGCCGTACGCGGGACCGGCTGCGTTTGTTTTACGTAATAAAGTGATCAGGTGGCGAAGATAATGGATACCTTCCAAAGCTCGTTGAAGTTCCAGAATATTGGATTTCGGCAAACTACCGACTCGGTCGGTCATGAAAAAGTTGTACGAGTGGCATTCATCTTGCTCGACCACTTTTCATTAACTGCACTCTCAACAGCGATGGACGCGCTGGCGACCGGCAATCTGATCAACAGTAATACCGTCTACAAAGTATCGACGTATTCGCTCTTGGGTGGACTGGTTGAAAGTGATATCGGCATACCGTTGTCCTCGGAACGTTTGAACGTTGAAAAAATCAATCACGATGCTCTTGTGGTTATCGGTGGCCAGCGGGTAAGGCTGTCCAGCAACCCCTCCATTCGCCGCGCATTGAAAAAGGCGGCAGGGGGAAGGGGCATCGTCGCTGGTGTATGGAATGCTGCGTTTTACCTGGCCGATGCGGGCTTGCTCGATGACCAGGATTGCGCCTGTCATGCCGATAGCTGTGCGTTGATAAACGAGTATTACCCCCAAGTGAAAACGGGGGAGTCCGAATACACCTTTACCCAGGGGCGCGCGACGTGCGCTGGTGCTTCATCCGCGCTGGATATGATCCTGGCAATCATGCAGGACCTCGGCTCACAGCGCGATGCTGATCTCGTGGATGAAATCAAACGTGTACATCAACCCAAAAAGCCTCAATTCAATACTGTAACCCTTGGTGCTGTCAGCCTGGTTAAACCGGTTCCTAGCCCGCTGAACGTTGCGATCTCCCTGATGGAAAACCACATTGAAGAACCCATGGAGATCGATGAGATCGCCAGCCACGTGGGGGTTTCGCGTCGACAGCTTGAGCGCAGGTTTGCGCGCTATTTAAACGCGGCGCCCAACCGCTACTACCTGGAACTGCGACTTACCCGCGCCCGCCAACTGATTATTCAAAGTAATCGCTCGTTGACGGACGTGGCACTCGCTACCGGTTTTGTCAGCTATCCGCACTTTTATAAGCGCTTCAAGGATTTGTTCGGCCTGCCGCCCATGACGTTCAGGGATAACTATTATTCCAGCGACTTTAGCAATTCGGAACGCTATGCAATTGCGGCAGGTTTTTGAAACGCGTTTGGCCGTTGTGTCGTCGGTTAGTTATTTAGTTTATTTCGTCCTGCGCATGGTGTTGTGTTGGACCCGGTAATGCATTCAACTTTACGGTCCTACTATTATGAAAGTTACCTCGTTACCCGCCGACGATAATAGCTGTGGCTGGTTTCATTTAAGCCGGCCGCGTAAGCCTAAGCCCGCCCACCACGGACACAGTACTGCCCGTTGGGTGATTGTTGGTGCGGGCTTTACCGGGCTGGCGGCAGCCCGGCAACTGGCGATGAGTTTTCCGAATGACGAGATCGTGCTGGTTGAGGCTCAGGAGGTTGGTCTCGGGCCCTCCGGCAGGAATGCCGGGTTCGCTATCGATCTGCCCCATGATATCGGCGCTGAGGATTACATCGGCGACATCGCCCTTGCCAAGTCTAGCCTGAAGCTCAATCTGGCAGGGCAGTCCATCCTGCGCGACTTGGTCGATCAATATGGCATCGACTGTCAGATGAAGGCCTGCGGCAAGTACCAGGCGGCCGTGGAGGACCGCGGCATCGCGGTACTCGAAGCCTATCGGCGTGGGCTGGATAAGTTGGATCAGCCTTATCAAATGATTGAGCAAGATGAGTTGCCCAATCACCTGGGTACGCACTTCTACCGTAAGGCGTTATACACACCGGGTGCCGTGTTGCTTCAGCCGTCGGCACTGGTCAAGGGGCTCGCTGACCATTTGCCAGCCAACGTGACGTTGTATGAGCGTACGCCGATTCTCGAAGTTGAGTACGGTGCGAAAACCGTACTGAAACATGCCAATGGAAGTATCACCGCCGACAAGCTGATCCTCGCGAACAACTCATTTGGCATGCGCTTTGGTTTCCTTAAGGGCCGGATGTTGCCCATCTATACCTACGGCAGTCTCACGCGGCAATTGACGCCAGAAGAGCAGGCACAACTCGGTGGAAAACCGTATTGGGGCGCGATCCCAGCTGATCCATTTGGAACCACCGTCAGGCGTACGCCGGATAACCGCTTACTGATCAGAAACAGTTTTAGCTTTAACCCCGACGGCCGCAGCGACAGTCGATATAACGAGCGATTCATACGCCGTCATAAAGCCTCGTTTGATAAACGCTTTCCCATGTTGCCCAACGTCAATTTTGAATACACCTGGGGCGGTGCATTGGCCATGACTCGAAACCACAACGGTTTCTTTGGTGAGTTGGCCCCCAACGTTTATGGGGCGTTGGGTTGCAATGGCCTAGGCGTGACCCGCGGCACGGTGACAGGGCAACTGCTTGCAGAGTGGCTCGCGGGCCAACGTGATGAACGGATCGACTTTCTATTGAACGCACCCGGGCCGAACAGTAATCCGCCGGAGCCGTTTCTCTCGTTGGGTGTCAACGCAAATCTTAAATGGGGGCAGTACCGCGCCGGTCGAGAAAGCTGAGTTTATCCCAATGAACTGTTTCCCACAGAAATTCGCGCATTTGCGGTCGGCGTAGGCACGTCGCTCTCACGCATCGGCGCAGCCGCGGGTACTTACTGGGTGCCGATTTCATTGAGCAAGTTAGGGATCGACGAAACCATGTATGTCGCCGCCGCCATTTCGTTAGTGGGGCTCGTGTTGTCTTGGGTGCTGGCGCCTGAAACACGGTCACTCAACCTGCAACAAGCCGCCTCGTTGAATTAGCAACCCCTGGATCAACCCTTGGAATTACTGGAGAAAACAGCATGAACTTTGACGGCATTTTTACCCCCGCGATAACTCCGCTCTCTTCGGATGGTCAAGTTGATTACTCGGCCTTTGATGAAGTGCTTGAATACCTGGTCGAGTCCAAGGTTCACGGCATCATTATCGGCGGCTCCACGGGCGAGTATTACGCTCATACGCCTGCTGAGCGTCTGGCGGTGGCTGAACGTGCGAAGAGTGTCCTGCAAGGTCGTCTGCCGCTGGTTGTCGGCACCGGCGGGATCAGAACCGAGGATTCGGTGTTCTTCGCTGAGCAAGCCAAGGCGATCAAGGCAGATGCGATCCTGGTGGGTTCTCCGCCTTATGCCTTGCCCACCCAAAAAGAAATCGCCGCCCATGTGCTGGCGGTAGACAAGGCAGCAGGCCTGCCCATCATGCTCTACAACTACCCGGCGCGTATGGGGGTGGCCATGGGGGATGAGTTCTTCGAAGCGATTGCGCAGTGCAAGAACATTGAAGCGATCAAAGAAAGCTCTGGGGAAATGAATCGCCTGCATCGCCTGGCCTGCGCCCATCCTTCGATCCAGATCTCGTGCGGTTGGGATGATCAAGCCCTGGAGTTCTTCGCCTGGGGCGCTCGCAGCTGGGTATGCGCCGGCTCCAATTTCATTCCTCGCGAACACGTTGCGCTGTATGAGGCCTGCGTGATTGAAAAGGACTTCGACAAAGGCCGCCGCATCATGTCTGCCCTGCTGCCGTTGATGGACTTCCTTGAAGGCGGCAAGTTTGTGCAATCGATCAAGCATGGCAGTGAGCTGAGCGGCTTGCGTGCCGGTGGTGTCCGTGCGCCATTGCAGGCGCTGGAAGAGTCCGAGAAGCAGGCGCTCAAAGCGGTGATCCAAACGCTTAAGCAAAACGTCGCGCACATTGTGGGAGGTGCTTGAAATGGCTGATCTGCTGAGTAAAGAAGCCTACCGCGAACTGGCTGGCAAGCTTGAGTTTCGCACTCAGGCGTTTATTGACGGCCAGTTTCGCAGCGCGAAATCGGGCCGTACGTTCACCACCACCAACCCGGCCACCGGTGACGTACTGGCCGAGATTTCGGCCTGTGATGCCGAGGACGTAAACGAGGCTGTGGCGGCTGCCAAGGCAGCGTTTGAGGATGCACGCTGGCAGGGTCTTTCACCTGCTGCACGTAAAAGCGTGCTGCTGCGTTTTGCCCAGTTGTTGGAAGACAACTCGCACGAACTGGCGGTACTTGAAAGCCTGGACAGCGGCAAACCCATCCGCGAGTGCCAGGACGTTGATGTACCAGAGACAATCCACACGCTGCGTTGGCACGCCGAACTGATCGACAAAATCTACGACGCTACCGCGCCGGTGGGTTCGGGCGCTGTGACTATGGTGGTACGCGAGCCTATCGGCGTAGTGGGCCTGGTGCTGCCGTGGAACTTTCCGCTGCTGATGCTCGCCTGGAAAATCGGTCCGTCGTTGGCCGCAGGTTGCTCGATCGTGGTCAAGCCAGCAAAGGAAACCTCGCTGAGCGCGCTGCGTGTCGCTGAGCTGGCGTATCAGGCCGGTGTTCCCGCCGGCGTGTTCAATGTGGTGCCTGGTGGCGGCAAGGAGGCAGGTGAACCGTTGGGCCGGCATGGTGACGTGGCCATGGTCAGCTTTACCGGCTCGACCGACACGGGGCGGATTTTCCTCAAGTACTCCAGTGAATCCAACCTCAAGCGCATCGTGCTGGAATGTGGCGGCAAAAACCCAGCGGTGGTGATGAATGATGCCGAGGATATTGACCAAGTCGCACAGCATGTGGTGAACGGTGCCTTTTGGAACATGGGCGAAAACTGCTCGGCGTCTTCGCGCCTGCTCGTGCACACCGATATCAAGGACGCGCTGCTTGAGCGCATTCAGGTGCACCTGAAAGACTGGAAGATGGGCGACCCCCTCGACCCGGACAACCGCCTGGGCTCGATGATCAGCAAAGCGCATTTTGAGAAGGTGAGGTCCTACATCGAGCACGCCAAGGACGAAAAACTGACTGTTTTGGCGGGCGGCAATACCTCTGAGAATATCTTCGTAGAACCGACCATCCTGGACGGAGTAGGGCGTAGCAGTCGCCTGTTCCAAGAGGAAATTTTCGGCCCTGTGCTGAGTGTCACCACCTTCAATACCCTCGATGAGGCCATCGAACTGGCCAACGATACGGCCTACGGTTTGGCTGCGTCGGCGTATACCGGCAACCTGCGCAATGCATTGAAGCTGTCACGTGGCATCCGCGCCGGCATTGTGACCGTCAACTGTTTTGGAGAGGGGGATGCGTCTACGCCCTTCGGTGGTTACAAGGAGTCGGGGTTCGGTGGGCGGGACAAATCCATCTGGGCGCACGACCAATACACCGAGATAAAAACCATCTGGATTGACGCCTCCTGAGTGCTGCAGAGGGCGTGACGGCCTTATCGCCCCAGTCGCGGGACTGGGGTGATTTCGAGGCTGTAAAGGGGTGGGGCGAGCTTGGAAGCAACCGACGGAGTTGTCGTGAAGAGCGAGCAAGGTCTCTACGAACGGCTGAAGCAACAGATCCTGAATTGCAATTGACGCCCGATCAGTTGCTCGATGAAGTGCCACTCAGCGCTCAGCATGGCGTTTCTCTTACGTCTATCAGGGATATCCATCCGCCGGTCAGGTGAAGGATACGGGGTTATCCGATCTCATCATGGCGCCAGAGTCAGCTCATTGGAGCAGGCAAATACGCCGCGACTTTTTGATTGGGCATTAGGCTGGGGCATCCTTTTCAAACCATCCAAAGCATGCCCTCAGATATGCCCCAATGTAGCAACCCACTGGAAGTGAATGAAGCCCCATGGTTTGTGGAAAGGCAGAAATGATCAGATAAACATCCTGTCCGACGATGCCTAGAGACTCTCAGGGTCGCCGAAGAACATTTTGACTGGGCTCTAGCACGGTAGTCGCAGCCTGAAAAAAACGAATTATGCCCCCAGTTATGCCCCCAGTTGCGCGTAGTGTTCGAGCGATCGCGAATGGCGATTTCTGGCACGGACTTGGGTGGCTTTGGCTGGTATTCAGTGCGCCTCCGTATACTGGATTAGCAACCCGTATCTGGCAAACCCTTGCTCGTCCGGAAGAGGATATGGGTAATGAGTCGATATCCTTAAATGGTGTTGTTGGGTCTTTCTCTCTGCACCTATCCTGAAATTGACTCCAGAGATGCTCGTGCTCTGCGTGATGTTGCCAGGGCTCTGGATGCTAGGGACGTTGATCCGCATGTCCATCGGCAGTTGCAGCGTAATGCGAGGCGCCTAGGCACGGAAAACGCCTACGAAGCGGTTGTTCAGCATTGAAAGCGGTGGGCAAAATTGAACATCGTGTTTCTTGTCGTGGATCTCGATATTCCGGTCGGGGCCAGAGCATCGTGCTTCAATTGGCCGCCGAATCGGCTGGCAGCGGGGGAGGGGCTCAGGTTGCGATGTAGAGGGGGCGCCTACCTTTGCTGTTCATGGCCGGTTAAACTGTTGTGCCCGGTCGGTGATCAGTCGTTCGGCAAGTGCAACTGCACTTCCATGGCGTCATGAAGGAGTCGGACGACCTCGATCAGGGCGTCATTTGCCACACGATAGAACACGATATGGCGTGGGCTTTTGACCCTCCCATGGGGGTGTTTGACCTGCTGGCGTGAATAGGTGAGGTGATAGCTGCGAAGGCCCGGTGCAAGCTCATCACGGTCGTGGCTGCCAATGCAATAAGGAGTGCTGGCAAGAGCTTGCAACGCCGTGAGTATCAGCGCCTGGTAGCGCTGCCGTGCTTGATCGCCGAACTGCGTCTGGGAGAGCCTGAGGATGTCGACAATGTCGGCGCGCGCCGCGTTGGAAATCCGATACTGCGGCATGCTCAGTGTTTCTCGCTCGCGAGAGTGGTGGCCTCCAGGCTCAAGCCCTCTAGGTAAAGCTCCAGATGCCCTTCGTTCAATTGAGTAAAGCGCCCGTGTTCAAGATCCATGATGCCGATCGAGGTCGCCAGACGCAGCGCCTCAATTTTGGCAGTGTCTTCGGCGACGCGCTGCTCCAGTAAACGCAAACCTTCTCGCATCACTTCGCTGGCATTTTGATAACGGCCGGACTGGACCAGGTCTTGGATAACCTGTTCTTGGTGAGGGGTGAGCACAACGTTTCGCGTCGCCATCATTAGCTCCAACTCTGGGCAAACATATTGTTTCGATCGTTGGCATATTATGCCATTTTACATAAACTCAGGGAGTTTGGGATTTGTATCTGACGAACTGTAAAGTGTGGGGTCATCCTTTGCGCCGAACAGATGGCCCGGACTGTATGCGCACAAAGTCCAAGCAAGGCTGTCGCATGCGGGACGTCGTGGACAGCTTAATTAGTGTGGGCCTCGGGCCTTCAGTTTTGCCAAGCCTTGTTTGATGTGTCCGGCGTTCTCTCCAATCGTTTGTAGCGCGCCGCGGATATTGTCGCCTGTGTCCGTCGTACCCTTGCGCTCAATCCACAACGTCAACTCCATCACCGCCGCCTCTAAGGCGAACTGGTTTTGGTACAGACGCTCAAGGACATCAGGCAGTGAATATTCAGTGGGTATTGTTTCGACTCCAATGAAGGAGCCGAAAGCGTAGCAGCGGGGGAGGCGGATGTCCCGAGCCACCCGTGAGTTAAGTGAATGAAACGGTTTAGAGTGAGGGTCAGCATTCGCCAAAAACTGCCGTTGCGACAGGCAGCAGACGGCCAAAAGCTGACGTCACCCAAGCCGCTTCCGCTAACGTAGGACGGTCAGCCTGGGTGTGCAAGGTGACATCGGCAGACGCTTACCGAGGTACTTCAGCATCATGTAGATGTCCTCATTTTCGGTGGCGATCACCTGCAACCCCAGCGAATCGAAGCCGTGCGTTATGCGCGGGCCACGTCCGCACTGGAAGGCATTCGACCTACTGAACTTCTGCTCAAGCTGCAGACCCTATTCCTTGGAGGCGAGATCACGATCGAGGAGTCCAACGCTGAGGCGCGACGGCACTACGGTTTGCCCGTTCTGCCTGAGCCCCTGTCACGCCGTGGTGCATTACGAAGTTGATAATCTAGTGCCATACTCAAGGAACGGCGTTCGATGTATGTTTCTTTTAAAACAAATATTGGGAAGGGAAAAGTTATGAGTAGCGAAAATCCGAAAATTGAAGTTGTGGGGCCTAAAGGGACATATCAAATTTGCCTCAAGTCGGGTGCAACTGTTGTGCTAGATGGAGTTGAGCTGTGTACATATGCGCCTATCCCAAATCCTCCAGTTCCAGTAGAACCGCAGTATTTTTTCTTCCAGAAAGAGGGGGTGCGTGTCAGCTTTACGGCACATTTTGTGGGTAAAAATACACACGGAGAGAAGCCGCTGGATGATGTTATTGACGCGATTTTCCGTCTGAAATGATCTGAATGGTTCCCCGGCGCTTATCGCTGAGCAAGCGCAATGCCTTCGGCTTCTGTCCCGGCGCCCTGGAGGCACTCGACGTCGAAATAGAGGAAACGATCGACTTCCTACTCAATCATAGCTCTCGCCCAGGAACGGCGTTCGACGTATTTTCCTGGTCACGCCACACGCGGAACGCGTCCAGCAAATCGCCTTCCGGCCAGCGACCTTTCTCGACCCGCTCAGTAAGGCTGAATCGCCCCTAATTTCGTAGACACGCCGAGTGACCGCTTCTGGCCGATAGCTGCCGTCCACAAATGACTGCTTTCGGCCATAGGGAGTATGACGGGACTCCAGTAGAGCGGTCTGTAGGGCACGGACGAAATCGCTAGGGTGCGGCGTCGTCTTGGCATCGCCCACGCCGTAGCCACGGGTGAACAATCAGGCTTGAAAATCGCAGCGTTCGATGTGGCCACCTGCGGTGTCGTGAACGTCCGTAAAAGGGCGGATTTCCAAAAGTCGAGACAGCGAAGTCAGCCAGACGGCAACAATGTGATCCTGCTTTTTTTGTTAGATCTGAGTCTGTTTTTAACGGGGCGACGCTCTATAGACTGTATATCCGACGCACAAGTGGACAGTGATCGGCCCGCTACTGTTTCTGGCTCTCTGAAGACCGGACGAATCGAGAGTCTTCAGGAATCACCATGAATCCTCGTCCAAGTTTTCAGAGCAAGACCTTCCACCAATCGCAACGTGACATTCTCGGCATGATTGCGACCGATCAGCATCTGGGCGATGTACTCTGCGCCATCTGCCAGATGCTCGACACACAGACTCCCGAAACCTACTGCTCTATCTTGCTGGCGGATGCCGAGGGCAAACACTTGCTTAACGGCGCGGCACCCGGCCTGCCGACCGAGTACAGCGAGGCGATAGATGGCATGGCCATTGGTCCGCAGGAAGGGACCTGCGGCACCGCGGCGTTCCGGCGCGAGCTTGTGGTCACTGAAGACATCGCCCGGGACCCGAACTGGGACCGTTTCCGCAGCTTGGCGCTGGGGCATAACCTGCATTCCTGCTGGTCTGTCCCCTTGCTCTCCCATCAAGGAACGGTGTTGGGGACATTTGCCCTGTACCAAAAGAGCATCCATGCGCCGGACGAGGCGCAGATTCAACAACTGGTTTTTGCCGCGCAACTGGCCGTCATTGCGATCCGTCATGAGCGTGACGGTCGGCGATTGGAGGAGAGCGAACAACGTTTTCGTTCATTGTTCACCTATAACCCCAACCCGGTGTTCGCCCTCGATCTGGCCGGCAACATCCAGAGCGTCAATCCTGCAGGCCTGAAGCTGAAACCGCACACGGCCGTCAATTTCATTGGTCATCACTTTTCCCATCTGGTTCTCGATGAGGATCTGCAACGGGTTAGTCAGCATTTTTGCGCAGCCCGTGCCGGAGCGCCTCAGCGCTTCGAGGCACAGCTTCGCGACGAAAGTGAGCAACTGTTGACCATGGATATCTCCAACCTGCCCATCATGGTCAACGGAGAAATCGTCGGAGTATTCGGCATTGCCCGGGATATCAGCGCGCAGAAACATTTCGAACGCGAATTGAGCTTCAACGCCAGCCATGACCGGCTTACCGGTTTGCTTAACCGTGTTTCGCTTGAAGAGCGACTGGTTCTGGATTGCCACATCAGTCGTCGGCGTAATCGGCGGCTCGCGGTGATGTGCATTGATCTGGATGGATTCAAATCCATCAACGATTCGATCGGGCATTTCTTTGGCGATCAGGTGCTGATCGAAGTGGCGCAACGTATGACCCAGCAAGTTCGTCCCGGTGACACCATCGTGCGCATGGGCGGTGACGAATTCATTGTGCTCCTGCCTGACCTGCTGCGTGACGAGGACGTTGTACCCGTAGCCGAGCGCCTGATGGCGAGCATTGCCAGACCCTACTGCATCCAGGGTATTGACCTGCATGTGAGTGCAAGCGTCGGCATCACCCTGAGCGATGGTTACATCGAGCAGCCGATGCAACTGATTCAGCAGGCGGACATGGCCATGTACAAAGCCAAGCAGGAAGGGCGCAACAACTTTCAGTGGTACACCAGCGACCTCAATCAACGTTTTTGCGAGCACGCGAGCCTGCGCAATGACTTGCAAAAGGCTATCGAAACTCAATCCTTCCAGCTGCATTATCAACCGCAGATAGACGCACGCACGGGGCAGGTGGTCGGGATCGAAGCCTTGCTGCGCTGGGAGCATCCGGAAAAGGGATTTATCTCACCAGCGGTGTTTGTAACAGTGGCTGAAGACAGTGGTCAGATCATCCCGCTGAGCCTTTGGGTACTCGATACGGCCTGCGCGCAGTTGCGTCAACTGGGCGAGCAGGGCATCACAGGCATCTCGATGGCCGTGAATATTTCGCCGATGCATTTCCAGCGTGGGCAGTTCGTCGAGTGTATACAGGCAGTGCTAAACAGGTACGAACTTAGCGCCGGGCAGTTGGAACTGGAGATTACCGAGTCGCTCCTGTTGCATAACGTTGAGCAGGCGATCGACACGTTGCACCAGCTCAAGGCTCTAGGTGTACGCATTGCGCTCGATGATTTCGGCACCGGTTATTCCAGCCTCAGCTACCTCAAGCGCTTACCCATCGACAAAATCAAGATTGACCGTTCTTTCATCCGGGATATCGCTACCGACCATCACGATGCCGCGATCACCCAAGGCATTATTTCGATGGCCCATCACCTCAGCCTGACGGTGGTCGCCGAAGGTGTGGAAACCAAGTCTCAAGTGGACTTTCTCAAGGGCGGTCGCTGCGATGTTTTTCAGGGGTATTACTTTGCTAAACCGATGCCCTATGCTGACCTCGAAGCCTTCCTAAGCCTTCGCGCGTCCCGGTCCCTGACGCCCGATCTTGTCTATTCCGAAGTTTGAAAAGGCGAATCTTCAGATTCGAACGAGTCCGGTTGCCCTGAACCACACTTCAGTTGCCACTTCGGTCCTGGAGCGTTCCTGTTGAGCGCTTCAGATCTTTTGCCGGGTCCAGAAGCGTTTGGGAAACTGAGCGCTTTAGACCCAAGCTCTGCTCAACACGCCTGGCCGTGGACGCATTAAGCGCGTGACTGTTGTTGGCACTGGAGGGTACCGAAAATTCGTTCAGTTACTACGGTAAGCGTCATCAACGACTATAGTCATTGGTGAGCCAGAGCGAATCCGACCATTCCCCTGCCAACCTGGCCTAATCCAATTCCGCGATTACACGGCGGATCTTCTTGTGTTCCTTGATGCGGAACGTAAACGTTTCGCTGCCGAAATTACTCAGGCTCAGGCTGAGATCTAGGCAGCGTTGTCTTTTTTTTTCCCCTTGATGGTGGATGGAGTTATCCCGCCGGGCACGTCGTATCCCACTGAGCACGTCCCAACCACCCATCTATCAAGGTTCAAGCAATGAATACTTCAGAGTTAGATGATGCACAAAAAACCAATGGCGACCTGGTTCAGGGTCCGCTGCCGGCCGGCACTGTCGCGCCCGACTTCACTCTTCACGCAACCCCTGATCAACAGTTGTCGCTGCGTGAGCTAAAGGGAAATCCCGTGATACTGGCGTTTTATCCCGCTGACTGGACTTCGGTGTGTGGTGACCAACTGACCTTGTACAACCAGTTGTCACCCACCTTCAGAGAATATGGTGCGGTGCTATTGGGTATCTCGGTTGACAGCGCCTGGTGTCATCAGGCCTTTGCCAAAGATCGAAATTTCCACTTCAGCCTGCTGGCCGATTTCGAGCCCAAAGGGGCGGTGGCACGACAGTATGGAGCGTACGAGTCCCAGCTCGGAGTTTGTAAGAGGGCACTGTTCGTGATTGACAAGGAGGGGGTGGTCGCCTGGAGCTACGTCTCACCAATGGCAATCAACCCTGGGGCGGACGGCATTCTGGATGCGCTGGATGCTCTGGTGAATTCGCCACAAAGCACGCCAACCAAAAATTAACAGGTGATTACATGGCCACTCTCAAAGTCCCGGTAAGTGCCAACGACCATCGCCAGGGAAGTGCGCATGCCAAGGTCACCTTGGTGGAATTTGGCGACTATGAATGTCCCTATTGCGGTGAAGCTTATTGGATGGTCAAGAATCTGCAACAGCATTTTCGCGATGACTTGCTGTTTGTGTTCCGTAACTTCCCTCTGACCACCGCTCACCCCCATGCATTGGGTGCAGCGGTCACCGCTGAGTATGCCGGGAGTCGAGGATTCTTCTGGGAGGCCCACGACGAATTGTACGAAAATCAGGAACGATTGGGCCTGCCGCTGTATCGCGCCATCGTTCTCAAACACGGCCTTCCCAAGGAGGAATTCGATCTTGCAATGCAAGAGGATACTTACATTCCCAAAATACAAGCCGATTTCAATGGCGGTGTACGCAGCGGCGTGAATGGCACCCCAGCGTTTTACATTGACGGGCTTCGCTATGACGGAGTTCCAGAGTTCATCGGGATGAGTCAGATGATTGAGCTTTTGTTAGTGCGTGGACGAAATCGCTAGAGAGCCAAATCTGCTTGGCATCACCCACATCGGAGCCGAGGAAAAACCAACGTTAGCTTCCTTTACATTAAAGAGGTGGATACGGAGCCGGCAACTAATGAAATCTTTGAAGTATTATGAAGAAAATCGACACGCCACATGGTTGGAGTTGTTTTTTGACCTGACTTTCGTTGTTACGATAGGCCAGGTTACGCACACTCTCGGACATGTTCATGACGGCCACTTTGAACATAAGCAATTATGGACATTCTTACTGCTTTTTGTACCGTTGTGGTGGATCTGGTCCAGTCACACGATTTACTCTAACAGGTTCGATACAGACAGTAATCTTCACCGTTTGGCAACATTATTCATAATGCTCCTGCTCATTGTGCTATCGGCACGGATTGGGGAAGACCTGGAAGTGAACTACCCGCTTATTATTGCCTGCTATTTTGGTATACGAGCGATCATCAGTGTTATGTACATTTCATCCATTAGTAAACTCGATTCTCGCGGCGAACTTTCCTCAAGGCTTGGTTTTGCCCTATTAGTTAGCGCAGTTATTAGTCTTTCATCCGTTATTTTTGACCCGCCCTTGCGTTACCTTGTTGCTTATATTGGGATTGTTCTTGATATTCTGTTTCCTGTATTTTTCTGGACTAAACTAAAACCGTTGCCAGCGCACACGGAACACTTGGTTGAGCGCATAGGCCTACTCACACTAATCTTATTGGGGGAGTCAATTATTAGCCTTTCCGGAGGCCTGTCTAACATTCAATGGGGTTATTATAATGTGATGGCGGCCATCACCGGATTTATCATGATTTGCAGTATCTGGTGGATCTATTTTGATAGTTTTTACTTATTGAACAAACATCAAAGCAGTATGAGTGGGCACGCCTTAATCTACTCGCACCTTTTTCTTTTTATGGGGCTGGCACTTCTGGCAAATTTGATCAGGCATGCGATCCTGAACGACATTGCGATACGCGATTTTCAGATTATGTCGATCACCGGCATGGCCTTGTTTTTCCTAGGTAAGCAATATGGCTATTTCATAGCCGTGAGTAGAATAAGGAAATACATACTACAAAACACGTTGATAGTGTTTTCTTTGGGCGGGTTAGTCGTATTTTTACCCCGCATCGAGTACATATTGGTCGGCCTGACAGCAACCATGATCTCTTATGTTTTTCTAAATTTCAGATATCGTTGAATCATTATTATCAGACCAGAGGGTGGGACCAAGTGAGCAAGTGGCTGACTTGCGGTTACATGCTGCCCACTACGTCGTTCTCACTGCTCGTGCGCTACTCGCCGCTACCCTTGGTCTATTTGGGTTTGTAATCCTGGTATCGTCGACCATAGTTAAGAGTCTCGGATACCCCTCTTAGCTGTCGCGATCTGATAGCGCCAGCCGCATCGTAACAACAGGAGCCACATAATGGTCAAAGTAGCGTTGTTCGTTCGCCTGGAAGCAAAACCCGGGAAAGAAAAGGATGTAGAAAGCTTTCTTTTGGGCGGCCTTCCGTTAGTGGAGGAGGAGCCAGCCACTACAGCCTGGTTTGGAATCCGCTTGGGGCCGTCCACCTTTGGCATCTTTGACGCATTCCCGGATGAAGCGGGCCGGCAGGCTCATCTTTCGGGCAAGGTCGCGGCGGCGCTTATGGCAAACGCTGCCGAGCTGTTTGCCGAACCGCCATCAATCGAGAAGGTTGACGTCCTTGCGGCCAAGCTGCCCGGTTAAGCAAATCCAACAGGAAGTTCCATTCAGTTCGGGGAGGCTCACGATGTCTTGTATGAAAATCAGGATCGCCTGGGCCTGCTGCTGTCCCGGGCGGTGATCAATTAAAACACTTGTATTGAAGATAAATGTCATGGCTAAAGTGCCGTGTCCAGGATTCATGCCATGCTTGCGCGCTCGGTAGAAGTGAAAGGATACGCGCGCAAATCGTGTCCATGGACGGCGTGGAGGCCGCACAGAATCTGCAAGGCAATGTGCTCATCACGGGTTTAGGCTGGGTAGGGTAGATTGTTTGCCCGGCACCGGTCGCTCATGCCGCGAAGATCTCCATCATTGATATAGAACCGGAGGTCATCCGCGCCGTGACACCTTATGGTTTCGTCAAGTGAGCATTCGTCGGCGTAGCAGTGACCGATGTTCAATGAGCTGCCTGACGCGGCTGCACTCCGAACTGCGCAACGATGTGCGTACCCAATTCCTCAATAACTTCCACCGCAGGGCGCTTGCCGTATTTGAGATTGAGAATGACGTGGTCCACGCCGATTTCCTCAAGCGACTCCAGCAAAAATCGTAGATGGTAACGTCCAAGTCTGAACCCCAAATGGATACGTGTGGGTGGCGTTGACGGATTCTCATCGAGATCGATGTACAGCGACTGAGTAAAGGGCTTATACACAGAGCCACATTGTTTCGTGACCTCCAGTCGCCAATCTTCCACGACCAGCCGCTGCATGTTCGGAATGCGTGGATAGTTGATCCATCCGTTGCTCTCACGCGCGATCCAATCCAGTGACTGGCGACTGTTGCCGGTCACGAGCATTGGAATGAATTGGGTGGTAGGTTTCGGAATCAGGTCTGCGCCTTGCATTTCACCAGTGCTCCAGTGGATGGGCTCAAAACTGGTGCTGTGGGCGCGGCGAATCACTTCGTAGTGTTCTCGAAAGATCTCTCCACGCCTTTCGGGATCGACGCCAAACGCCGAAAACTCCACTGGCCGATCTCCCGAAGCAACCCCCAGAATCAAGCGACCAGTGCTCAACTGATCGACGCTGGCTGACGCCTTGGCCGTGTGCAGGGGATGGTGCAGCGGGATGGCGATGGAGGCGGTGCCAAGTGCAATCTCCGAGGTATGGGCGGCCATATAACCCAGGTAAACCCAGGGGTCGAAGACTTGGCCGACATCGCCGAAGCCAGGGTCGCGAAGCGGCACGTCGCGAAACCAGAGCGCGCAGAAGCCCAGCGCCTCGGCTTTTTTAGCCAGTGTGACCTGGTTGAGCATGCTCGGAGTGTCCCCGTCGAACGCCTCCATGGGAAAGAATAATCCAAGGCTCAAATGCCCCTGAGTGAAGGTTCGGCTGAACCCTCGATGCTGCTGGTAAGGAATCGTGCTCGGCCGATACATACGGATTGACCTCATGACAGAACGTGAACAGCGCCCCCGTTTCCAGAGGTGCTGCGGCATCGGTCGCTTTTGAACGGCAGGTGGGGGTACTGGGTCTGGCTTTTACCCGTTGCGCCGTACTGCTGGTTGTGTGGACCGGACTCAGGGGGCAGTTGCTGGCGATAGGCGCGGGTTGGTCCGGGTAGGTGTTAAGCGGACGGTCAAAGGAAGTCAGATCTCTCGGCTCTATACCACCAGATGGGCAAGGCGTTCGAGGAATCATTCTATAAGCGTAGGCGGTTTTGCAGCTCTCCGCCATATTCTTACAATCGAGCCGCTGACGGGCGAAAGTCGCGTATCGAAGGCAGTTATCGGTCGTTTCCTGCCATTCCAGAACGGCCGCTATTGGCCGAGAGCTGTCAGTCATAACTGCTCCATGTTGACAGAGCTTCCAAAAAACATTTTGACTGGGCTCTAGGGCGGTAGTTACAGCCTGAAAAAATCGAATTTTGCCCCCAGTTATGCCCCCATTCGCACCGGGTGTGCAAGTGATCGCGAACGGCGATCAATTTTCATATATTTATAGTTCATAAGATTTATAGTTATTCATATCTATAAAATGCCCATGGCTCTGTCGTGTTCTATCTCGCTAAAGTTGAATGCGCTAATGTACGTAGTGCTGATGCCACCGCCAATCAGTATCATTTGAACGGGCAAGCATCCTCGCCAGATACACGGAAAATATCCCTGCACCGAACTTCCTAGCTGGCATGATCAAAATTCTGCAAAATCTGATTTGAACTGTTTTGGTGCAATTTGTGTTTGGATGCTACTTTCTGTAAAGCCTCACTTAAGAGGCTTCATAGTTGGAGGGTAAACTATGTTTCACAGTGGACTTCCAGAACCGCCGAACTGCAGCAACATCCTAAAAGACGCTCGGAATGACGTCGGATAGGATAGAATCCTTTACACCCTCCTCGAAACCGAATCTCGTTTTACATGTGCCGCTCAACGAGGCAAGCGAGAAGCGAGCGCGCCCAGGATAAACCGAAGGCACCTGAGGGGAGCTCGGGCAGCCGTCAGGCCTGACGCCGGGAAAGCAACTCCACCAGAATGAGCTCTGAAAATATCCCTATGATTTAAATGATATTTTTACGGTTTTTTTTTGAAAATAACCTTTCGCATACCGTTAATTAACCGTTACCCAACTTCCTAAAGGCAGTAAGCCATAGGCAATATCCATACAGCCAGTTAGAAACAATCCATCTGACCGGGCTTTCACGGAGAGTAAAGAAAACGCGAGGCTATCCATGGCCTCATAACAATAACAAAACAATAAATGGCGAGGAATTCACGATGACAATGCAAAACATCTGGGAATCAATTGTCGCATTCTATGAACCGACACTTGAAATAATGAGCTTATGGGCCTTTGGGCTTCCTCTTTTCGTAACAGTCATTGCGGTGATGTTCATCTTATCGCGAAAGTGGCAAGGTCCCCTGACCATTCGCTCTCTAATCAATGCAGCCTTTCCCAGGGAACAATACGACCACGCCTCATCGCGCGTTGATAGGTGGAACGGTATTATCCTGCTTATGTTGGGTTTTCCTCTTGTCGGTGTCATCGCCATTAATGGCATCGCTATCGCTGACAACGTAGGCGCTTATTTGAACGCTGAATTCGGCGCCCGGGACTCCATGATCACGGCGACTTGGCTAATGGTCACAGTTCAGTTTCTGGTCTATTTCCTGAGTGTCGACTTCGTGGGGTATTGGGTACACCGTTGGTGCCATACCAATGCACTGTTTTGGCATCTTCACAAGCCTCACCATACCGCCGAAACGCTCACGCCCTGGACGCTCTTTCGACAGCACCCAATCGAGTTCTTTGGCCTGAATATCATTCCGGCGATTTGTGGTGGGGCCTTTACCGGGGTTGTACTTTATGCAACGGGAAGCCAAATTCATCCGGGCATGGTGGCTGCAGTCACCACAACGGCCTATATCGCCTTCTTTGTTATAGATGTTTTTTCTCACGTCCATATGCCAATCTCCTATGGATGGCTGAACAGGATCATTTTGGCTCCGGTAATGCACAACCTGCACCATAGTATGGAGCCCCATCACTGGGACAAGAATAACGCTGTCATCCTGACACTCTGGGATTGGATGTTCGGAACACTGTACCTGCCCCAGAAGGGTGAAACCTGGCGTTGGGGATGCAACGACGAAGAATATGGAGCCAACAACCCACACAAGACCCTGAAGGGGTTCTATATCGACCCTTTCAAGACCCTCTGGCGTCACTTGAAGGAAGGAGAGAGCCCGAATCCATGATGGGTGCGGAGCGCTGGGTAATCTAAAAGGCAAGACCTCAATTTCCATTAAAGGTGATCACCATGGCATTGAAAGACAAACTCCATTGGCGCTATGCAACCAAAAGCTACAACGGCGACAAGGTGGAGCAAGAGAAGATCGACCCGATCCTGGAAGCTATACGGCTCGCCCCCAGCAGCTCAGGCATGCAACCTTTCAAGGTGTTAATCATCACTAACCCTGAGTTGAAGGTGCAGTTGCAGCCGATCTGCGCCAACCAACAGCAGATTACTCAATCGTCCCATTTATTGATTTTTGCAGCCTGGGATGAATATACCTCTGAGCGGGTTAACGATTTTTTCGAATACAGCAACGAGATACGTAATCTGCCTGCCAGTGTCACCGATGATTACCGGCTATCGTTGCTCGACTCTTTAGGCAGCATGAGCAAGGAGCAGCAGTATTTTCACGCCTCCAAACAATGCTACATCGCGTTGGGATTTGCGCTGCTGGCGGCTGCTGAACTTGGCGTGGATGCCACGCCCATGGAAGGGTTCGACAACAGCGCGGTTGACGCGCTTCTGAAGCTGCCCGAACAGGGGTTGAGCAGTTCGGTTCTTCTGGCCCTGGGGTACCGGGATACAGAAAGCGATTGGCTGGTAAAACTCGAAAAAGTCCGGCGCGACAAGGACACTATGTTCGTGGAGATTGCCTAGGGTCTACTCTCTGTTCGCTTTTAGGACGAGTTAACCGTGAGGGCAGGCAGCTCTCTGCGAGATATGGACATTTAAGGAAAAGAGCCTGGAGCTTAGCGTCTAATCAGCTAGCTTGTCTGACTCGCGGTGGCTTGGAATGGCTTTGCCGCCGCGAGAACGCGCCTCTCTCGTACGCCACATCTGACTGACGTCGAGCTGGCGTGCGATCAGTAACTCTGCCGATAGATTCGACGGACCAAAAGTACGCACCTCGTACAACGCTTCGAAGGCCTCGCTATCACCTAGCTGGGCCTTCAAACGACTCAGTTCAGCACTGTTCGATGCGATCTTCGCTGCCTCTATCAGGGCAGGATCCATAATGCCGGCAACGACGACGATGTGATTTCCTGCCGGTCCCGGGAAGCTGGCAAGGTATGCATAATCACGGCGCATGATTCTTTCAGTGGTTGGCTCGGCCCAATCAGATTGAAATTGATCGCCGCTCGCTCGATCCACAAGGGTATCGCCGCTGGCCGAAAGCGAAAAACCGGAAAGGTCGAAGAACGGTTCATGCAGATCGCCTAGGGTGTCGAGTAAACCGACATAGACAATATCGTGATCGCTTAGCATCTCATTGGTGAAGCGTGATGTTGTCACATCCTTGACCAAGCTTGAGTTGCCGGACCTCGTTGCGGCCACGATTGGCGTCACCGAAACCAGGGCCGATGAGAGCCCACTCGGCAAGTGATGGGCATTCATATCGACATACCTCTGGCCGGCCCCAGGCGACTGCTGCTTGTACTTACTGAGATCCTCGCTGGAAGCAATCGTGTAATCAGCGACCATGCGAAGAATGGAACCGTCAGCGCCCCGTTCACCGAATACGTAAAAATCACCGGAAACTATCAATACCGTAGCTGAATTCTTCGTCATACCACTCCAGAGAATGCTCTCGATACGCGAGTCATTGGGTGATTTAGCGGTCAGCCAGAACCAGGAAATTGCGTTGAAGGCAAGAAAAAGCGCCGCGCCGGCAACATACTGCCGACCAAGCAAACGTCGGCGCGCAGAGTTGGAGTATTTGTCTTGCTCATCGGGAGGAGCGACGACCAGACGGTATTCGCCACGCGGCAGGACAAGACGTTCACCATGCTCATCGACGGGCGCAGCCTCCAGTTTTTTTCTCAGCCGATGAATATGCACTCGAACCGTAGCATCGGCCGCGAGATCCACGGTGGTGGGTCGACCAAACACAACGAGTGCAATCTCGACCTCCTTTGTTGGGGTCGCCGTCAGTGATCGCTCGAGCAGAAACTCGAAAAGACGAATGATTTGCCGCGATTTACCGAGCGCACCACTCTTTAAAATTCTTTGAGCGTGCGCCGCCAGTCTATTGTCCTCTTCAACTTCTTGTGACTTATCCATTTCACATCCTCACGGCGCCCGTCGCCACTGACGACACGGCGAATGATCTGGCGCTCCATAAGCATAGGCCCACCTTAACCAGGTGGGCCTCACACCAATACTCTGCAGCCCTTGGTCATCATGGCTTTGGCGATCAGGTTATTTCATATCCCTGACTTGCACCCACAGCACCGCGTCCTGGGAAAGGGGTTTGCCTTTATAGGTTTTGGTCGCACCAATGTTCAGCGCTGCAATACCCCACCAGCCGGCACGGGGCAGGCCGATCGTGACGACGCCTTGGGCATCCGAATAGGTGCTCAGGGATTTGAACGAGGCTTGGGGGGCTGTGACGTAGTCCTGCTGGCCGAAGGCGTTGTTTTTGATATCGACCGAATGGTTGAGGTATTCGATTTCGATCTCGGCGAAGGGCACTGGCTTGCCGTCGGCCAGCACAACGGCGCGGAACACGCCGCCGGTCCAGTTTGCATACGGCTTGTTGAGGGGCTGGATCTCAACCGCCAACCCCTGGGGTTCTGACCAGTTACCGGGGACGCCGCCCACGTTGACGACGAGCTTGGTGAACTGTTGAATGTAGACGTCTTCCTCTTTTTCCAGGTACGGCTCAGGTTCGAGTACGAAAATATGGTCGCCCAGTGAGCGCACCAACGCCCGTGGAATCGACGCGCGATAGGCGGTCGACTGTTTGTCGCGACCGTGCCACTGCACCGGTTTCAGGTAGCGGCGCAGATCGGTTTTTTCTCCACCATGGGCGCTGACAAGGCTGAAGGCGCGGGGTTCGCCCATGTCCATGGTCGGCCCGCCGGGGAACGGGTGCGTGAACACGATCGCTAACTCCAGATCGGCCGCACGTTGCAGCGCTGTTTCGTCGAGGTAGAGCATCTGGAAGTGAGCTTGCGCGGCGCCGGTCATGCAACTGAAAGTCGCGGCGGCAAGGGCTTGAAGCAGTCTTCGTTTGATCAGCATGGGCTATTTCACTGTGTAATGTCGGAGGACTGGATCGTGGCGCCATGGTTGTCACCGCCGAGAAACTCAACGGAGTACGGGCCGGCGGGAGCCTGGAACGTGTAGCTGTTGTCTTTATCGACAGTGCCTTCGAGCAATAGCTTGTTGCTGGTGTCCTGGACATGGATTTTTCGACCCGTGGCGGAACTGCCGTCGGTGTAGCCCGCTTCACACTTCACCCAGTCATCGTGATCGATATAGCAATCGAAAACGGGGCCGTGGGCCAAGGCGGCCTTGCCGAACAGGAGTGCACCTGCCAGCAGGATCGGGTGGACCAGATTTCGCGATTTCATAAGGTTTCAGTCTCCATGGTCCAAATTGATCACTGGGGGGCTGCGGCTTGAACGGCAGGCGCAGGGGCGCCGTCCGGTGCAAAGGCCGCCAGCAAGGCATCTAGGTTGGAATTCAGCAGTGCCTCATACCCATTGGCTGCGTCGGCGAGCATGCCCGGGTTGCCGATATCCAGGATCAGCAGACGTGCGCCACCGTCCTTGATGGCCTGGGCAATCCTGGCGTCAGGCGTCCACTTGTGGACCACTACACGGATCTCGCGCTCACGCAGGTAGTCGGTCAGGGCGGCGCGGTCGGCGTCAGTCCAGTCAATGTCCTGGCGCACGAACCAACCGTCCACATACACGCCGAACTCGCCGAACAGGTAGACCGGCTCGCTGGCCAGCGACAGCACGCGCAGGTCCGGCACCTTCAACAGCCGAGCACCGTAGTCGGCCTTCAGCTGGCGCAAGCGGCCGTCGAGTGCGACGAGGTTGCGCTCGATACGAGGCGCGTCGGTCGGGGACAGGCGTGCCAGGTCAGCTGCAATCAACGCCGACATGCGCATGGCGTTGACCGGGCCAAGCCAGGCATATGGCGACAGGCCGCCCTCGCCATTGCGGGCACCCGCCCAGGGCACATCGTTGGAGGGCACGCGGGTCACGGCCACGCCGGGCTTGAAGCTGTCCCATGAGTGCGACGCATCGATTTCGACGGTGCGCACGTTGTGGCGTCGAGCCGTCGCATACAGTGGATCTGCACGCCATAGGCTGCTCAGGGTGACCACGGCGGCGGCCTTCTGGAACACCGCCGGCGGCAGGCGTGGCAGCGCGTTGGCCTGGCTTTCCATGGGCACGGCGGCGTCTATCGGTACACGCACGACCTCGATGTGCGTGCCTTCGCCGAGTGCCGAGGTGAGCGCATACAGCGCCGGCAGGGCGACCAGCACCTGTTGCTGGTCGACCTGCGCAAACGCCGACGGAGCGCCGCCCAGCAGCAATGCCAGCAGTGCCAGCCAAGGACGAATGGATAAGTTGAACCGTGTCATACGCTGGCCCCTTTGAACTGCGGCGCGGTGCCTCGAATGATGCTGGTGAACGCAAACACCAAGGCTGCGACGATCACGATGGCGCCGCCCGTGGGGACGGGAATATGGAACTGCATCGGTGCCAGAATGCCGACCACACAGGAAAAGGTCGCAATCACTACGGCCCAGGTGACCAGGCCTGGCAGTGAGTGGCTGATGTTGCGGGCGGCGGCTGCCGGTATCAGCAACAAAGCCTCCACCAACACCGCGCCGATGATCTTCAGGCAGGCGACCGTGACCAGGGTGACCAGCACCACGAACAGGTACTCGACGCTGCGCACCTTCACGCCGCGTGCATGGGCCAGGCTCGGGTTGAGGCTGGAGAGCAACATGCCGTTGTACAGCGGCAGACCGATCAACGCGCAAATCACCGTTACGCCCAGCAGTACGTTCATGTCGGTGTGGTCGACGGCCAGGATCGAGCCGAACAGCACACCTTCCATCACGTGCGTGTTGATTTTTGCCGACACGAACAGCAGCAATGAAGCACCCACCGCCAGCGAGATCGAGAGGAACACGCCGATCAGCGTGTCATTCGCCAGGGTGGTGCGGTGTTGCGTGTACTTGAGGGTCAGTGCGAACAGCAGGCAAAAACCGAACATCGAAAAGTAGGGCGAGGTGTAAGACTCGCCGATCAGCACGCCAATGGCCACGCCGGTCATCGCCGCATTGCCCACGGACTGGCTGAAGAACGCCATCCGCTTGATCATCACCATCGAACCCAGTACGCCCAGCAGTGGTCCGATCAGCACCGAGCACATCAGTGCATTGATCACGAACTCATATTCGAACGGTTGCGGCAACACGTGACTCTCGGCGAGCGCCTGTAGGTGGTCGCGGATGAAATCGTAAAAGGCATTCATCGAATGGCCTCCAGTCGGCTGTCGATCTGATCGGCGGGGCCGTGAAACAGCACCCGTTGGTTGATAACGGTCACGGACTGCGCGATACGCTTGACCTGCTCAAGGTCGTGGTTGATCCACAGGATGGTCACCCCACGGCCGTTCAGTTCGGTCACCAGCGCCTCCACCAGGCGCACACCGGCCTCGTCGATCCCGGCGGTCGGTTCATCGAGGATCAGCAGCCACGGCATCGGGCTAATGGCCTGGGCCAGCAGCACGCGCTGACGCTGACCGCCGGACAGGCTGCCAAACGGCTTTTTCCCCATTCCCGCCATGCCGGTACGCGCCAGGGCCTGGGCGTTGGCCGCCCTGGCGGCGCGGCTTGCGCCGAAGAAGGCAGGCCGGCGTTGACCCAGCAGGGCCATGAGATCGTTGACCGTCATCGGCACGTTGCGGTCGAAGTCCGGCAGTTGCGGGACATAGCCCATGGGCGTGGTGAACTCACCCTCGAAGCGAATCGCTCCCGTATGTGGCATCTGCCCCAGCAGCGCACGCACCAGTGAGGTCTTGCCGCCGCCGTTGGGGCCTACCAGGCAATGCAAGGCGCCGGCTTCGATGCGCATGTTCACCTGGTCGAGCACCTGCGTACCTCCCAGTCGCAGGGAGACGTTGTCGAACACAATGGCGGGGCCGCGCATCGCGTATTCCTCCTTCAGCGCATTCATTGCTGGGTGTACTCAACGGCTTGCGCCAGGGTTTCGAGGTTTTCGCGCATCGCCACCTCGAACTCCTCCGCGCTGTAGGTATTCCCGGTGATATGGGACAGGGCGAACACCTTCACGCTGGTGGCAGCTTCGATGGGTTTGGCCAGGTCGAGGGAGAAGTTTTTCTCGGCAAACAGCACTTTGACGTTGGCCTTCTTGATCGCCTCGATGGTGTTGGCCAATTGACGTGCCGTCGGCGCGACGCCGTGGCGCGGCTCGATCACGGCGCTTACGAACAGGCCGAACTCCTGCATCATGTAGTCGTAGCCGGCATGGGTCGTCGCGCAACGGAACGGCGACAGGTCCAATGCGGCGAAACGCGTCATGAATGCTGCACGCAGCTCGCGGATACGGCCTGCATATGCGAGGGCATTTTTTCGATACGCAGCCGCGTTGTCCGGGTCCAGCTCTCCGAGCCTGCGAGCGATCTCGAACACCTGCTGTATCGCCGCCGTGGTGGAGACGAAGGTGTGCGGGTTGACCACCTTGACCCCTTCCTGGTCGCCACCGATGGGGATCAGCGCCACCGTGGCATTCGCCTGGATAATCGGCAGCGTTTGCGTGCGGCCGGCGGCCTTGATGATCTGGAAGGCCCATTCATCGTGGCCGATGCCGTTGACCACCAGCACATCGATATTCATCGCGCGAGTAATGTCATCGGGCTGCGGTTGGTAGTTGTGCGGGTTAGCCTCTGCCGGGATCAGCGCAATAACCTCGGCCTGATCACCGACGATATTGGCGACGAAGCTGTAGTAGGGATGCAGAGTGATACCGACCCTGAGTTTCTTTGCCGAGGCTAAGGCCGGGCCGGCAAGCGCGATGGCGGGTATCAACACCAGCAGCGCGATGCAGCGGCGCCACAAGGCGCGGTGTTTCGTCGAAACAGTCATGGCTGGGTTCCTTTTACGCGTTCGATTTCAGTGGCGCCGTCGTACGGTATGACTTGGCACCAACCCTCGCCGACCAGGGATTCGGGCTTGACAATGGCGGGGTAGGGCGCGTTCGGGTCACGGTGGACCCAAATCGTCGCTTGGTTGGCCCACATCACCCCCGCATGGGCGTGACCGATAATCAGCAGGTAGGCGCTCTGGCCTGGTGCATGGCCGCCGGAGCCGTAGTACACCGTTGCACCCTGGCCCAGGGTGGCCTGGGACACGGCGTTGATGGGCTGGTCCGCCGCAGTGGCATCGTCATCGCTCCCCTTATGCGCTAGGTGGGAGCCCGGCAGGATCAATTGCCAATGCACCTCGCCATTGGTTTTCCAGAAGGCATCCCGGTAGAAGGGCGGCAGCAACAGCTTCTGCGCCCGCTCCAGGGTGACCCAGCCGCCGGTATCGTTGTTGGTCCAGATGATTTCCTCACCGGCCGGTAGCAATGCGCTGTGGATGGCTTGATCGACCGCACCCAAGCCATCGAAGGAGCGCACCTGCCAACTCAACGGGGTAGGCGGGCCAACTCTTTCGGGGCGCAGCAGCACATAGCCGGCCACGCCGGCGATGACGCTCAGCGTGGCCAGCACCAACGCCAGCGACTCCCATCCACTGGAGCGTGGCCGCACCCGCGTGATTGCAGCGGTTGAGCGCGCCATCAGAGGAACGCGATCCAGCGGCCCAGGAAGACTACGCCCGCCCACAGCAGCAACGAACTGAAGCCGGCCACACGCGCCTGCCGGGGAGGCGGCAGCGTCGTGTCCCATTCGGCAATTCGGCGAAAGGCCCCGAGATGGAACACGGCCATGTTGATCCCGGCCAGCATCAACAGGCCCATTTTGAAAAGAAACGCGGTGTTCTGCACATAGGTCGTGCCATTGGCGCAGAACATCAGCAGGCCGGTGATCACACAGGTCACGAACGCGACCCAGGTGTACGGCAGCAAGTCCTGGATCAGCTTCAGCGCGCCGCGCCGGTGGGCGGTCACGCCCAGCAGACGCAGGTCGACCACCGCGATGGTTCCGTAGACGATGGCGATGCCGATCACGTGCACCGACTCCAACATCGGGAACGCCGAGCCTGACTCGCGAATGAACGTCGCGACCGGCGTGTCCTGGACGGCTTGCAGCAGAGCTTGAATATTCATGGCGAATACCTGAGAACTTAGGTTGAAAACGCTTAGATCGTGTAGGCGATCCAGCGGCCGCAGATGATCACGACGCACCACAAACCGATCGACAGCCACGCAAAGGCCTTGACGTAGCCCGACGCCTCGTCAGTGCCGGCAGAGCGCAGCAGCGGGCGACGCAGCAGCCAGGTCACGCTGAACGCGGTCACCACCAAAACCATCTTCAGCCAGAACGTCGAGTTGACGAGTACCCGATCTGGCTCGGCGATGATCATCAGTAACCCGGTGCACAACAGCACGATCAGTGCATTGCGCATCCACGGGTAATAACGGCGTACGATGCCCCGCAGGGGCTCATCGCTGGCGAACATGCCCGCCAGTCGCAGATCGGAAATCAGCGCCGAGCCGAAGAGCACGGTGATGGCGATGATATGAATGCTTTGCACCGTGGGGATGACCCATAGGATGTCGCGGATGGCAGTGCTTAAGGGCGACGCGTAGATCCAGGCAATAATGAGTGACGATGACATCGGTTTTTCTCCCGCAATGGGTTAGAAATCTTCAGGGGTTGCGATCGGATGCAGGCCCGCCGCATCCTCCGGCAGCAAGTATCCTTGCTGGATCGATACGGCTTTGGCGTCTTCGAACTTCTGTGCATAGCGGCTGAAATTTCCATAGCGCTGGCCGAGCACTTCCTTCGAATAAGGCACCTTGGTGTCGTAGATCAGTCCGCAGCCGGTCTCTTGATCGGTGAGGTAGCTGGCGCTGGGCACCTGGATCCACGGCGGACGCACGCCGCCTTGCAGGTTGCCGGTGGCGGGCGCACGGGCAGCGGCGTTGCCGTCGCGCAACACACGGGGGGCGCTCGGCATCGGTTTGCCGTCGCGCACCCACTGGTCCATGCCATCCACCAGCGCCGAGACCACCAATTCAACCGGTTCGTCATACAGCGTTCGGCAGCGCGGGTCGTCGCCCTTGCCGACGTCGGCAGCAAGCTTCTCGGTGTGCTCCGTGCCAAGGTCGGCCAGGCGCAGATGGGGCATGCCGGTCACTTCGTAGTAGCGCAGTTGCGGAGTGTCGGTGTCCGCGGGCAGGGGAATACCTTCGATCACGTCGTGCATCAGTTCGGACTGGCTGAAGACGGTCACGAACGGCACGCCTTCAGGCATCTGGCGTGGCACGCGGATCACGTCGCCGCCCACTTCTCCGTAGGCCATGCGGCCGGTCATATAGGCGTCGATCACTGGCGTTTCGTCGGGCATGCGCCATTGCTGGTGACGGCCCTGGTCGAGATAGTCCATCCAGACTTGCGCGGTAACGGCCCAGCTATTCACGTAGACGCGCTGCACATCCAGGCCCGCCAGCGGGCTCTGGGCACCGTTGGTTTTGAGCAGCAATGCCAGTTGCGCGCCGATGCCCTGGGACTGGGGCGCAAACGGATCGGGCGCGTCGCCACGCGTGAAGTGGGCAGGGTCGTAGTAGGTGCCCAGTGGCGCATAGCGGGCAAAGTCAAAGCGGCGCATGAACTCGAAGTTCACGATCGGTCCGTACTGGGCGATCTGTTCGGCTTCGGCCACTGGGGTGTCGGAGATGAACTTAGGGTCCACCGCTGGCTTGTTCACATTGAGCGTGTACCCGACGTACGCGTAGCCGCGCCGCAGTAGATAGTCGCGGGTCAGGATCCAGCCTGCGCCGCGCTCGCCGAACCAACTGAACGGCTCGATCACTACCGTGCCGTTGAAGCGTGCCGGGTCTGCCGGTTTGCGCACCAGAATGCGCGTGGTGTAAGGCGCTTCCAACAGGGTTTCGCCGGCGGCAGTGATGGCGGGGGCGACGCCTTGCAGGTAGTACTCTTGTTCGATGTAGCCGTAGTGGTTGAGGTCGCTGTATTCGGTGCCCGGGCGTGTCGCCGACGACAGCGGCGCCTTGTCGGAAGGCGGCACGGGGATCGCCGTGGGCATGCGCGGCACCTCGGCGAACGTGTTCGCCGCGATGCACAGCCACAGCACGACGCTGAGGGGGGTCAGGCGTTTCATTCGTAAAGCTCCAGCAGGGGATGGATGGGCGTCTTCACTCAAGGCTCAGAGATGCCTTGCCCTCGCTGTCGATCACGATCTGGTTGTTCTCGCACACGTACTCTTGGATGGCGTAGTTGGAGCGCTTGTACTCAAACGTAAAGCGATATGGGGTATTGAGGACTTGCGGGTCTTCGATCAGGACCTGGTTTTCCAGGTGATCCGGGCCGCGCAGCCGAATGCGTTCGGTGATCTTCATGGCCGGCCCGTGGGGCACGTCGTAGAAACGCACGTCGGTTCGCACGCGCTGGGTCTCGACCACCAGCGTGTCGCCTTCCCAGTGGCCGCGCGAATGGCCTTGGTACAGCGGGTCGAGCTTGTCTTTGGGCGGCATGGCCTGGTTCAAGAGAATCCGCCGCACTTGCTGGAGATATTCGCCGAGGATGATCACTTGCTTGTCATCGCGAACGATCTGGATCGGGAAGAGCGCCGCCATCATCGTCGGCATGCCCTCGGGCAGGCACTTTGAACTGGAGGTGGCGATCGGCGTACCAGCTGCGTTGGCCACCGCTTCTTTCTTCTTGAGCTCGGCGTACTCGGTGTCGTAGGGCGCCTTGAGGTCCATCGGACCGCCGGGGTGCACCGGGTCGTCCGGGTTCTCGCCGAACCAGTCGTCCGGGGTTCTTTCCCAGGTGCCGCTGATGTCTGGCCGGGTGGCCGCGCTGTGCTTTTGCGAGGCTGTCGCGGCGCTGCTTATCCCGGCGAAGGTCGCAAGGACCACGCCCAGGACGATCATGGCGGCGTTGGAGGTGCGTGCTGGTTTCATTGAAAAGTCTCCGCGTTGCTGGTTTGCCCAGTTCTGTTGTTGTCGCATTCGGGAGTGGCTGCGTTTAGCCGCCGCCCGAGAGCACCACGTCACCCATCTTGATCTCCACCAGCAGCCCGCCTGGCTCACCGTTTTTCAACGGTTTATAGGAAACCTCAACGTTTTCGCCGGCCTTGACCGAGTCGGCAGTCCAGCCTGTGCGCTGCAGCGCGTTGACGCTGCCGGTCTCGATCTTGAAGCGCTGGGCCGGCGGGCCGGGAACGTCGACGTAGATCGTGATGTGCGGGTTGGTCCAGGCGAAGCGCTCGACCACACCCTTGATCGTGAGGGTCTGGGTCTGGTCGAACAGCGCAAATGAATGGTGGGCACTGGCCACAGGCGCTAAGGCACTGCAGGCGATGAGGGTCAGAAGGCAAAGCCCCTGACGTAACAGCGGGAAGGGTGACAAAGGGGTCATGACGGGTGCCTCGGTTTTTATGGTTCTTATGGGCCCAGCATAGGGCGCTCGCGTTCACAGGCCTTAGCCCAAAACGGCAACCATTGAAGGTGTTCAGGCGTTTCGGCGCGGATGAGGTATCGCGCAACGACGGATCGACGAGCAGGCCCGTGCAGATGCTGATTTGGGTTACCGCGCTGGCGACCCATGCCGGAACACTTGTGTCTCGCCTCACAACTATAAAAACAGGAGAGACGTCATGCGCATTCCCCCCTACGCGCCATTACTGTCGCTGGTTGCACTCTGTGCAGTCGGCTCACAGGCGCACGCCTATACGGTTTACAGCGAAGACGACGGTGCAACCGTTTTGAACGCCGACCTGGGCGCCGGGTTTGGCTGGTTCGGCAGTACCCGCAACTACGTCGGCGATCCGCAGAAACAACCCGGCAGCATGCGCTGGCAGGAGGGCTACGCCAAATATGACCTCAACGGCACCACCGACAAGATCACCGCTGGCGCCATATACGGCGGCTTCAGCGTGCTCAGCAGCGGCACATGGGGCGACGGTGATCCGGGGGCGATCACGGCGGGCAATGAGCGCAGAACCGCGGTGGAAGACGCTTTCCTGGGCTGGAGGTCCGGCGACCTGCTGCCTGCCCTGGGCCAGGACGGCGTAGATTTCTCGTTTGGGCGCCAACTGGTCACGGTGGACGGTTTCCTAATCACCGACGATGGCTTCAACCCAGGGAACGCATTCAGTCCCATCGAGGGCGTGCGCGATGGTCGGTTCAACCGAGGGGGGACCTTCTACCTTGGGCAGCGCTTGGCGTTTGGCAACACGGCGGTGCTGAAACTGGGCGGCAAGGAGGGGCTGCACGGCAGCCTGATATGGCTGAAGTCCGAGAACCCCGGCCAGTCCAAGACCGAACTGGCGGTAGGCACTCTCGATTACACCACACCCATTGGCTCGATCGGTTCGACCTACATTCACGGCCTGGATGTGGATGAGAAATATGCCTTCGCGGATCGGCTTGAACGCAAGGGCATGAACGTCTACAGCATTCGTGGGCAGGGCAACGCGGGGATTGAAAACGCCGACTTCGCATTCGAGGTGGCTCGCCAGGAAAAACGTTCCGGCTCACAGCGGGCAATGTTCTTCGACGCCGGCTACACCTTCGCCGATGTGCAATGGCAGCCGACGGTCAGCTATCGCTACTCGCGCTATTCCGAAGGCTGGGATTTCCTGTTCCAGGGCGGCTTTCGCAAACGCTACCAGGGTGAAATCGCAGCCAACTACGCCGGTTCGGTGACCTCGAATATGCAGATCAACGACGTGCTGCTTTCAGTCCGGCCAACCGAGAAATTGACCCTGAACGCGATGGCCTTCGACTACCACCAACTGTCCCGTCGCAATGAGCGGGATTTCGCGGCGCGGGAGGTGGATCTGTTCCTGGATTGGATGGTCACGGATAACGTCACGCTTTCGCCCTTGATCGGCCTCTATAAGCCCGAGAAATGGTTTGGCAACGGTGGCGGGCAGAGCGGCAGCTCGTCGACCAACGCGTACATGCAGTTCATTGTGTGGGCGACGTTCTGAGTCGTCATTAAAGGCTGTTGCAGGTCTCGCAGGCGTTGACGTTTTGCGTCAACGCCTCATCCATTCAGAGCATGCGGCGCAACACGTCGTTGCGCGGGTCGCGGTCGTAGAAGCGATGCTTGAGGGCACCCGCCACATGCAGCACGATCAGGACCAGCAACGTATAGGCGAGGACTTTGTGCAGCCATTGGAACACCGCAAACCAATCGTCATTCTTTGGCAACAGTTCCGGCAGGTTAACCCCGAAAAAGAACACCCCGTCGCTCATCGTGTAGGTGCTCGACATGGAGTAGCCCATCAACGGCACGATCACCAGCAGCACGTACATCACGCGCTGGGTCAGGCGTGACAGGAACCGTTCATACCCCGCCAGGGTTTCCAGCGGCTGCGGCAGCTTGGGGGTGCGAAAACGCACGGCGAGCTGAGTCAGGACCACCAGGAACGTCAACACCCCGAAGGACTTGTGCCACGGGTAATAGAGCTCGTATTTGCTCGCCACTTCATCATTCATCCCGGTCATGTGCCAGCCGACCCACAGCAGGCCCAGGACGAGCACGGCACGCACCCAGTGCAACACGCGCAGGGAGGTCGGGTACCGATCGATTGTCGGTTGATCTATTGGGTTCATATCAGGCTCTCCACGGAGCGATGCACGGTTGAATGGCCACCCTCAACGTTGGAGGGTGGCTCGGTCAGGGTAGGCGCTGCACTCAGGACGGCAGCAGCACGGTGATGACTTTCTCCTCGGTGTAGGCCAGTGCACCGCTGAACCCACCTTCACGCCCGATACCGCTGGTCTTGACGCCGCCCCAGGGCAGGTTGGCGTCCAATGGGCTCCAGCAGTTGATACCCACGGCGCCGGCTTTCACCGCTGCCGCGACACGGTGCGCTCTGACCAGGTCGCTGGTCCAGACCGTGGCCGCGAGGCCGTAGCTGCTGTCGTTGGCCATGGCGATCGCTTCGTCTTCGCTGTCGAACGTGATCAGCGTGCCAACGGGGCCGAAGATCTCGTCCCGGGCGATTTCCATGTCATTGCGGGCGTTGGCGAAGATCGTCGGACGCACGAACCAGCCTTTCTTAGGGGCCGAGACGCCGCCCGCCAACAGCGTTGCGCCTTGGTCGATGCCGAGTTGGATGTAGCGGTTGACGCGATCGAACTGCGCCTTCTTGGCCACTGGGCCCATCTGTACGCCGGGCTCGCGAGGATCGCCCACGGTCACCGCCTGGGCGGCCTCGGCCAGTGCGGCGCCGAAACGTTCGGCGAGGCTGCGCTGCACCAAAATTCGCGAACCGGCCGCACACACCTGACCCTGGTTGGCGAACAGACCGAGCGTACAGCCGCGCAGGGCGTCCTCGAAGGAGGCATCGTCGAACACAATCTGCGGGCTCTTGCCGCCCAATTCCAAGGCCACGCGCTTGAACAACACACCGGCGGTGCGCTGGATTTCGCGCCCCGCCTCGGGGCTGCCGGTGAAACTGATCTTGGCGATATCCGGGTGTTCGCACAGGGCGCGACCGACTTCGTTGCCGTAGCCGGTGACCACGTTGATCACGCCGTCCGGGAAACCCGCTTCCTGCGCCAGCAGCGCCAGTTGCAAGGCTGACTGCGGGGTTTCTTCCGATGGCTTGACCACCACGGTACAGCCAGCCGCCAGCAACGCGGCGAGCTTCCACACCGTGATCATCAGCGGTGAGTTCCAGGGCACGATGGCACCCACCACGCCGACGGGCTCGCGTACCGTGTACGACAGGGTTTTGGTGCCGAAGTAGCCACCGGTGGGAATGGTGCGACCTTCAAGCTGGTTGGCCCAGCCAGCGGCGGCGCGCAGGTTGGCAATCGCGTTGGGCAGGTCCATCCGGCGCGGCTCGATGGGGGAGCGACCGATGGCGTTGGCGTCGAGATCGGCCAGCCGTTCGGTGTCGCGCTCCACCAGATCGGCCAGTTTCGACAGCAGTCGGCCACGTTGGGCGCCGTCGAGTTGGCTCCACTCGCCGCCGTCGAGTTGCCGGCGTGCAGCCCCCACGGCACGGTCCACGTCTTCGCGTGTGCCGCGTGCGGAGCTGCCATACACCTGTTCAGTCACGGGGTTGACCAGGTCGATGCGCCGACGGTCGAAGGCTTCGCAGGACGCACCTTCGATGAAATGATTCAAGTGCTCAGTCATTTTGCGGTCCTTGAGTAATGGGCAAGATCATGCTTTGAGGGAAGCCAGGGCGTCGCCGAAGATGTCCAGTGCCTTGAAGAACAGCTCACGCGAGATCGTCAGCGAGGGCATTACGCGCATCACGTTGCTGTAGCGGCCACAGGGAATCATCAGCACGCCGTGGTTGAGCAGATAGCCCATCAGTTGGCCGATCTTTTCGCCCGGCAGGGGTGCCTTGGTGATCGGGTCTTCGATCAGTTCGATACCGATCATCAGGCCGCGCCCGCGCACTTCACCGACTAACGGGCTGTTGAAGCCGCGAATATGCGCCTGAGCTTCCAGCCCCAGGGTGTGGGCACGGTTGAGCAGGTCGAGTTCAGGGTCCTGGAGGATGCTGATGTTGGTCAGTGCCACCGCAGCCGACAACGAGTTGGCGGCGAAGGTGTTAGGCATGGAACCGTCGGGGATTTTCGCTGCCAGGTCCGAGCGCATGATCAGGCCGGCCATGGGCAGGTCGCTGCCGATGCCCTTGCCGAAGGTGAGCATGTCGGGCTTCACGCCGGAGTGTTCGACCGCCCACATTTTGCCGGTGCGCCCCGCGCCGGACTGCACTTCATCGACGATCAGCAGTGTGCCGCTGCGGTCGCAGGCCTTGCGCAGCAATTGCAGGAATTCCGGCGACGGCGGCACGTAGCCGCCTTCGCCCTGTACCGGTTCCACAATCACGGCCGCCACGTCATCGGCGGCCGTGTACGGGGTGTTCAACAGGTAATCGATGTACTCGCCGGCGATCTGCTCGGCGCTTTTGTGGGTGGTGTCGAAGGGGAAGCGGTAGGCGTAAGGGTAGGGCGCGTGAATCACGCCGCCCATCTGCGCGCCAAAGCCCTTGCGGTAGGCCGTGCCGGTGGTCAGCGAGCCCGAAGCGTTCCACACACCGTGGTAGCCGCCGTGGAAGGCGATGATCTGGTGCCGCCCGGTGATGCGCTTGGCGAACTTGATCGCGGCTTCCAGGGCATCACTGCCGCTTTGCGTGAAGAAGGTGATGCAGTCGCCACGCAACCCCTCGGGCGCGATTTCGGACAACTTGGCAGCCAGCTCGGTACGCCGGGTGCTGTTGATTTCCAAGGCGTGCATCAGCACTTCGGACTGTTCGCGAATCGCCTGCACCACTTTGGGGTGGCAGCGGCCTACGCTGCTGACACCGACGCCGGCGGACAGGTCGATGTAAGTGTTGCCGTCCGGGTCTTTGAAGGTCGCACCGAAGGCGCGGTCCATGGCGATCGGCATGCGTCCGCCGCCGCGTGCCATCGACTCGGTACTCGCCGACAGCGCCAGGGCTTCGCGGGTTTTGGGGCCGGGCAGTTCGCCGGAGATAATCCGCGGGGCATCCGCGAAGTGCAGGGATTGAAGTTTGGTTTCACTCATGACGGTCTCTCTGGAATGTCTATTTAAGTGTGCCGATCATCTCCGGCGCCGGTTCCAGGCCGGTAGCCCGAATCGGCACATGAGATGCATGCATTCCAGCGCATAAACAATTTCCAGGATTTGTGCTATGTGCGACTATCAAGCCCATAGGCGATCTAAAAACAAGAATATTGGTAGAGGTACACGACCCAATGAAAAACCAGACGATCAGCCATTTTCGAGATGTCCACGTCCATGCAGCCACCATCCAGCAGTGGAACCAGGACTACAGCCAGTTAACCGCCGGCTGCGCCGAGAGCTCGCTGATGCAACTGACGACAACCGGTTGTCACTTGTTTCTCGAACAGATCAACCAGCGCGTGGTGCAGAACGGCGTGGCGCCCCGCGACAAGATGTGCTTCGCCGTGCCGATCAACGTCCCGGGTTCGATTCGCATGCAGGGGCGCGAGGTGGATGACAGCAGCCTGTTCTTTCTCCACGGCGGCGAGGAGTTCATGTTCCATATGCCGATGGGCATGGAGTTGCTGTCCATCACCTTTGAGCGTGACTTATTCGACGAGGCGTTGGAGCAGACCGCTTCAGCCAAGGACCTCAATCGGTTGCTGCGCCAGCCGGTGATCAGGGTTTCCCCCCAGCGATTTGCCCAGGCTCGGCGCCGATTGCTGGCGCTTTTCTCCCAGGCACTGGTGCACGAAGATCTCGATAGCACCCTGGATCGAGCACGCGAGGTAGCGCTGGAGCAGGCCATGCTCAGTGAGTTGTTGCAACTGATGATCGACCCCGCCTGCGACAAGCACCAGCGCAGCCCCAGTTCCACGCGCAGTTTTATCGTCGAGAAATGCCACCGCCTGGCGACCACCGAAATGATCAACGTGCCCAGCGTGATCGATTTGTGCGAGCGTCTCCAGGTGAGTCGGCGTACGGTGCAGAACAGCTTCCGCTCGGTCGCCGAGACCACTCCGCTGAATTACCTGCGCTCTGTAAGGCTCAACGGTGTACGCCGCACCTTGATGTCCACCCGTGCCTGCGAGCTGACGATTGGTGATGCCGCCGCCCAGTGGGGCTTCTATCACCTGAGCCATTTCGCGGCGGAGTACCAGGAGCTGTTCGCAGAGCTGCCGTCCCATACCGCCCGCGCAGCCATCGCCGCTTACGCGCGCGCCTGAACGAAAAAATCTGCAAAAACCGGATACAGCCTGCTTGGGAGAGGCGGGTGTTTCGCCGTGGGTGCTTGCGTTACCGATTTGGGATACCGGCACGTTGCAGGGCAGGCATAGGATCAGTGCCAGCGTGCAACAAGAACGACAAGCTATTCGGTGCCGGTGAACCGCCGGCTGCACCGATCCTGCAGCGACTGCCTCATACAATAAGGTCAATAACATGAGTGTATCCAACTCGATCAACAGCTCCACGGAGCTCAAGCGTGGCGCCCTGGGTGTGGGCTTTATCATTTTCTTCGTGGTGTCGGCGGCAAGCCCGCTGAGTGTGATCGCCGGCGGCTTCCCCATCGGTATCATGCTGGGCAACGGGGCGGGGACCCCGGCCTTGCTGATCCTCGCCTTGCTGGTGCTGCTGGCGTTCTCCGTGGGCTACACCACCATGTCCCGCCACCTGACCAACGCCGGTGGCTTTTACGCCTTTACCGCACGCGGGCTGGGCGGCCTGGCGGGTGGCGCGGCCGGGGTGCTGGCGATGTTTGCCTATAACATCCTGCAGGTTGGGTTGTATGGCATGTTCGGCGGGGTGGTCAGTGGCACCATGGAAGCCGCGTTCGGCCTGGTGCTGCCGTGGTGGTCCTACTCGCTGATGGCGATGGCCAGCATCGCAATCCTGGGTTATCGCAAGATCGACCTGTCGGCGCGGGTGCTGTCGGTGATGGTGATCGCCGAGTACCTGGCGATCCTGGTCCTGGACTTCTCCATCCTCAAGTCCGGTGGCGACAGCGGCATCAACCTTGACGCCTTCACCAGCAGCCGAGTGTTCAGCGGCACCCCGTCCATCGGCTTGCTGTTTTGCTTCGCCGCCTTTATCGGCTTTGAGGCAACGACCATCTACGGGGAGGAGGCCAAGGACCCGAAACGCACCATTCCGATTGCGACGTACTGTTCGGTGTTGCTGATCGGTGGTTTCTACGCGTTATCGGTGTGGTCGATGGTGGTGGGCGTGGGGTCGGACAAGATCGTGCCGATGTTGCAGGCCTTGCAGGATCCGACCACGTTTATCTACGGCATGTCCGACCATTTTGTCGGCCCGCAACTGACCCAGGTTATCCGTGTGCTGTTCATGGTCAGCATCTATGCCGGGCTGTTGGCCTTCCATAACGCCGCTGCACGTTACTTCTATGCCATCGGCCGTGACGGTTTGCTGCACAGCCAGTTGGGCACCACCCACCGCGTACACCAGAGCCCGCATATGGGGTCGGCCTTGCAGAGCCTGATCTCGGCCGTGGTGGTGCTGATTTTCGCCGCGTTGGATGCCGATCCGATCCTGCAACTGTTTGCCTGGTTGTCCAACCTGGCCACGCTGTGCGTGATCTTGCTGATGGCGCTGACTTCGGCGGCAGTGCTGGTGTTCTTCCGACGCCACCCGCAGCTCCAGGTCGGGGTCTGGCGCGGGCAGATCTTCCCGGGTTTCTCGTGCCTGGCGCTCTTGGCGGTGCTGGTGTTGGCGGTGGTGCATTTCGACGTGCTGACCGGTGCCAGCCAACTGCTGTCCTACAGCCTCTGCGCGATTATTCCCCTGGCCTTGCTGGGCGGGGTATTCCTCGCGGCGCGGCTGCGCAAGGCATCGCCCCAGCGGTTCCTGGCGTTGGGCAGCCACAAGCTTTAAGGCGTGGCCGGCGGTGTTTGCCTGCTCAACTTGACCAGCAGCGCTGCGATCAAAAGCAGTGCTGCCGACGCCGCCAGCACCGCGACAAAGCCCGCGTCGAACGCCGAGCGGGCAAATGCGCGCAGCATGGCAGCGCCTTCGGGCGACAACGTTTCGGCGACGACAAGCGCGTCGTCAAGACTGTCGAATGTCGCAGGGTTGCGGGTCAGCCAGGATGGAACCACCACGCCCGCCGAATACGCATAAACCGCCGATAACAGGCTGCCTGCCAGGGTTACACCCACCGCACCGCCCAGTTCAAACGACACTTCCTCGATGGAGGCGGCCATGCCAGCCTGGTTGGCAGGTACGCTGAGCATGATCGTGCTGGACGCCGCCGTCAGTGCTGCACCAATGGTAAAACCCAGCAGCGCAAGGACGATCAGTTGCAGGTACACCGCAGCGTCATACAGCAGCAGGTAGGCGAGCATCGACGCAGCAGACAGCAGCAGGGTCCAGAACAGCATCCGCTGGTTCCCCAGGCGAGGCAGGTAGTAACCGGCCAACGGCCCGGAGATGAACGAGCCCAACGGCAGCGGCAGGATGAACAACGCCGCTTCCAGTGGTGACAGGCCCAGCACCAGTTGCAGGCGTTGGCTGAATACCAGCTCCATGCCGATCAACGCTGCGGCGGACACCACGGCCGAGATCACCGCATTTCTGAACCCCGTGGCCTTGAACAGCCCCAGGTCGAGGATCGGCTGAGTGGCGCGACGTTGGCGGCGAATAAACACCGTCAGGAACAGCGCGCCCAGCACCAGTGCGATCAGCATGCCTTCGAAGGAGGGCGTGCGTTTGCCGAGTTCCTTGACCGCATACGCGACACTGATCAAGCCGATCATCACCTGCAGCGAGCCCAGCCAGTCCCAGCGTTTGCTCATATCCCCCGGATGATTCGGGATCAAGAGGGCGCCGACGACCAACGCCACCAGCACAATCGGCACGTTGATCAAAAATACCGAGCCCCACCAGAAATGCTCCAGCAACAGGCCGCCCACCACCGGACCGAACGCCGCGCCTCCTGACGCCACCGAGGCCCAGATACCGAACGCCATGGCCTGTTCGCGCGGATCCGTGAAGGTCACCCGCACGATGGCCAGCGTGGCGGGCATCATCATCGCCGCGCCGACCGCCAGGAACCCCCGTGCGCCAATCAATACGGCGGCGGAGGGTGAAAACGCCGCAATCAGCGAGAACAGGCCGAACACGCCGAGCCCGCCGATGAACAGGTGTTTGTGTCCAAGACGGTCACCGAGGGTGCCCATGCCCAGCAGCAGGCCGGCAGCGATCAGCGCATAGATGTTAACGATCCAGAGTTTTTCCGAGGCCGAGGCATTCAGCTCTCGGGTCAGGGTGGGCAGGGCGGTGTACAGCACCGTCATGTCGATGACGATGAGCAGCAAGGCGCTGGAAATGATCGCGAGGATCAACCAGCGGCGTGGAAAAATCATGGGTGGTGCTCAATGTAGAAGAGTTGAAAGGCGGCCACTGTAACCAAGTCAAAACGGCATACGTTTTACACGCGGAAATGCCCGACCAGTTGCTGTTGGTGATTGGACATTTGATGCAGTGCGTCACTGGCCTTTGACGCTTCGTTCATGCGCCCGGCGAGTGTTTCGCTGATGCCCCGGATGTCGCTGACCCGATGGCTGATATCGTCCACCACGCTGCTCTGCTCAAGGGCCGCACTGGCGATCTGCTGATTCATTTGTTCGATCACCTCCACGGCCTGGGAAATATGCCCCAGCGCCACGCGAGTCTGTTGCACCTGGAGCACGCTGCCGCCGGCTTGCTCGCGACTCAATTGGGTGCTGTGCACCACCGCCTGGCTCAGCTGTTGCAGCGTCTCGATAACCGTGCGCACCTGTTCGACCGAACTCTGGGTGTTGCTCGCCAGGTGCCTGACTTCATCGGCCACCACCGCAAAGCCGCGCCCCTGTTCGCCGGCCCGCGCCGCTTCGATGGCCGCATTCAGCGCCAGCAGGTTGGTCTGCTGCGCAATGGCGCTGATGACGTCCAGGACCTGACCGATCTGGGCGCTGCTACCGGCCAGGGCATTGACTTGCTGGAGCGTGGTTTCCAGGCGTTGATCGAGGGCCTCGATGCTGCGCTCCGCGGCCGAGAACACCGCCTGGCCTGAACGGCTGGCGTTTTCGGCGGCAGTCGCGGCGTCGGCGGCGCTGTGGGAGTGACGCGCGACTTCCTGGGCGCTGGCGCTCATTTCGTGCAACGCGGTCGCTGCCAGCTCCACTTCGCGGTACTGGCGCTGCATGCCGGCGCTGACTTCACGGGCAATGCCCGATGAGGTATCGGCACTATTGCGGGTGTCCAGGGACGCGGCCTGGATCGCGCGAATAATCGGCTGCAACTTGTCGAGGAAACGGTTGAAGCCATCGGCCAAGTGGCCCAGTTCGTCGCGTCGCCCGGTGGGCAGGCGCTGGGTGAGGTCACCGTCGCCTTCGACAATCGCATCGAGCAACTCGGCCATCTTCAGCAGCGGGCGTGTCACGCCGTAAGCGGCCAGCCAGATCAGCAGCATACCCAGGCTGCTGGCCAGGATACCCAGGCCGAGGTTGAGCCAGTTGGACTCACGACTTTTGTCGTCGAGTTCGCTTTGCATCTGCCGGGCTGGCGCCTGCACCCGCGTTTGTGGAACCTTGATCTGCAGTTGCCAGGCCGGCGTGCCCGCCGCGGTCTGTAAGGGCTGGTGGATATCCAGCGTGTCCCCCGAGACGGCGCCGCTGCGTCCCGCCACTTGGCCCGTGGCCGACAGGATGGTGACCTGGCTGTCGCCCTGGTAGAGGTCCTGGCCGAGGTTGGCCGCCAGCTTCTGTAGGGTGTCGAGGCTGATGTCCATGCCCACCACGCCGAGCACTTTGCCGTTGACGATCAGCGGGATCGAAACGCTGCTCATCAGGGCTTTCTGGCCTTCCACTTCGATGGTGTAGGGTTCGACCACACACACCTGGCGTTGCGCCTGAGGGCACGCGTACCAGGCGTTCCCCGGTTCGCTGCCGGGGGGCGCGGTGTTCGCGGCGATTTGTGCCTCGCTCAGTACCTCCTGCACCAGTTGCCCCGGTTGGCTCTGTGACCAATACAGTGCGAAGCGCCCGGTTTCATTGCCCGCCACGGCGCGTTGGTCGCGCCAATCGGCGTCAGTGCCGCCCAGCGCATCCGGCAGCATGATGACGTACAGGCCTAGGACTTTTTCGCGTTGTCTCAGGGTTTCACGGGCGTTGCTGATCAGGGCTTCGCGCAATTGCGCGACCGTCAGGCGGCCGTTGAGCGTTTGCTCGCGCAGTTGCAGAACCTGTTGCGCAAACCCCTCGCCATACAGCGCGGTTTCAGTGAAAAAACGCTCCACCTGTTGGCCATGCGCCACGGCCTGGGCCTGCAAGCGCTCCAGCGCAGCCTGTCCGAGCAACTCGCTGCTCTGCTCTTTAAGCAGCTTTGCACTGGCTTGATTCTGATACGCGCTGGCGCCAATCAGAGCCGCCACCACTGCCAGCAGGCAGAGTCCGCTCAGCAGGGTGATACGCCATTGAATGGTGAGGTGAGCTGGCTGCATGGTTGAGGCTTCCTACAAGTGGGCGTCGCGATGATGGGCTGGCGGGCGAGCCCTCATTCTTATTCTGGTGGCCGGCATCCGGGCATAGCACGGCTGATGCTAGGTTGCAGGCATGACAGGCCAGGCGGCTATCCCAAATCGGCAACTGCGCTGGGAGTGAGCGTGTTGCCTCGACCTGTTTTGGGGCGGGGCTTCGGATGCTACCGATTTGGGATAGCGAGCGGTTCAGGGGCGGGCATAGGATCAAATTCAGCGCGCAACTAAAACAAAACGCTAACCGGTGCCGATGCTGTGTGGTCGGACCACCCCTAAAGCGACTGCCTCATACAATAAGGTCAACAACATGAGTGTATCTATCCCGGTCAACAGCTCCACGGAGCTCAAGCGTGGTGCCCTGGGTGTGGGCTTCATTATCTTCTTCGTGATATCGGCGGCGAGCCCGCTGAGTGTGATCGCCGGCGGCTTCCCCATCGGCATCATGCTGGGCAACGGTGCCGGCACCCCGGCTTTGCTGATTCTCGCGTTGCTGGTGCTGCTGGCGTTTTCGGTGGGTTACACCACCATGTCGCGCCACGTGACCAATGCCGGTGGTTTTTACGCATTCACGTCCCGTGGCCTGGGTGGACTGGCGGGCGGTGCCGCTGGGGTGCTGGCGATGTTTGCCTATAACATCCTTCAGGTCGGGTTGTACGGGATGTTCGGCGGTGTGGTCAGTGGCACCATGGAAGCCGCCTTCGGCCTGGTGCTGCCGTGGTGGTCCTACTCGTTGATGGCGATGGCGAGCATCGCGATCCTGGGCTATCGCAAGATCGACCTGTCGGCGCGGGTGCTGTCGGTGGTGGTGATTGCCGAGTACCTGGCGATCCTGGTCCTGGATTTTGCCATTCTCAAATCCGGCGGCGACAGCGGCATCAACCTTGACTCGTTCAGCAGCCGCCATGTGTTCAGTGGCACGCCGTCAATCGGCTTGCTGTTCTGTTTTGCCGCCTTTATCGGCTTCGAGGCTACAACCATCTACGGTGAAGAGGCCAAGAATCCCAAGCGCAGTATCCCGATTGCCACCTACTGTTCGGTGTTGCTGATCGGTGGTTTCTACGCGCTGTCGGTGTGGTCGATGGTGGTGGGGGTGGGGTCGGACAAAATCGTGCCGCTGCTGCAGTCCTTGCAGGACCCCACCACGTTTATCTATGGCATGTCCGACCACTTTGTCGGCCCGCAACTGACCCAGATTATCCGCGTGCTGTTCATGGTCAGTATCTATGCTGGGCTGTTGGCCTTTCACAACGCCGCCGCGCGTTACTTCTACGCCATCGGGCGCGACGGTCTGTTGCACAGCCTGCTGGGCACCACCCATCGCGTGCACCAGAGCCCGCATATGGGCTCGGCGTTGCAGAGTTTGATCGCGGCGGTCGTGGTGCTGATATTTGCCGCGATGGATGCCGATCCGATCCTGCAACTGTTTGCCTGGCTGTCCAACCTGGCCACGCTGTGCGTGATCTTGTTGATGGCACTGACCTCGGTGTCGGTGTGCGTCTACTTCCATCGCCATCCCGAGCTTAAGGTCGGGGTGTTGCGTGGACGGATCCTGCCCGGTATTTCGTGCCTGGCGCTGGTGATGGTGCTGGTGTTGGCGGTGGTGCATTTCGACGTGCTGACCGGTGCCAGCCAACTGCTGTCCTACAGCCTCTGCGCGATTATTCCGGCGGCCTTGATCATCGGCATCGTGCTCGCCGCGCGACTGCGCAACAGCTCGCCGCAACGCTTCCTGGCCTTGGGCAGCCACAAGCTCTAAGGCCCCCGCGTTTTCATAGCTCGACTAACCAGAATCGCAGCCTGCCGTTGCTCGGCATGGCGCGCCAGCGTGTGAAAGGAAGGTTTCAAATGCACAACTACAAGATGCTTATCGATGGGGTTCAGGTGGCCGGCGACGAAGGCCAGTTTGATGTGATCAACCCGGCCACCGGTACGGCATTCGCCCAATGCCCGGCCGGTTCACTGGGGCAACTTGACCAGGCCGTCAGTGCCGCGCAGGCGGCGTTCAAAAGCTGGCGCCACAGTAGCCACCCTGACCGTTGCGAGCGTTTGATGGCGATTGCGGCAGATATCGAGCAAGAGGCCGAGTCACTGGCGCGCCTGATTGTGCTGGAGCAAGGCAAGCCGCTGGCGCTGGCGTTTTCCGAGGTCATGGGCGCCGCCGCCTGGACGCGCTACGCGGCCGGGCAGGACATTGCGGTGGAACTGGTGGAAGAAACTCCCACCCAGCGCATTGAGCTGCACCGCAAACCGTTGGGCGTCGTGGCGTCGATCACCCCCTGGAACTGGCCGTTCATGATTGCCGTCTGGCACATCATGCCGGCGCTGCGTGCGGGCAACTGTGTGATCAGCAAACCGTCGAGCCTGACACCGCTGAGTACCTTGGGCCTGGTGGCGATCATTGGCCGGCACGTGCCTCGCGGTGTGATCAATTGCGTGACCGGCGAGCGGGGCTTCGGCAGTGCGATCACCTCGCACCCGGGGATCCAGAAGATCGTCTTCACCGGCTCCACCGCCACCGGGCAAAGCGTAATGCGCGGCGCCGCCAGCAACCTCAAGCGCCTGACCCTGGAGCTTGGTGGTAACGACGCCGCCATCGTATTGCCGGGGACCGCCGTGGAGGCGGTGGCCGAGGAGATCTTCCAGGCGGCCTTTCTCAACATGGGCCAGACCTGTGCTGCGCTCAAACGCCTGTATATCCACGAATCGCAGTACCAGGCTTTTGCTGACGCGCTGACGCAGATTGCAGCGCGCCAGGTGGTGGGTGATGGCCTCGACGCCGGTGTGACCTTCGGCCCCGTGCAGAACCTTGAGCAACTGGAACTGGTGGAGACATTGGTCGACGACGCACGGGCACAGGGTGCGCGCGTGTTATGTGGCGGTGCGCGCCTGGACCACCCGGGCTATTTCTATCCGCCGACGCTGGTTGCAGACGTGACCGACGGCCATCGCCTGGTCGACGAAGAACAGTTCGGCCCGGTGTTGCCGTTGATTGCCTACCGGGATGTCGAGGATGTCCTGAAGCGCGCCAATGCCGGAGACATGGGGCTCGGCGGCTCGGTTTGGGGGCCGGATGTCGAACAGGCCCAGGCCTTGGCCAGTCGCCTGGAGAGTGGTGTGGCGTGGGTCAATTGCCACGCACAGATCCAGCCGAACACGCCGTTTGGCGGCAGCAAGATGTCGGGGTTTGGTGTCGAGTTCGGTCTTGAAGGGCTATTGGAGTTCACGGGTCAGCAACTGCTGTTTGTACGCAAGCAGGCTGTCGAAGAAGGAGTTTGAACCATGCGTTATCTATCACGTCATCCCGTACTCGGTTGCACGCTTGTGTGCACCCTGGCGCTCGGCACTATCAGTCAGGTGCACGCTTATGAGCTGTACAGCGATGAGAGTCGTCATCTCAACGCCGACATGACGGCGGTGTTCGGTCTGTTCAACAGCCGCAAGAATTACGATGGCACGCCAGGCGGCTCCAGTTGGCGTGAAGGCTTTATCAAATACGGTTTGAGTGGCAACCAGACGTTGGGGGGCAATGGCAGCGCATACGGGGCTTTCGCCCTGGTCAGCTCCGCCACCTGGGGGGACGGTGACGCAGGCGGCAACTCGCTGGGCACCGAGCGCACCACAAAGATCGAAGACGCCTACCTGGGCTGGCGTTCCGGCGACCTGTTCCCGCTGCTCGGTAAAGACGGCGTGGATATTTCCGGCGGACGCCAGGTGGTCAAGGTCGGCCGAGGGTTCGTGATCAACGATGACGGCCTGAACCCCGGCAAGGGTCCGGCCGATGGCACCTTGAACCGTGGTGGCGCCTACTACCTGGCGGCCCGGCACGCGTTCGATCAGACCGCCGTGTTGCGCCTGGGGGGCCAGGATGGCCTGCATGGCAGCGTGTTGTGGCTCAAGTCCGACAACCGCATCCAGGCCGAGACCGAGTTGGCCGCCGGTACCCTGGATTACACTGCCCAACCGGGGACGCTCGGCTTGACCTGGGTCCATGGCCTGGACGTGAACGATCAATGGTCCAGCGATTTTCAACGCCAGCGCAAGGGCATGAACATCTATAGCGTGCGCGGTGAAGGCGATGCGGGCATCAAGAACGTCAGCCTGGCGTTCGAGTACGCCTGGCAGGACAAGGATGCGGGGCCTGAAAAAGCCTGGTACGGCGAGGCGGGCTACACCTTCGCCGATACTGCCTGGGCACCCAAGGTGACGTATCGCTACACCCGCTATTCGCAGAACTGGGACGCGCTGTTCACCGGCTTGAGCACCGGCTACGGCACCTGGTTCCAGGGCGAAGTGGCCGGCAACTACGCCGGGCCGTTCAACACCAATACCCGCATCCACCATGTCGGGTTGAAGGCAACCCCATTGGAAAACCTGAGCCTGGGTGCGCTGTATTTCGATTACGCCACCGTGCGTAAAAGCAATGCGTTGAACCTCGATGGCCGCGAGCTGGATGTGTACGCCGAGTGGGCGGTCAACCCGCACTTGATCATCACACCGCTGGTGGGGCTGTACAAACCCAGGCAGGACTCGACCACTGGTGGTAATCAAGTGGGCGGCAATGGCACCAACCTGTACAGCCAATTGTCGCTGGCCGTGCCGTTCTGAGCGTGACGGGCTAGGGCGTGACGCTGCTCGGCGGGTTGCGCATGTTTTCGGCAATGCGCCGGGTGGTATCCATGACCATTTCGATCACGGTTTCCTGGCGCAGCAGCTTGAAGCTCTGGCTGCTGCCGACGGCGGACAGGCTGCCGACCACCTCGTCGAGATCGGCCTGGATGATCGGTGCAGCGATACCGGTCAGGCCCAGGTTGAGTTCGTCGTGGGTCAGGCAATAGCCGTCCTTGCGGATTTTTTTCGCGGCCTTGGAGAAACCGGCCCAGTCATACGGGCTGTCCGGGTCGTTGGCCATGTGCTCGTCGAACAAGCGTTGCAGGCGCCGACCTTTCTGGAAGGCGATCAGGACCTTCGATTGCGCCCCGCGAAAAAACGGCAACGGCTGCCCGCGCCCGAACGCAAAGTGATAGGTGTCGGTGGGTTCGGCGATGTAGGTGTTGATGATGCGCCCGTCGTAAAACACGCTGGCAAACACCGCCAGGCCGGTTTGCGCGGACAGCTCGTGCATCAGCTCGCGGCCGGCGATCAGGATCGGATCGTACTGACGCATCATCCAGTCCAGCTCGATCACACGCGGCCCCAGACCATAGCTGCCGGCGTCCACGCGGGTGAGCATGCCGGCGTCACACAAGTCCTTGACGTAGCGGTACACGGTCGCCCGTGACAGCCCCATGCGCTCGGCAATGGTGTCGGGTTCGATCTTCAGCGTCTGTGGACCGAACAGGTCCAGGATGCTCAGCAATTTGCTCAGGCTGCTCATTGTGTTCCTAAAAGAAAGGGAAGGGCGTTTGTTGCGTACCCGCCAGAATCAGGTCGCCCAAGCGCTGGCGCAACACTACCGCAGTGAGAGAAAAACGCAATCTCGGGATGGATCTTGAGCCTATAAATATCGCGTAAATCTCATTAAGTGAGAAAATCATTAATAAACTGCTTGTTGGTTGAGGTTTTGTGTGTGATAAATCTCATCACTGCAAATGCTCAAGCAAGAGGGCTGAAAATGAATGGTGCGCAACTGATAGTGAATGCGGCAGCGGCAAGCGGTATCGAGTACTGCTTCGCCAACCCCGGGACCACCGAGATTCCTCTGGTGGCCGCCATGGCCAGCGCACCTGCTCTCAAGCCGGTGTTGTCGCTGTTCGAAGGGGTGTGCACGGGCGCCGCGGACGGCTATGGCCGGATCGCCGGCAAGCCGGCAATGACCCTGACCCACTTGGGCCCAGGCTTTGCCAATGGTATCGCCAACCTGCATAACGCGCGTCGGGCCAATACGCCGATCGTCAACGTCATCGGCGATCACGCCTCCTGGCATGTCAACTACGATCCGCCCTTGGCCAGCGACATCCAGGCCCTGGCCGGCACCGTCTCTGGCTGGGTGCGCACCTCGCGCACGGCGTCGGGTATCGGTGAGGATTTGCAGGAAGCCGTGCGTGCGGCATGGCAGGCCAAAGGCCAGATCGCCAGTTTGATTCTGCCCATGGACCTGCAAGCCCACGCAGTGACGCACAACGGTGTGTTCGCACCTCTGCGCGCACCGATTCGCCGGTTTGCCGGTGACCGGGTAGAAACCGTGGCGCAGGCATTGCGTGACGGCCAGCGGCTGGTGTTTATCGTCGGCGATGAGGGCTTGTCAGTCAGCGGCCTGGAAGCGGCGGGGCGCCTGGCGCAACTACCCGGCGTGCGCCTGTTTGCCGAGACCTTTCCGCGCCTGAGCTACCGTGGTGGTGGTTTGCCGGACCTGGATCGCCTGCCGTATTTCCCGGAAGTGGCGATTGAAATTCTTGAGCAGTACGACCTGGTCATTTGTGCAGGCGTGCCCGAGCCCATCAGCTACTTTGGCTACGAAGGCATCCCGTCGCGCCTCGCCGAACGTGATCGCCTGCTGACGTTGGCCGAAGTCGGTGACGATGTTGCCGGCGCGCTGACGGCGTTGGCCGATGCCCTGAATGCACCGGCCTATGTGCCGACCCCGGAGGGTATCGAACTGCCGCCCGGCCATGCCGAGCTGACGCCACAATCCATCGGCCAAGTACTGGCCGCATCACTGCCCCACGACAGCATTGTCTCGGTCGAGGGCGGCACCTGCGGCTATCCGTTCTTTACCGCTTCCGCCCGCGCCGCGCGGCATCGGGTATTGACCAATACCGGTGGCGCGATTGGCCAGGGGATTCCGGTGGGGTTCGGTGCCGCCTTGGCGGAACGCGGCAATAGCGTGTTCTGCCTGCAATCGGACGGCAGTGCCCAGTACACCATTCAAACCCTGTGGAGCATCGCCCGCGAGCAGTTGCCGGTGGTGATCCTGATTGCCGCCAACCATCGCTACGCGATTTTGCAGAACGAGCTGCGCCGTTTCGGCATGACCGAAATGGACCCGCAAGCCCTGCGCCTGACCGTGCTCGACAGCCCGCGTATTGACTGGAAGGCCCTGGCCAAAGGCTACGGGGTCCCGGCCTGCACGGTACAGACCAATGCCGAACTGCAACGGGCGCTGGCCAATGCCAAGGCCGACCGTGGTCCTTGCCTGATCGAAATGGCGCTGTGAAGGAGTCGACTATGTATCAGCCCGAATTATTACCTGCCGTCCGGGCGTTCCTGGCGCAGCCCGGTCGCCTGTTCATCGGCGGTACCTGGCAGGACGCCGCCAGCGGTCGGCGCTTTGCGGTGGAAAACCCGGCCACTGAACAGACCCTGACCGAAGTCGCCCAAGGCGATGAGCGCGATGTGAATGCGGCCGTTGCGGCCGCGCGTGCAGCCTTTACCGGCACCTGGGCCTTGCAGTCACCAGCGCAGCGCGGCCTGTTGCTGTTTCGCCTGGCCGATCTGTTGGATCAGCACCGCGAGGAACTGGCGCAACTGATCACCCTGGAGAACGGCAAGCCTATCGCCAACGCACGCGGTGAAGCGGCCAGCGCGGCGAATATCATCCGCTACTTTGCCGGCTGGCCCACCAAGATCGAAGGCAGCACGCTGCCCGTATCGCCGGCCAGCGGCGCGCCGATGCTCAACTACACGTTGCGCGAACCGGTGGGGGTCTGTGCGCTGATCGTGCCGTGGAACTTCCCGTTGACCATGTGCGTGTGGAAGCTCGGCCCGGCGTTGGCCACCGGTTGCGTGGCGGTGCTCAAGCCCGCCGAGCAGACGCCGCTGATCGCGATCCGCCTGGTGCAACTGATCGAGGCGGCAGGCTTTCCCGCCGGCGTCGTCAACCTGATCACCGGCCTGGGCGCCGACACCGGCGCACCGCTGGCACAGCACCCCGACGTGGACAAGATCGCCTTTACCGGCTCGACCCAGGTCGGGCGGCTGATCGCCCAGGCGGCCACCGGCAACATGAAAAAGGTCTCGCTGGAACTGGGCGGCAAGTCGCCGAACATCATTCTTCCAGACGCCGACATTGTGCGCGCCGCCAAGGGGGCCGCCGATGGGATTTTCTACAACCAAGGGCAGGTGTGCACGGCGGGTTCACGCCTGTATGTACACGCCAGTGTGCTCGACCAGGTGCTCGAAGAATTGCAGCGCCATGCCGCCGCCTATGTGCTGGGTAACGGCCTGGACCCGGCCAACAGCATGGGGCCGTTGGTCTCCGCGCGGCAGTTGAACACCGTCAAGGGTTACCTGCAGCGGGGCCAGGAGGAGGGCGCCGAACTGATCTGCGGCGGCGGCCGTCCCGAACACCTGGAGCATGGGCATTTCATTCAACCGAGCGTGTTCCTCGACCGTGCCGAGCGCGCCTGTGTAGCTCGCGAAGAAATCTTCGGCCCGGTACTGACCGTCATGAGCTGGACCAAAATCGACGACCTGGTGCTGCGCGCCAACGATTCGCCGTATGGCCTCGCTGCTGGCCTGTGGACCCGCGACCTGCGCTCGGCGCACCGCGTGGCCGCACAGCTCAAGGCCGGCTCGGTATGGATCAACTGCTGGAACGTGGTCGATCCCTCTTCACCGTTCGGTGGCTACAAACAATCCGGCTGGGGCCGGGAAATGGGCAAGAACGTGATCGATGCCTACACCGAGACCAAGAGTGTGTTCGTCGATCTGGCCTGAACTGAATAATCACAAGAGGTAATTGCTATGGATCTGGAATTGAAAGGCCGCGTGGCCATTGTCACCGGTGGCGGTATGGGCATCGGCAAGGAAGTCGCACGTTTTCTCTCTGAGGAAGGCTGCAAGGTGGTGATCTGCGCACGGCGCATGGCGTTCCTGCAGCTGGCGGCCGAAGAGATCACCGCACAGACCGGCAATGAAGTGCTGCCGCTGTTCTGTGACACCAATGACATGAAGGCTGTGTCGGAGATGGTCGAGGCGGCTCACAAGCATTTCGGCCGTATCGACATCCTGGTCAACGGTGCCGCGGCGCCATCGGGTGTGGTGCGCAATGACATCGAACACGCCGGCGACGATGAACTGCTGTCGGACCTCAACACCAAGGTGATCGGCTATTTCCGGTGTGCCAAGGCCGTGACCCCACACATGAAGGCGGGCGGCTTCGGGCGCATCATCAACATCGGCGGCCTCACCGGGCGCAGCAGCAAAGTGCTCTCGGGCATGCGCAACCTGGCCATCGCGCACATGACCAAGACCCTGTCCGACCAGCTTGGCCCGTCGGGTATCACGGTCAACCTGATTCACCCCGGCGTCGTCGATACCCCGCATATCCAGGAGCTGTACGAGCGCGAAGCAGTCAAGCAGGGCAAGACCGCCGAGCAGGTCGAGCAGGCCTACATCGACGCCACACCGATTCGCCGCACCCTCGCACCGATTGAAATGGGCTGGCTGATTGGCTTCCTGGCGTCGCCGAAAGCTGCTGCGGTGACCGGTGAATCCATCGGCATCGACGGCGGTTTGACCCGTGGCATCTATATCTGAGGAGTATCACAGATGAGTAATGGAACCCTTTTGGTCGCCACCGTCGGGCAAGCGGTGATCCGCAGTGCCGACGATGGCCGTACCTGGCATCGCCTGGGCCTGGGACAAGACCTTGAGTTCGATGCAATCACTCGGTCCCTGAGCGTGCATCCCGATGCGCCGGAAGTGATCTACGCCGGCACGGACGTGGGCTTGTGCGTCAGCTGCGACACCGGTGGCCACTGGCGGCGCGTCGATTCGCCATTCAACGGCGAGACGGTATGGAAAGTCGCCGTCGACCCGCAGGACGCCAAACGGATTTTTGTCGGCACCGGTGCGCCCTCGCGCGCGGTGTTATGGCGGACCCTCGACGCCGGCCTGAGCTGGGACCGCGCGCCGGTTGAGATTCCGGAATTCTGCGACGGCGTCAGCCGTCCACGCCTGCTGGCCTTCGCCTATGACCCCACCGACCGCAACCAGCTGTGGTTCGGCCTGGAGGAGGGCGGGTTGTTCCATTCGCGGGACGGCGGCGACAGTTGGACCCGCGTCGATGACCGGCTGCTGTGGGACTACAACTCGGACGTCCACAATATCCTGGTACTGCCCAATCACGGTGAGAAAGTCATCGTGGTGGTCTGCGTCAATGCGGTGTACCGCAGTCTGGACGAGGGACTGACCTGGACCGGCATCATTGGTCGCGAAGCCTTCGGCCTGTACTACATACGCGCCATGAACGCGCCGTTGGGCACGCAAAACGAGCTGTACCTGAGTATTTCCGATGGTACACCCGGCACCACCAGCAAGATTCTGATATCCCGTGATGCCGCACTCAGTTGGAGCGTGCTGCCGCTGCCACAGCAGCCCAACTCCTGTGTCTGGGCGATTGCCTTCAACCCGGCCAACCCACGACAGATCGTGGCGGGCACCAAGTACGGGCATTTGTTCACCTCCGACAATGGCGGTGACGGCTGGCAGAAGCATTGGCGGGAATTCAGCGAGATCGCTGATGTGCTCTGGACGCCTGCGGTTGCGCAGATCAAGTCCGGGCATCAATCCATCGTCAAAAAGCACTGAGGTATACCGCCATGAAGATCGAGATCCTGCGGACTCACCTATCGCTCTGGGTCAGTGACCCTGACGTGTCGGCGCGCTGGTACGCCGACATCCTGGGCATGCACGAAAGTGCCCGAGGCGAGAGCTGGGTCATGATGGCGTTTGGCGGCAAGCACCACGACATCGCCTTGATTCGTGCCGATCCCGGCGCCCATCAAGGTGGCCTGGGGCTGCAACACTACGGCCTGGAAATCGCCGGGGACATGACCACCTTGCGCCAGCTTTACGGCATGTTGCTGGGCAAGGGCGTCGAGGTGGTGAAGATCACCGATCACGAGATCGGTCATGGCGTGTACTTCAACGACCCTGACGGCAATCGCATGGAATTCTTTCTCGAAACCGAACACGACGATGCGCTCGGCAAGGCCCGTTTCAAGGCTGCCGGCGCGCCGAGCCGACATTTCAACCTCGACCCACTCGAACCACTTTGAGGCAATGCTGATGAAAACCGCGAACTTTGCTACGTATCACATCCGCAAATGGTACAGCTTCGTCGAAGAAACCCTGGCCAACGAAACCGGCCAACTGGCCGATGGCGAGCCGCTGTTCAAGTACGCGATTGCCGCCGTGATCGCCAACCCCTATGCCGGTCGCTACAGCGAGTCGCTTGCCGAACTGGTCGATCCATCGCCGCTGTTGGGCGAAGAGTTCGGCCGGCGCATACAGGCACTGGCCGGTGCCCATGAGATCGTCAGCTATGGTAAGGCGATCCTGGTCGGCAGCGCGGGCGAATACGAGCACGGTAACGCGTTCCTGACCAACCCGGCCGCCGATCCGATTCGCGTCGCGCTGGGGGGGGGCAAGTCGTGGGTGCCGTCCACCGGCAAGCGCGGCGGACCGGGTTCGACCATTGACGTGCCGCTGGCGCACAAGGATGCGCTCTACGTGCGTTCCCACTACGACAGCATGTCGCTGATGTTCGGCGACGGCCCCGCGCCGGATGAAGTCATCGTGATCTGGGCCTTCGCCACCCGTGGCCGCTTGCATGCACGGCTGGGTGGCCTGCTGGCCGAAGACATCAAAGGTATTGATGGACTGCACTGATTGCAGGCGTGCGGCCTTGGCAACGCCGGTTTAAAACCACAACAAGAAAGCGGTGAATAGCGATGAAGCAGGAGAAGACCCAGGTTGTCATTGTCGGGGGCGGGCCCAATGGGATCACGGCCGCGCACTATATGGGGATGTACGGTATCGACTGCGTCGTCCTTGAGCTTGCCGACTGCATACTGCCGTACCCGCGTGCGGTGGGCATGGACGATGAAGCGCTGCGCGTGTTGCAGGCTATCGGCATTGCCGAACTGGCCGTGCGCGACATGATCTGCGACGTGCCGCTGCGCTATTACAACGCCCGTGGTGTGTGTTTTGCCGAGGTCAAGCCCAGTACCGCGCATTACGGCTGGCCCATGCGCAACATCTTCATGCAGCAGCTGCTCGAAGGCACGCTGCGCGAAACCCTGGGGCAGCGCAGCAGTGTAGTGCTGCGCCAGGGTCATGAAATGCTGGAGCTGGAGCAGGACGGAGAGGGGGTGACCTTGCAGGTGCGCGATGCTCAGGGCGAGGTCTATCAGTTGCGTGCCGATTACGTGATCGGCGCCGATGGCGGGCGCTCCACCGTACGCAAAAAGCTCGGCGTCGAACTGCTGGGGCTGACCCATGCGCGCAAATGGGTGGTGGTGGATGTCGCCAATGACACCCTTGATGCGCCGTATACCGCACTGCATGCCGATCCGCAGCGGCCGTTCGTGTGCATCTACTTGCCCTACCAGCAGCGGCGCTGGGAGTTCATGCTGATGGAGGGCGAAGATGAGGCGAAGATGTGCGAAGAAAGCACCATCCGCGACCTCATCCGTGGGCATATCGGCGATGCGGTGGACGCGTTGAATATCATCCGTATCCGCGCCTACACCCACCATTCCCGGGTGGCGGCGCGGTTTGTCCAGGGGCGTGTGGCACTGGTAGGCGATGCTGCGCATATATCGCCACCCTGGGCCGGGCAGGGCCTTAATTCCGGGCTGCGCGACGTGGCCAACGTGGCCTGGAAACTGGCGGCGATCATCCAGGGGCGCGCGTCCCATGGGATCCTCGCCAGCTACGACCAGGAACGTCGCGGACACGCCACCGAACTGGTGGCCCTGGCCGACAATATGGGCACGGTCTTGGGGCTGACCAACCCGTTGATGGCCGGCGTGCGCGACTGGTTGTTCCAGGCGGTGAACAGCGTCGATAACCTGCGCTCGCACCTGCTGGAGTTCAAGTTCAAACCCAAGGCGACCATCACCAAAGGGCTGGTCTATCACGAGCGTGCGGAACTGCGCGAAGACGACCTGGTCGGCCAGCTGTTTGTGCAGCCGTATATCGAAGACGCCCAGGGGCAACGCCGGCGTCTGGATGACGTGCTGGGCAATTCCTACGCGGTGCTGGGTTACCGGGTCAATCCACGTGAGCAAATGAGCGAAGAAATGGCAACGTTCTGGGCTCGCTGGGACATGCGCTTTATCCAGGTCAATCGTTCGCGCAGCGGTCCGGTCCGCAACCAGCCATTGACGGCCACGGACGCCATCAGCGTGGAAGATGTGGATAACCGCCTCGGTGAATGGTTCTCCAGGGTGCGCGATTGCATCGTCGTGGTGCGTCCGGATCGGTTTGTTGCCGCCATCACCACGCCGGAGCGGCTTGACGCGGTATTACGCAAGTTAGCGGGGCAACTGTCATGAGCATCGATACGGGCGTATTGAGCCAGTTAGACCAGGCCACGCGTGCGGTGCAAGCGATTGCGCCACTGGCCCCCGAGGCGTTGGACCTGCGCGGCGGCTACGCACTGCAACGCCAGGCGCTGGATGCGCGCCTGGCGGCGGGCGAACAGTTCAGCGGTTGGAAGATCGCCTTCGCTGGCAGCGCCGCGCAACGGCGCTTCGGCATTGACGAACCGGTGTATGGCGGCCTGACCGATCAGATGCGCGTACCGTCGAACACGGCGGTGGCGCTTTCACGGTTGATCCAGCCCAAGCTGGAAGTCGAAGTGGCGATTGTGCTGGGTCGCAGCCTGGCGCCAGGTGACTACAGCGATGAAGACATCCTGGCCGCAATTGCCGAGGTGGCACCGGCGTTCGAGATTGCCGACTGCCGTTGGCAGGGGTGGAAGTTCGGGGTAGGGGCCTTTCTGGCCGACAACGCGGCGGCGGGCTTGTATTGCCTGGGGCCCAGAACCGTTTTCGACCCTGTTGAACATGTCAACGTGGCGTTTCGCCTGGAATGCGCAGGCGCGATCTGCGGCGAAGGGGAGACCCAGGGCCGGGAAGATCCACCGCTGGCCAATCTGTGCTGGCTGATACGCCGGCTGCTGGCCGATGGTCAACCGGTGGAAGCCGGGCAAGTGGTGCTGTCTGGCGCGCTGTTGGCGCCGATGAATATCCAGCCCTGCACCTACCGCCTGCAGATGTTTGGCACGGAACTGGCTTTGCTTTTCACTGCGGACACTGCCGCAGTGTGAGCCCTAGCTGCCGTCAAGGATGACTCCAGTCCCCTTCAGGCCGATGACGACAACGGGGCCCCCGAGGAACGACGACCATGCTTGCTGAAGTTCGAACCTTCAATGATCCTCAATTGCACGCCTGCTCCATCCAGGGCTGGCGGCAAGTGTATGACCAACTGGGGCGTGGCTGCCTGACCAGTGGGCTGCGCCAATTGTCTGCCGAGCGCTTTCAGATCTTCCAGGAAGTGCTGGACAAGCGCGTGGTGCAGCGTGGCTTTGCGCCTAAAGGACGACTGTGCGTGGCCATGTCGTTGGGCAGTGCACCGGTGGTACAGGGGCAGCAGGTGGGCGCGCACAACGTGGTGCTGTTACGCGATGGCGAGGAGTTTGTATTGCATGCGCCCGAAGGCACGCATTTCTTCGCGCTTAACGTCGACACCGTACGTTTTGCCAAACTCGCCGCCTTCGAATTGTCCAGCGACCAACTCAAGCGCGTCACCACCCGTTCCCAGATTTGCGTGGATGATGCGTTACTGTTGCGGATACGCCAGCGTATCTACCCGCTGTTTCGTCACCTATTGCAACAGACGGACCCTATCAGTGCCTGCGCCGAAAAGATGCTCGAAGACGAGCTGCTTGGCGCCTTTCTCGATCTGTTCAGCAACGCCACCGATGAAGTACGTTGCCGGCGTGGCAACTTCGCCGTGAGTGCCTACCTGGTCAAGCGTTGCCAGGAGTTGATCGATGCCAGCGGCGACACGCCACTGAGCATTCTCGACCTGTGTGAACACCTGCGGGTCAGCCGACGGACCCTGCAGAACAGTTTCCAGGCGGTGACCGGCATGCGCCCGGTCGAGTACCTGCGCAACCTGCGGCTTAACGCGGTACGCCGGCAGTTGATCACGACCCCGGCCTGCAGCCAGAACGTCGGCGATGTGGCGGTGGCAATGGGTTTTTTCCATCTGAGCCACTTCGCTGCGCATTACCGTGAGTTGTTTGGCGAGTCTCCGTCGGAAACCCAACGAGCGAACCTCTGAATAGGCGAGGGATCAGGCCGCCTCGTTCAACCCCGGATCCACGCGTTTGCCGATGTCCTTGAGCCGAGCCAATTGGTCGACCACGTTGGGGGCTTCATCCAGGCAACTGACGAACGTCCACAGGTAAGTCATCACCGCATAGATATGGCCGGCCTTCACCGCAGGCGCCAGTGCCAGTTGGCTGATGGCGACCACAAACAGCAAGGCTGCCAGAATGCCGATGGTGAGAAAGGCGATGGCCTCACGGTCCGATAGCCAGATACGCAGGCGCGACAGCACCTGATAGTGACGACGCAAGGTGCGCGCGCCGACGCTTTCCACCAGGCTGATTTCCTTTTCCAGACGGTTGTTCAAGCGCTGATGCAAGCGCTGGTTGCGCCGCGCAAAGCTAGGCACCACGACGAGACAGAGCGCCAGCGCCAGCAGGCACGCCAGGCCGACCCAGGGTTCAATCGCCAGCAACATGGCGGCCGCGCCGATGATCGAGACCAGCGCCGTGGCAATCGTGGGCACGTGTTTTTCGAAAAAATCGACGAATTCCCGTGCCAATACCACACGTGCGGCGGCCTTGGAGGTGCTGTGTCGTTGCTGGCGCTGGTTAAGAATCACCGGCACTGCAAGGTCGGCGTAGATACGCGTAAAGGTGCGAGTGTCCAGGGCGCGCCGGGCGGCGCCCACCACCCAGAAGCCCAGGACCACGACGGCGTAGAGTAGGGCGTTGCCGGCGTCGCCACGGAGCATGGCGTCTACGGCAAACCCCGCAAACAAGGGGTAGGCGAGCAGCAGGGCGTTTTCCAATGCGACCAACGACAGGGTGCCGAACAACTTGCCCGGATAAGCTTTGGCGATCGCCTTGAGCGTCTGGCTGGCGGACTGTTGCCCGATCTTGCGGCTGTGCTCGATCAGGAGTGGAGGTGTGACGGAGGGCATGGGGCACCTGGCTTACGCAGAGTACGGGGGTGGGAACTGAGGGTTCCGATATAAAGACCGTGGGTGACGTCGAGCAGATAGCGCGTCTCCTCGGTCACCAATAACAAGTCGATCTGGACTTCTTCGATGACGATTTCGAGAATGATCAGCAGGCAAATGGCCGGCGCGGTAAATAACCAGTGGTAATAGGACTGGCTGAACAGCGAGGCGATAACACCCAGGATCCACAGTGACAACACCAGGCGCGGCGCCTGTTTCTGCTGGGGAATCCAGAACCGCTGCAACCTTTTGAGCTTGGCACTGTAGAGCCGTACCGAGTCTTCAAGCAGCGGCACGTCAATTAAGTTTCGATCACGATAGTTGATGGGCATACAGGCAATCCCAGGCTGAACTAAGAGAGGCGGGTGTTTGGCATGGCCAGGACGCGCGCAGGCAGCGCGCGGTTCAGCCAGGCCAGGTTGACTTCGTTGACTTGCACCCATTTGCCGTTCTCTGGAATCCCTTCGCAGCTCTTGAAAGCGATACAACGTCCCTGTGTGTCGAGCAAGGCAAAGTGGCGGTACCGATTGACCCTGAAAATAGAGAGGCGCATGCCTTCACCTGGGGCGGTTGAGGTTAGATGGCGACCAGTTGGTCGGGCCAGCTCAGTTCGAATAAGGTGCCGCCGTTGTCCAGGTTCCGGCAGGTCACGCTGCCTTGGTGGGACAGGGCTATCGCGCGCACCACGGCGAGCCCCAGGCCGCTGCCGCCCTGGGCACGGGAGCGCGAACTTTCCCCGCGCTGGAACGGTTCGAAGATGTGCGTTGCGAAGGCCTCTTCTATGCCCGGACCCTCGTCCGCGACACTCAAGGTGTTCAGGCCATCCTGGCTGCTCAGGCGCACCGTGACATTGCCTGGGGTGGCATGCCGTCTCAGATTGTCCAGCATGGCCAGCAACGCTTGGCGGATCCTGGCGGGATCACACTGCACAGGCCGTTCAAGCAGATCCAGATGCAGCACGAACCCGGATGCAAGCAGGCCCGGTTCGAACAGGCGAGCGTCTGCCTCGATTTCCTCGGCCAGGTCGGCGCTTTGGATATGGACTTCGAGGTAGCCGTTGTCTGCCAGGCCCACTACCCGCAGGTCTTCGATCAGGCGCGTCAGGCCTTCCACCTGGTTCAGCAGACTGTAGAACTGCGCCTGGTCCGGGGTAAACACGCCTTCCGCCAACCCTTGCAGGCGGCCACGCAGGATGGTCAGCGGAGTGCGCAGTTCGTGTGCAATGGCGGCATTCCAGAAGGATTGTTCCTCAGCCATGCGTTTCAATCTATCGGCCATGCTGTTGAAGTCATCCACTAACAAGGTGGCCTCCGCCAATGAGCGGTTGGAGGCGGTTGCCCGGGCATCGAGGTCGCCGTCGGCGAGGCGGCGCAGGCTGGTTGCGACCGAGTTCAAGGGCATCAGAATGCGTCGGGACAGTTTGATCGCGACCACGGCGCCCACTGCCAGGCTGATGCAGGTGATCAGTGCCATCCATGCCCACTCCACGCCGGTGGGCAGCCATTCGTCCACGTCCAGATCCGACGGCGGCCAGAACATCCAGAGCAACGCGTAAAACACATAGGAACCGACCACCGCCAGTGCGATCACGCAGAGCACCACGGCGGACATCGACAAAATGATCTGCCGGCTCAAACTGTTGGCGATCCTCATGGGGTGCTCCCGAATCGGTAGCCGACCCCACGGATACTGGCCGGTACGCCCTGCAGGCCCAGGTCTTCGATTTTGCGCCGCAGCTTGCTGATATGGCTGTCGACCGTGCGCTCCAGGCTGTCGCTTTCGGGCGAACACAGGGCCAGTAATTCGGCGCGACTGAATACGCGCTTGGGGGCCTTGGCCAATTGGGCCAACAACCTGAACTCGGTCACCGTCAGGTTGAGCGGGTGCTTCTGTGCCCCGATCTGCACACTGACTTCATGGCTGTCGATGTCGATTTCAAAGGCGTTCACCCGCAGTACGCTGGGGCGGGTGGCATAGCCATGATCGAGCGAGCGCCGCAGTACCGCCTGGGTCCTGGCGACGACTTCGGCCGGGTTGAACGGTTTGACGATGTAGTCGTCGGCACCGATGCGCAGGCCCATGAGTTTGTCCATGTCCTGGTCCTGGGCAGTCAGCATGATCACGGGGGTGGTGCCTCGGTGCCGGATCTCGGCCAGTACCATCCAGCCGTCCAGGTTCGGCATCAGCACGTCCAGCAACACCAAGTCAGGCTTGAGCGATTGATGCAGTTCAAGGGCGCGGCAGCCATCCAGGGCATGGGCGGTCTGGAAGCCACTGCGCTTGAGATAGGCGCTCAGGATGTCGGCGATTTCGGGTTCGTCTTCGGCGATCAATATCAACGCCTGGCGTTTGTCCGCGAGGTCCGTGGGTGTCGATACTCGGTGTGATTCGGTCATGGTCCGCTCGGTCGTGCTGTTCGGTCGTCGCAGTATGGCGAATTAGCCTGTTGCGACGAAGACTACTGTGCACCGCGAGCATGCGCTTTCATGGGAGGTTTTATGGAGAAACGATGGAGACGCGGATTTATTTGCGCAGAGTGTGATCAGGCGTAGCTGATCCTGTCGGTGTAGGCGTTTTGGGTCATTGTGCGTTGGTAGTCGCAGGGGGTGGTGCTGACCAGTTTCTTGAAATCGCGCAGGAAGTGCGATTGATCGGAAAAGCCCAGGTCGAGGGCCAACTGCGAAAACGATACATCGTGCTGGGTGTTGAGGGTGTCCAGGGCCGCCTGGCAGCGGATGATCCGGCAAAACGTCTTGGGTGACATGCCGGTGTCCTGATTGAACTGGCGGTGCAGGGTACGGCTGGTGTAGCCGCTGAGGTCTTCGAGTTGCTGGATGCGAATATCGCCGCGATGGTGCAGCGCCTGCTGGATGATCATGGCGGTGAGTTTCGATGTCTTGCCCATCAGGCGTGGGGTCAGGTAGTCGTTGAACAGCCGCATCTGATCGCCCAGCAGCGGTGCCTGGACGATGCTTTCGAATATGCGTTGGGCAAACTCGGAGACCTCTAGCAGGTCGAGTTCGCGTTCGGTCAACTCCTCGGCGAGCACATTGACGAAGCCGGGAATGACCCCCGGTGCAAAGCGCACGCCGAAGTAGTGGTGGTGCTGGTGCAACTCGACAGCCTGGGCAACCAGCGGAGTGCCGCAGATTCGCGCCGTGGGGCGTGTCGCATCACAGTCGAACAAAATGTCTACACAGCCGTCCGGTACGGCCAGCAGGTTGGCCGATTGCGCCACATCGAACGCATAGAAATGCGAGATCGCCGGGTGCGCGCAAGGCATCACCGAATAGCGTGAAGAGTTGAGCACGAACCAAGGCTGTTCGTTCGCTGTGTGGTGCCGGGGAGTCGGCACGCTCGGTTTGATCATGGTTGTACCTAGGGAAGGCCGCGCTACGGGAAATTTAACGCATTAATCACGCCAACTATTCGCGTGTCGGCGTGAGCGGCATGTCCGAAATTTACAATACCGCCGATACTCACCGCCTGATACTCGATCTCGACAGCGTGGAGCTGCGCCTACCGCAGTGATATCACCTTCAGCCCGAGAATAACTATGTCCACAACTACAAAAATCGACTTTATCTACCTCTCCGAGCAAGACATGATCCGCGCGGGTGTGACCGACATGCTGGCCTGCGTGAATACCATGGAGGAGATGTTCGGCTTGCTGTACGCCGGTGACTACCGCATGGCCGGCCCGAACAACGATTCCCATGGCGCGATGGTGATTTTTCCGCAGGATTCGCCGTTTCCGAACATGCCCAAACCCACGGCTGATCGGCGCATGATGGCCATGCCGGCCTACCTGGGCGGCAGTTTCTGCACCGCCGGAGTGAAATGGTACGGCTCCAATATCGCCAACCGCGAAAAAGGCCTGCCGCGTTCCATCTTGATGTTCACCCTGAACGACCCCGACACCGGCGCGCCGTTGGCCCATATGTCAGCCAACCTGCTGTCCGCTTATCGCACGGGTGCAATTCCGGGCGTGGGTGCACGCCACCTGGCGCGCAAGGACTCGAAAGTCGTCGGCCTGCTGGGGCCTGGCGTCATGGGCAAGACCACCTTGGCGGCTTTTATCGCTGTGTGCCCGCATATCGACACATTGAAGATCAAGGGCCGTGGCCAGAAGAGCCTCGACGACTTTATCGCGTGGGTCAAACACACTTATCCGCAGATCATCACGATAGAAGTGGTCGACACCCTCGAAGCAGTGGTCCGCGACTCGGACCTTGTTACTTATTGTAGCTCCGGTCCCACCGGCGACCCCTCGATCTACCCAATTGTGCGGCGTGAGTGGGTCAAGCCAGGCGCCTTTCTCGCGATGCCAGCGTCGTGCTCGCTTGACGCAGGCATGGAGCAGCCTGACGTACGCAAGGTGCTCGACAACACCGGTCTCTACCAGGCCTGGTTCGAAGAATTGCCCAAGCCCGCGCATCACAACGTGCCGGTGATTGGCGTGCGCTTCATGGACATGATTGCCGAAGGCAAGATGCAGCTCGATGACGTCGAAGACATCGGCAAGATCATCGCCGGAGCCGCGCCTGGCCGCCGGAACGATGAAGAAATCATCATCATGTCGGTGGGGGGCATGCCCGTCGAGGATGTGGCCTGGGGCACGGTGGTATACCGCAACGCTATCAAGCAAGGCATCGGCGTGACCCTGAACCTGTGGGAAACCCCGGAGCTGCGCTGAGCCACACCTTTCTTCAACCTGACGAGGTATTCGACATGACAAAAATCATCAAGCTCAAGACCGGTTCGCCGTTCGAAGACCAGGCCAGCTATTCGCGGCTGGTCGTGGTGGACAACTGGATCTACGTGTCCAACACCGCTGGCCGCAACCCGCAGACCAAGCTGATCCCGGAAGATGTCCTGGAGCAGACACACCAGGTGTTTGCCAACATCGAGTCGGCCCTGAAAGTCGTCGATGCGAGCCTGGCCGATGTGGTGTGTTCGCGGGTCTTTATCCAGGACCCCAAGGATGTGCCGGCCGTGATGGGCCTGATCGGTGAAAAGTTTCGCGGCGTCGACCCAGCCAGCACCGTCACTTGTCCACCCCTGGGCTCGACGGTCTACAAGGTAGAGTTGGAAGTGACAGCGTATCGCAATGCGTCGAAGGCGCAGGTCGAGGTCATTCGCCTGTCGCAATAATCGTCACGCGGCCGCGCGCAGGTGTGGCCGTTCTTATTCGCTTACCGAGTCTTGACCATGGCACCGACAATAGCGCCCGTGACAACCTCCACCGTGTTTCCCCGCGCCACCTCCGTCGTCATCATTGGCGGCGGGATCATTGGCCTGACGGCTGCGCTGACCCTGGCCGAGCGCAATATCTCGGTGGTGGTCGTGGAGAAAGGCCGGATCGCCGCCGAGCAATCATCCCGAAACCTGGGCTGGGTGCGCAAGACCAGCCGCCACGCGGCCGACATCCCACTGGCCCTCGCCGCTGACCGCTTGTGGGCGCAGATGCCTGAGCGGGTAGGGGCAGATGTGGGGTATCGCCAGGAAGGCATCATGTTTGTCGGGCGCACCCCGGCGCAAATGGCAATGCACGAAAGCTGGCTCAAGTCGGTGGAGCACTTGTCGCTGGATTCGCGCCTGCTCAGCAAGCGTGAGATTGACGCACTGGTGCCCGGCGGCGTGGGTGACTGGGCCGGCGGCATCTTTACGCCCTCCGATGCGCGTGCCGAACCGACGCTGGCCAGCAGCGCGATTGCCAAGGCTGCCATGGCCATGGGCGTGGTGATCGTTGAGCAGTGCGCGGTGCGTACACTGCAAATGTCCGCAGGTGCGGTGAGTGGCGTGGTCACGGAAAAAGGTGAAATTCGCTGTGATCACGTATTGCTCGCGGGGGGCATGTGGTCACGTCGCTTTCTGGGCAACCTCGGCGTCTCGTTGCCAACCTTGCCGTTGACCTGCTCGGTACTGCGTACCCACCCCATGGACGGGCCGACAGAGATTGCTGTCGGCGCGCCGGACTTTTCGTTTCGCAAGCATAAGGACGGCGGTTTCATCATTACCCAACGCGGTAAGTTGGATGCCTTCCTGACCCTCGACCACCTGTTGCTCGCCAAGCAATACATGCCGCAGTTCCGTGCGCAACGCAGTGTGCTGAACGTGTCGCTGGGCAAGCCGTTTATTAATGACCTGGCACTGGCACGGCGTTGGCGCGCCGACAGCGTCAGCCCGTTCGAGCGCGTCAGGGTGCAGGATCCAGCGGCCAATCCACGGCTCAACGGCGACGCGATGAACAACCTGATTGCTGCCTGGCCGGTGTTTGAACAGGCGCGGATTGCCCACGCCTGGGCGGGCACTATCGATGTAACACCGGATTCCAATCCGGTCATCGGGCCGGTCGCGCAGATTCCGGGGTTGACGGTGGCCACCGGGTTCTCCGGGCATGGCTTCGGCACGTCGCCAGCGGCGGGGCATCTCGCGGCGGACCTGGTCAGTGGACACGCGCCGATCATTGACCCAAGCCCTTATCGCTTTGATCGTTTCTAAAGGAACACACCATGCCTTCTCAAAGCTGTTTCTTTACCAATCGCTCGGGATTGCGCCTGCACTTTTTGCGCTGGGGTGCATCGACCGGTGTGCCCATGGTTATGCTGCACGGCTTGCGAGCCTACGCCCAGACGTGGGAGTCGCTGGTGCAATCCCTGGGGGAGGATTATTGCGTCTACGCCCTGGACCAGCGCGGTCGGGGATTGAGTGACTGGGCTAAGCCGGCCACCTACCATACCCAGTCCTATGTCGAGGACCTTGAAGATCTGATTGCTTATCTGGGCCTGCAGCGTTTTGTATTGCTGGGGCACTCACTGGGCGGCGCCAACGCTCTTGAGTATGCGCGGCAACACCCTGGCCGCTTGCTTGGATTGATCATTGAGGATATCGGGCCAGGCTCCTCAAGCCAGGGTGATGGCGCTGCGCGTATTCGTCGCGAGATGGGCCGGACGCCGTTGAGGTTCGAGAGCTGGGAAGCGGCGCGCGCATTCTGGCAGGCTTCGCGTCCGGGGTTGTCGGAACACGGTCTGGCATCGCGTCTAACGCATTCGATGCAAGAGCGCGAAGGTGCGATTACCTGGCGCCATGATCAAAAGGGAATCGCCGAGGCACGGCTGAGTATCGAGCCTACGGACCTGTGGCCCGCAGTGCGCGCATTGGATTGCCCGAGTCTGTTCATTCGCGGCGCTCGCTCGGACTTCCTGCCCCCGGCGACGCTGCAAGCAATGAGTGCCAGCAACCCACATGTGCAGACGGTGGAGGTCGCCGACGCCAGTCACTATGTTCATGATGACCAGGGCGCGATCTTTAATGGGCTGGTTGCAGACTTTCTCGACCACCTTGCGCTGGCGGAATGAAACCCACTCTGCGCCAGGTCGCGTTGCTGGCCTCGCTGACGGCTTTTGTGCCGTTTTCCATCGATACTTACTTGCCCAGCCTGCCGCAGATTGCTGTTGAACTGTCGAGCAGTACGGCTCACGTGCAGCATACGATCAGCGCCTTCCTCGCGGGCTTGTGCGTGGGCATGCTGTTTTACGGCCCGCTGTCGGACCGCTATGGACGGCGCCCGTTGCTGCTGGGAAGCCTGGTGCTGTACGGGCTGGGGACGCTGGGTTGTCTGTTTGCCGCAAACATCGAGCAATTGATCGCTTGGCGCTTTATCCAGGCGCTTGGCGGGGCCGGTGCAATGGTGCTGGCCAGAACGGTGGCTCGGGATCTATTCGGTCTGGCGCAGGCCGCCAAAGTGCTGTCTTGGATGCAAATGCTGACGATGATGGCGACGCTGGTTGCGCCCATGGTGGGTACCTGGCTGGTACTGATCGACGGCTGGCGCACGATATTCGCGGTGCTGTTCATCCTCTGCGGGCTGTGCCTGCTGATGGTGAGCATGGGCTTGAATGAGAGCTTACCGCCGCAGGCGCGAGGCGCATCTGTGAAGGCGGCGTTTGCGGCTTATCCGAGCATTTTCCGACAGCCTCGCGGGATGGCGTTGATCCTATGTATGTCACTGACGTTTGGCGGGGTATTCGCTTTTATCACGGCCTCGCCCTTTGTGTACCTGGAGTACTTCGGTGTGTCGCCGCGCACGTTCAGTGCGCTGTTTGGCCTTAATATCCTCGGCATCATTGCGGTGAGCTTTATCAATGCCCGCTGGGTTACGCGCCTTGGGCCGCAACGCATGCTGGGCTTCGGTGCCTGGGTGGCAGGTGGGGCAGGGCTGGCGTTGATGGTATCGGGATATACGCAGTGGGGTGGCCTGAACAGTATTGTGTTGTGCCTGATGTTGTACATGGGGGTGACAGGTTTGCTGGGGGCAAATTGCACAGCGAGCCTGATGAATATGTTCCCGAAGCAGGCGGGGGCGAGCGTTGCTCTGGGCATCTCGATGCAGTTCGCCTTTGGGGGGCTGGCAAGCCTGTGGGTCAGCCGCATGGCCGATGGTACCCCATGGCCGATGTGCCTGGTGGTGGGCTGGTGCGGGCTTGGCTGCCTGCTGGCGTTTGGCATTGCACGGCGTGCTCCGGTCACGCCTGCTTAGGTGCGGGATCAACCCAATGTGGCGCTTCTGTCCTAATGAGGCGCACTGCATGTCGATATCAGGCGTTTATTTTTGCGCTTGGAATGCCGCGTATTGTGACCCGTCATAGGAGAGTGATGATCGCCTGACCCTATAGTCAGTACGTCTTAACGTCGATCAAAGCTGGCTATCCGGGAAGACGCAACTTTCCATCCCTCTCCATGGCGCTGGCGGGCGGGTTACTGCTCGGGGAAAAGGCCGGCGCCAAGGAGCTGGACCCAGGTATGCCAATGCCACACACAAAAGCTCCGGGGGCCGGACGCAAGATTGCAATGCGGGTTCATCCCCGCATGGCTTTACTGGACCTGATCGGGCCGCAGACTATCCTGAACATACGGGGCTGTGACATCTATCTTGTCGCGAAAACGCTTGTCGGTCAGGTTGTTGGCGTTGACGGTCAGCCATTGCGACATCAACCCAGCAAGCACTCAGACTGCTCCAACGGCAATGAGCACTCTGCGTATTTGAGCTGAGGTGATCCGATAGCATTCAACGGCGATAGGGAACTGTCGCAGGTGTTTTTTCGAGAAGAAGATTGTTGAGCCTCAGGCTGGGGGCATCCTTTTCAAACCATCCAAAGCATGCCCTCAGATGTGCCCCTAATGTAGCCATCCACTGGAAGTGAATGGAGCTCCATGGTTTGTCGAAAGGCAAAAATGATCAGATAAACAGCCTGCCAGACGACGCCTAAAGACTCTCAGGGTCGCCAAAAAACATTTTGACTGGGCTCTAGGGCAGTAGTTACAGCCTGAAAAAATAGAATTGTGCCCCCGGTTTTGCCCCCATTTTTTGACCGCAGATCATGCCTGAACGTGACTAGGCGCTTGGGCCGGACCGCGCTAGATTGATGAAAATGTCTGCCGCTCCGAGAACCACTCCAGAGCCTTTGCTTTGAATGCTTCGGCCGCAGGTGTTAGAGGATAACGCTGGTCATAAGCAAGGACGATTCGCTGGGGAGGAAGTACCTGTTTGATGGGGCGACAGACCAGAGGCAAGCCATCGTAGCTTCGGTCACCGAAGGGCCTGGTATAGGTCAGCGCTACACCAAACCCGTTGGCTACCAGACTGCGCTGAAATTCGAAGCTATGAGCCCGGGTGACGTTCTCGGGGACAAGGCCGAAGATATTGAACAGATCCAGCACGTGCTGCCAGCTGTGAGTCTGATCTGTCACCACCAGATTGCATGCGCTGAGTGCCTCCATACTGACGTGGGACCCAGTGGCTAATGGGTGATCGGCGGCCAGCAGCGCGTGGGCAGTCAACTGGCAGAGTTCCAAGCGTTCAGTATGGGTGGGCAGGCCCAGATCGTAAGTCAGCGCCAGCTCCAATGTCCCTTCGCCGAGCCGCTTTCCAAGGTATTCAAAACCACCTTCGCGCATGTCGACCAAGACGCGAGGACACTCGATTTGGAGACGCTTGAGGATCTGCGGAAGGCAGTAAGGTGCCAGGTCTGCGTAGCAACCGATAACCAATTCTCCAGCGAGATCGCTGCCTTCACTTCCGATGTCTGCAAAGCCTTGCGCCTCTGCCAGTACGCGCTTCGCCTGAGTCATCACAGTACGACCAAAGGGCGTCAGCGATACGCCCAACCCGCGCTGACGAACGAACAAAGGCTGTCCAAAAAGGCCTTCAAGCTCGGTGATCGCCGTGGATATCGATGGCTGAGAAACATGCTGTTCCTCGGCAGCGAGTGTGAGATTGCTGTGTTTGGCCGCAGCGAGTGCATAGCGCAATTGTCGGAGTGTAAAGTTCATAAGTTTTTCTTGGGTGATAAATCAATACATATTATTTTATCTTAACTGATACTCATGGAATATTTGTCCTGTGCCCACCTATTTTCCAGGGAGTCTCAGGTCATGACGCACAGTGAATACACCGTTGATCAACAGGACATCGAAGCTTTTCAGCGCGATGGCGCGGTGTGCTTAAGGGGCATTTTCAGTGGCTGGATAGACCGGATCGCGGCGGGGATCGAGCAGAATCTCGCCGAGCCGGGTGTTTACGCAAGCCGTTACGTTGAACAGGGCGACGCATCAGGTGGTTTTTTCGACGACTACTGCAACTGGCAGCGCATCGAGGGCTTTCGTGCGATGGTTGAGGAGTCGCCCGCTGCTTCGATTGCCGCCCAGGTGATGCGATCCTCTAGCGCACAGTTCTTTCACGACCATGTCTTGGTAAAGGAGCCTGGCGCGCAGAAAGCGACACCCTGGCATCAGGATATTCCGTATTACTTTCTTGACGGTAGCCAGTCTGTAAGCTTCTGGATTCCTGTCGATCCGGTACGTGAATCGACGTTGAGACTGCTGCCTGGTTCTCATCGTTGGGAGAAAGGTATCAGGCCGGTGCATTGGGCTGATCAGAGTGATTTTTACAAAGGTGCCGAGGGTTACCGGGACGCCCCTGATCCTGATGCTGAAGAAGGAATGCCAGTGCTGGAGTGGGAAATGCAGCCGGGGGACGCCGTGCTTTTCGATTTTCGTACCGTGCACGGCGCCAGGGGTAATGGGGCAGCGCAGCGGCGGCGCGTGCTCTCGTTGCGTTGGGTAGGTGATGATATTCGTTACCTGGAGCGGCCGGGGCGTACATCTCCGCCGTATCCAGGACATGAAATGCAGACCGGCCAACGGCTACGCGAAGACTGGTTTCCAACAATATATAAATCTTCCTGACCTTTTTCGCTCGCAGCCGCTGCACTGCTGATTGAGCCTGTTTTGCTGACATCTGCCCACACCTGGTTTGATTATTTCAGTGCATAGGAGCGCCGATGATGACGATGAAAAACAGCGTGAAGGCTTGTCTGCTGTCTATGGGGTTGGTAATGGGTAGCGCCTCGACCTACGCTGCTGGTTGGTGTGATTCAGGCAAGCCTGTGAAATTTGCCGGACTCAATTGGGAGAGTGGCATGCTCCTGACCGATGTATTACAGACGATTCTCAAGGAAGGGTACGGCTGCCAGGTCGACACCATTCCGGGGAACTCCATCACCATGGAAAGTGCGTTGAGCAGCAACGACATCCAGGTTCTGGCCGAAGAGTGGGTGGGGCGAAGTGAGGTCTGGAACAAGGCGGCCCAAAGCGGAAAAGTTGTTGGCGTTGGCGCGCCGATCATTGGTGCGACTGAAGGCTGGTATGTCCCCCGATATCTAGTTGAGGGGGATGCTAAACGCAATATCAAAGCCAAGGCGCCTGACCTCAAAAAAATTGCCGACCTGACCCGCTATACCGAGCTGTTCAAGGATCAGGAGGAACCGAGCAAGGGACGCTTTTATAATTGCCCGGCCGGCTGGACCTGTGAGCTTGAAAACACCGATATGCTGAAAAGCTATGGGCTCGAAGGGAGTTACACCAACTTTCGACCAGGTACCGGTCCGGCTTTGGATGCGGCCGTGCTGTCGAGCTACAAGCGTGCGGAACCAATCCTTTTCTACTACTGGACGCCGACGCCTTTAATGGGACAAGTCGATCTGGTGAAGCTGGAAGAGAAGCCTGGTGTCGACAAGAAAATCAGTATTCAGGTTGGGTTGTCGAAAGCCTTTCATGAACAGGCACCAGAGCTGGTAGCGGTTTTAGAGAAGGTTAATCTGCCCATCGACTTGCTCAACCAGAACCTGGCGCGAATGACCAAGGAGCATATCGACTCTCCGAAGCTGGCCAAGATTTTCTTCAAGGAGCATCCGGAAATCTGGCATGGCTGGGTAAGCGAAGCAGCTGCAAAGAAAATCGCAGCGACACTGTAGGCTGATCGAAATTACAGATGCGACGCCTGAGGTCGCATCTGCTTTTCTTCCCGGCATTTACCGACGACATTAAGCTAGCCTGCCTGCAAAGCTGGGAAGGGGGGCGATGACACCAAGCTTAGGCGTTATTGGCACACCCCAAAAGAAAATTGCCATTACCGCTCGCACCTACTGAAGGTATCTCCGTCTCATCCTTCAGATCCACGCCTGAAAGCTGACGTCGACACGCCTCAGTCATAAGGTACATGAGGCGAAAAGCAGCATTCCCATACGCCATCCCTTCTAAACGTACATGGGTATCGAAGAAGTGCTGGCGATCGATCTGGAAGTCAATGACGGATGTTTCAGTGGTCGCACTGAAGGCGTTCTAACCTACCGGGAAGGCAAAGTCATCCGCTTGATGCAGTGGATGGACGCGCAAGACGAAACCCTGGATGGCGCCAGTTTCTACTCCGACTCGCGCAACGATTTGCCGCTGTTGAGCAAGGTCAGCCAGCCGCGCACGGTCAACCCTGATTCGGTATTGCGGGCCCACGCTGAAAAGGCTGGATGGCCGATATTGAACTGGGCCTGAGCGCCTGGTCAAACAGAGGTAATTGGTAGGCGATTCAGCAACAACACCGGGCTGACCTGCGCCTTCGTAACCGGCTCTTTATCCAGGACGGCGTCTACGAAGCTTTCACCGGCAAACTCGCCTGTTGGCAGCCTGTTCTTCGGCTGGATCTCCGACAAGCTCGGGCGGCAGAAATCTTCCTGGTCAGGTTTGGTCTGATCACCGTTGCTTCGGTGATGCAGTTCTACGCTGAAGCTGCGATGCAGCTATTCCTCTGCCGGGTGCTGATCGGTGCCGGCTTGGGCGGCGACTTCAGCGTCGGTCAAGCGATGCTCGCGAATTTTTCGGTAGAAAAACACCGGGGCGGATTGCTCGGTTCATTCAGCGTTATCTGGACTTTCAGCTACGTCGCCGCGACCTTCGTCGGCACGATTTGTTTTTGTTTAAACTGAGTATTCAACAATATGAAAGCTGAGGTCGATGGTTGTCGAACCCTTGATCCACCTGACCAAGAGGGAACGGAGCTTAACCTTAGACTGGGGGCATCCTTTTCAAACCATCCAAAGCATGCCCTCAGATGTGCCCCCAATGTAGCAATCCACTGGAGGTGAATGGAGCTCCATGGTCTATGAAAAGGCAGAAATGATCGGATAAACACCCCGCCTGACGGCCCCTATAGACTCTCAGGATCGCCAAAAAACATCTGAATCCGCGACCTTAACCACCGCTCCCCCGGGTCATTATCCTGCGACCCACGCCACGCCATATGCAGCTCAAAGCTACGCACTGGCAACGGCGGATCTTCTGCTCGCAAGCCACCGGCTGAGGTCAGCGCCTCGGCCGCATAGTCCGGCACGGTCGCCAGAATATCCGTGCCTGCCAGCAAGGTACCCAATCCGTTGAACTGCGGCACGGCCAATACGACGTGGCGTTTGCGGTCGAGTTTTTCCAGTTCTTCGTCAATAAACCCGCTCAAGTCACCGGCAAACGACACCAGCGCATGGGGGCGGGCGCAGAAGTCGTCGAGGCTGAGGGAGCCCGGCACGCTGTCGGCGCGCAGCAGTTTCGGCAGGCTGCGGCGCAGTACTTTGCGCTTGGCGTTGGCCGGGAGGTCGGCGGTGTAGCTGACGCCGATGGAGATCTCGCCGGAGGCCAGCAGGCCCGGCATCAGGATGTAGTTGACGCGGCGCACCACCAGCACAATGCCGGGGGCTTCGGCGCGCAGGCGTTTGAGCAGTTGGGGCAGCAGGGCGAATTCGACGTCGTCGGACAGGCCGATGCGGAACACGGCGGTGCTGGTGGCCGGGTCGAACTCGGCGGCGCGACTGACGGCGGTGGAAATGGAGTCCAGAGCCGGAGAGAGCAGGGCAAAGATTTCTACCGCCCGGGCCGATGGCTCCATGCTGCGGCCGGTGCGCACGAACAGGGGGTCATCAAACAGCCCGCGCAGGCGTGACAACGCCGCGCTGATGGCCGGCTGCCCGAGGAACAATTTCTCGGCCGCGCGGGTCACGCTGCGCTCATGCATCAAGGTTTCGAATACGATCAAGAGGTTAAGGTCGACACGACGCAGGTCGTTACGGTTCATCTTGTGTCCTGGAAGAGTCAGCAAACTTGACGAGAGCGACCATATGTAAACAATGGCCAGCATGAATCTTACGGGGAAAGGCTGGTACTCTGCACAGGATAATTGAGTTTTCCTACGATAGCTGAGGTCTATTCCTCACATGCGGAATCAATGACAGGCATGTCGACTATTAATGGCGACCGGTGGTCTTACCCGGAAAGCCCAGATAGAGTTCATGGCATTAGAGGTTACTTTGACGAGGTTTGCGATGTCCCGCACGATCCGTTTTCACAAGTTTGGTCCGGCCGAGGTGCTCAAATGCGAAGAGCATGCAGCCGCGCAGCCCGCACCGGGCGAAGTGCAGGTGCGTGTCGAAGCGATTGGCATCAGCTGGTATGACATTCTGTGGCGCCAGAACCTGGCGTCTTCCCATGCACGTTTGCCGTCCGGCCTCGGCCATGAGATGGCCGGAGTCGTGGTCGCTGTCGGCGATGGCGTGGATGATTTGGCAGTGGGCGACAAGGTGGCCAGTTTTCCGGCCGAGAGCCCCAATGATTACCCGGTGTATGGCGAACAGATCGTCCTGCCTCGTTCGGCCCTGACCCGTTATCCGGATGTCTTGAGCCCTATCGAGGCCAGCGTGCACTACACGCCGTTGCTGATTGCCTACTTTGCCTACGTGGATCTGGCACGGGTCAAGCCTGGGCAATTTGCGCTGGTGACTGATGCCAGCCACTGCGCCGGCCCTTCCTTTGTACAACTGGGCAAAGCCCTGGGTGTACGAGTGATTGCCGCCACCAAAGACAGCGATGAGCGTGAATACCTGCTATCCCTGGGTGCGGAAAAGGTTATCGTCACCGAAGAGCAGGACCTGCTGATGCAAATCAACAAGTTCACCGACAACCGTGGAGTTGACGTGGTGTTCGACGGTTTGGGCGGCCCGCAGATGTCGCTGCTCGGTGATGTCCTCGCACCGCGTGGCAGCCTGGTGCTGTACGGCTTGCAGGGCGGCAACCAGACGCCATTTCCGGCCTGTGCAGCGTTCCAGAAGAACATTCAGTTCTTTGTGCACTGTATCGGCAATTTCACCGGCAAGCCTGAGCTGGGCATTATCCAGGACCAGGTCGCCTTGCAGCGAGCGCTCCGGGATATCAACCAACTGACCGCCGACCGTGTGCTGGTACCGCTGAAAACCACGGTGTTTCCGTTCAATCAGTTCGTGGAAGCACACCGTTACATGGATGAATGCCCTTGCCGCGAACGCGTTGCGTTGCAGGTTGAAGCTGTTTAGGGTGTAGGAATATTCTCAAAAAGGGTGTTTCTTACACCTGTCATAGGTGGCAAAAGCGCCATTTGACGGGAGTGAAACGGTGGTCCCGTCAGCAGCCAGACTGGCACGTTAACCCCTAAAACCTGATCTTTTCACTGACGCCGCCCTGAATTCCAGTGCGGCGTCTTTGTATGCGCGTGTTTTACAGGTCTGTTGTTATTCATCTGCACTGGTTTTCGGCAGCGTTCTGTATCTATTAATCATTATTCCAGCACTGATAATTGCGCCTTCACTTTCATCTCAAGGATTGAGCAATGATTGAATATCCAATGATGCTGTTGCGAGTTGAAACTGATCTCGCGGAAAGCGCAGGACGCCAGGCGGATACAGGTGCTTATGTAAAGCCTCAACAAAACAAGTTGGAAAGTTGGCTGCGGTTATTTGTAAGACGCTTCCCTGAGTGGTTGCCAAGATGGGTGTAAGAATTTGTCGGAAATATCCTAGGATCACAATCCTGCTTGTCATAGGCCAGTACGCACGGCGCTTTTGGCGCTTGCAGGGCGTAACGCTAATACGACGGGACTGATGTCATATTGTTGTGTGGTGCTAGTGTTTGGTCATTAGCGCGCAGAGCTGCGCGCGAATTTTTTACACGCGTTATAGGTCGAGCAAATACTGCAAGCAGTTGCTTGAAACTAATATCCAAACTCAGGTAATAGAACGATGAGCATTATTCACGAACAGGCTATGACTTATGTTTATCAGCAAGTGCTACAACGCTTGATCGGGCACTTTACTCGTCAAGAACGTACGGCACTCCAGTTGTTGGTCCAGCGAATCGTGGTGGCGGCAGGCGGCATGCAGCAAGTAGGGGGTTACAAAGTGCTGGTGGCCCACGGCGGCGGCAAAGTGAGTAGCTACACATTGGCCTTGCTGCGAGCCGCTCAATTGACCATCGCTGGCCGAGCCCCGCGAACTTTTCAGTTGCGGGTTGCGACATTGCGGCATTCAGGAATGACCGAGGGCATGCTTGAGGATATTAATCAGGGCTACGGTCGGCTGTTTCTCCACGATGATCCAAGGGTTGAGCTGCTGATGGTGGAAAACCAGGAAGTTTTGCCCTTCAATCAACTGCGGCCCGCATCTAACTTGGGACGAGAAATCAGCCAGCGCAATATGTTGATGGTCGGCCACCTGAGTTCTGGCGACTGCCGCGCCACGTTGTGCAGTGATACCTACCTGGCGCTTGGGGATTTCTACCAGCGTGTCACCTCCTGGAATGGCGGAGTGCATGCGTTGGTCAGCGGTGACTCGCCACGCAAGCAGGCCCAGCTTCTCGCCTGGCTCAAGAACACAGTGCTCGGTGCGGGTATTGCGATACCGGAGATTTGGCCGTCGTCGCTCACCGGGCTGTTCGCACGCATGGACGAAATGAGTACCGATTATTACCGTGATCTATACGCAGACCATTATGTGCCGAGTGAAAACCCCAGCAAGGCAAGCCATCGTCACTTGGCGTACATCGGTATCGCCGATTTACTGGACGATGTAGACCTGCCATCCTCGTCCATGCTCAACGTGTTCATGGCCTTCACGCCTGACCCGCAGGGTTTTCACTTCAGCCATCCCACCTATTCGAACCCGCAGTTGATGGCACACCTGCGTGGGCTGCAGGCCCAATGCCTGCGTGACCTGGAATATGAGGAAGGGGTGCAGGGTTTTATCCAGCAAGCTGCACAATACATGCCCGAGGCATTGCTCACGCAGATGAACGCCAGTGAAGGGCGCATCCTGTCGAGCACCTACGCCCAGCAGTACTTTGGCTTGGACGAGACTCAGTTGGTTTGCCTGCTGTTTTCCCCGTTTATCCATCATGGTGAACGGCTGGAAGGCTTTTTGCGACAATGTCACCCAGGCATGCTGGTGGCCTTGCCGGAAATGCACAAAGTCCTGCAGGGCAAGCCGTCTGCCGACATGCTGCAACAATGGCTTACCGATACCAGCGGTTTACCCATGCCTTTGTTGCAGCAACTCTATCGCAAACGTCCGTCAGGCTACTCGAGTGGCAAACTGCGCAGTGCTGGCGCCATGGCCCATGGCAGCGCGCAAGCCTGTCAATCGTCCGGGCGATGACGCTGCGCGGAGAACGACAGGCGGATTTCGCGTATCAGGCGGTCTATCGCTACATGATCAACCTGATCAACGAAGTCAGTACCGACGCACGGGTAAAACTGCCCTCCCTGCGGCAATTGGCAGGACGCTTGAACGTGTCGATCTCGACGGTTCAGTATGCCTACGCGTTGCTTGAAAAAGAGGGCAGGGTCTATTCGGTAGCCAAATCCGGTTATTACGCCTGGCCACTCTCCACAAATCCGCTGGCAGGCGCCAGCGGTGACCTGCTTGACCGACTCTACGCAGCGGCGCGGCGCCCCGGCATGGTGGTGCTCAGCGGAGATGAGCCCGCGCTGCTGGCTTCGCTGGATGGCACCCTGTTGCGTCTGGAGCGTGAGCTGGTCCGCCAGTATCCGCAACATCCGCAACCCTGGTCTCAGCCTTGCGGTGTCTGGGAGCTGCGCGCAGCGTTGGCGGCGCGCTACACGTCGTCGCCGACCCGCTGCTGGCAGGCCGACGATGTTTACATCGGTGCCGACTTGCGCGGTGTACTGGACATCCTCATTGAAGTCTTGGGCTTGAGGGGGACGTCGGTGATTGTGGAATCGCCTTGCGACTGGCTGGTCCTGCGCCTGCTTCAGGATGCTGGCGTGCATATTGTCGAGCTGCCCTGGACGCCGGAAGGACGACTGGATCTGGTAAATCTTGATCAGTTGTTATGTGCCAAGTCGGTGCATCTAGTGGTGCTGTCATCAAGGGTCAGCGTGCCGGCTGGCGTTTCAATGCCGCCCCAAGATCGCCTGGCCATTGCGCAAATGCTGGAGCAGCACGGCTGCTGGCTGCTGGAAAACGACACCTTTGGCGAGTTGGGTTTCGACGAGCCACAGACCGCATTGCGCGAGCTGGTGAACCCTGAACGGCTGATAGTGTTTTCCTCGTTCGAGAAAGTGTTGGGTTCGGAGGCGCCCTATGGCTATCTACTGTCTCGGCGTATGAACAGCGAATTGCAGCGTCATTTCCTGTTGCGCTGCTTTCGTTTGTCGCCGATCCGCCAGCGCGCCATTGCGCGCCTTTATCACAGTGGGCGAATCGACCAGCACCTGCGTGGACTACGCCTTCTATTGCGCCAGCAGGCGGACGAAATGTGCGAGCGTCTGGATCGGCATCTGGGAGACCAATTGACCTACCGTGCGCCTGCTGCCGGCGCAGCGTTCTGGCTGGCCTCCACGAGGACAGTGGATATGCGCCAGGTGTTCCAGCGGTTACTTTCCCAGCAAGTGGTGATTGCCCCCGGCGAACTGTTCAGCGTCAACGGCCTGCATCAGCAGCATTTGCGCCTGAGCCATACTTTTCAGTCGCAACCGGACCTGGATATTGTCCTGATGGCGCTAAGCGAAGCGTTGCGTCAGGCCCAGTTGGGATAAATGCGTGAAGTTTCTCTGGCTATTGTAGGATCGATTACATCGCGCAGCAGTCCAACTCCCAGTAAACTGCCGTTTTATCCTGAATCCTTCTTTCCGAGGTTTATGCATGACAATCAGTCCTTTTGCGGGCAAGCCGGCGCCAGCTCAACTGCTGGTGGATATCCCGCGACTGGTCACGGCCTACTACACGGGCCAGCCTGATGCAGCAATCTCCACTCAGCGCGTAGCGTTCGGTACTTCTGGGCACCGTGGCAGCTCGTTTGAATTGAGCTTCAACGAATGGCACGTGCTCGCCATCAGCCAGGCCATCTGCCTGTATCGCGAAGCGCAGGGCATCAACGGCCCGTTGTTCGTCGGTCTGGACACCCACGCGCTGTCGACACCTGCCGGTGCCAGTGCCTTGGAAGTCCTGGCGGCCAATGGCGTGCATGTGATGTTGGCCGAAGGCGACGAATACACGCCAACGCCTGCTATTTCCCACGCCATCATCTGCTACAACCGTGGGCGCACCACCGGCCTGGCCGACGGCATTGTTATCACCCCGTCGCACAACCCGCCGCAGAGTGGCGGCTATAAATACAACCCTCCCAATGGCGGACCGGCTGATACTCACGTCACCAAGTGGATCGAAGCCAAGGCCAACGAACTGCTGGCCAACAAACTGGCTGGGGTCAAACGCATCACCCACGCCCAGGCGCTCAAGGCCGACACCACCCACCGCCATGACTACCTCAACAGCTATGTGGCTGACCTGATCAATGTGATCGACATGGACGCCATCCGCAGCGCCGACCTGCGCCTGGGCGTGGATCCGCTGGGCGGAGCAGGGGTCCGCTACTGGTCGGCGATTGCCGAGCATTACCGCCTGAACCTGGACGTGGTGAATACTGAAGTCGACTCCACCTTCCGTTTCATGAGCGTCGACTGGGATGGCCAGATCCGCATGGACCCTTCTTCCAGCTACGCCATGCAAGGCCTGATCGGTCTTAAGGAACGTTTCGACGTAGCCTTCGCCTGTGACCCGGATCACGACCGCCACGGCATCGTCACCCCGTCCGGTGGCTTGCTTGCGCCCAACAACTACCTGGCGGTGTCCATCGACTACCTGTTCCAGAACCGTCCTGACTGGCGCGCAGACGCCGCCGTGGGCAAGACCGTGGTCAGCAGCGGCTTGATCGATCGCGTCGCTGCACGTATGGGTCGTCGTCTGTATGAAGTGCCCGTAGGCTTCAAGTGGTTTGCTGATGGCTTGTTCGAAGGCTCGTTGGGCTTTGGTGGCGAAGAAAGCGCCGGCGCTTCGTTCCTGCGCAAGGACGGCACTGTATGGAGTACTGACAAGGATGGCCTGATCCCGGCGCTGCTGGCTGCAGAAATGACTTCACGCACAGGCCAGGACCCAAGCCAGATCTACCGCGGCCTGACGGATGCCCTGGGCGAGCCGTTCGCGATTCGTGTGGATGCCAAGGCCACTCCGGCGCAGAAAGCCTTGCTGGGCAAGTTGTCGCCGGACCAGGTGACCTCTACCGAATTGGCCGGGGAAAGCATCCAGCAGATTCTCAGTCACGCGCCGGGCAACAACCAGGCGATCGGCGGGTTGAAGGTGATGACCGAAAACGGTTGGTTCGCCGCACGACCATCGGGCACCGAGGATATCTATAAGATCTACGCCGAGAGCTTTATCGGTGAGGATCACCTCAAGCAATTGGTGGAAGAGGCGCAGGTGCTGGTAGACGGTGCTATCAGCCAGTAACCCAGCGTAGGCGGCCGGCTTGCCGGCGATGGCGTTCTTAAGATCGCTATCGCCGGCAAGCCGGGCTCCTGCAAAGTCAAGCGAGGTCAACCAAGACAATCTCGCTGTCTTCAACCGCCGTCACCCGCAACACCTGCTCATCTTCAATCGCTACACCATCTCGAGCTTGTGCACGCAAGCCGTTGACTTCAATGACGCCAGTCGCCGGCACAAGATAAGCCCGACGCCCGCTGTCCAGCCGGTACTCGGCACTTTCCCCAGCCTTCAGGTTCGCCGCTACCAGCCGTGCATCTGCACGAATGCGCAGGCTCTCGGTGTCCCCAGCCTTGCCACTCGCCAGCGTCACAAAACCTTCGCGATCACCCTTGGGGAACGGCTTGGCGCCCCAGGAAGGCGGTAAACCAGCCTCGTTCGGAATGATCCAGATCTGGAAAATCTTAGTCGGCATGTCTTCCAGGTTGTACTCGCTGTGGGCGATCCCGGTGCCTGCGCTCATCACTTGCACATCACCCGCCTCGGTGCGGCCCTTGTTGCCAAGGTTGTCGGCATGGCTGATCGCGCCTTCACGCACATAAGTGATGATCTCCATATCGCGATGCGGGTGCTGCGGGAAACCAGTGCCCGGCGCAATGATGTCGTCATTCCATACGCGCAGGTTGCCCCAGTGCATGCGCTTGGGGTCGTGGTACTCGGCAAACGAAAAGTGGTGATGAGCGTCAAGCCAGCCGTGGTGGGCGCCGCCCAGGGAACTGAAAGGTCGAAGTTCAAGCATGATCGTCTCCTGTGAATGGCCCTATGATCCTGCAGCTCATGATCGATAAAAAGCGTAAAAACTGCCTGATTCCTATCAGTCGATTAGATTGATTGGTGGCGTTTTGACTTTCAGTTCATCGTCTAACTGCATGACAGCAAAGCAATTGGCTGGAACTGAGCGTCGATTCCGGCGACCATGGCGCACTTGTTTGAACCCAACTCATCGCAGGAGTCCGCGTGTCGCAACAAAAGCCTGATCTTCCTCCCGAACTGCGCCCTTTGGCTGAAATGCCGTTATTCAAACGCTTGGCTGCGCGCCTGTTTGGCCATGGCTTGACCCGTTTGCGCGCCCAGCATCGGTTTTCGTGGTTGCACGGACAGGCCGACGGTTTTCGCAGTGGGCATGAGGCGGGTGTGGAGTACGGCTATCGCGAAGGCAAAGCCGACGGCATCGAAGAAGGTCGCCAGGTGCTGTTGATTCGCGACTTCCGTCCGGATGAGCACCGTGCGCCGGGCGTGGATGACAGCCTGTTCGATGACTGGCGCCTGCCGCTCACCACCGAGCTGAAGAAACGCATCAAGGTCGATGTCGCGCGATTGCTGCCGGCTCATGCCCAGCCGAGCGCGGCGCAATGGAAGATGATTTTCAGCGAGACACCCTCGACCTCAGTGATCGCGGGGGCCGGGGCCGGCAAATCCACGTCGCTGGTACTGCGCATTTTGCTGCTCACCCATTACCTGGGCTTTGAGCTGAGCTCGATGACGGTGGTGACCTTCACCCGTGAATCGCGCAAGGATTTCATCAACAAGCTCATGGAAATTCTCAACCTCTGGGGCCAACCCCTTGGTATGAAAGAAGCGCAAGCCGTGGTGCGTACCTTTCACTCGCGCATCCTGCCCATGGTGCGCAGCCTGCCGGGCTTCGAGCGCTTGCAAGCCTTCGAAAACCTGAATGCCGGTGTTGAAGACGCCGACAGCAATCCTTTCGACCTGCGTATCAACGAAGCCCAGCGCCAGCAGATGAATGCCTGCTTTCACCGGCTACAGGGGCAGCACCCGCGATTCCGTGAACTGATTGCGCCGCTGGCACGGCACGGGCTGCAGCTCAAAGAGCTGGAGCGTGACCATCCCGATGTACAAAAACGGGTGGCCGTGACCGAACTGGCGGCCAAACGCGATGAAGAGCTCTGCGATGTGATCGAGGACCTGTGGTTTCGTGCAGGCGCCTGGCCGATCAAGGGGATCGAACCTAACCGCCAGACCGTTGAAATCAACGGCGCGCAATTTCATTGTCATGGCTACATTCCTGAGCTGGATGCCTGGGTGGTACTGGGCTTCGACTCGCGGGAAAACGCGCAGACCAGCCGACCTCACTCAAAGCTGTCGGTACGCGCAGAATGGGCGGTAAAGCGCACCTTGTTTCAAGCTTTCTGTCGTAAGCCATTGATATGGATAGATAGTTACGAGTCATCTAAGCGCTTGCTAAGCAGTTTGGCCGGTGATGCTACGGCCGGCCCCGGCTTTGATTACAAGGTCAAAGGCGAGTTGGCATCAGCGCCGCTGCTGGACAGTTTTGTGATGGCCGCCGGATTCATCGAGAACCTTGGTCTGGACGTACCCACCGCCGTCGGGCAGATGAGCTTTGCCAAGGATGATCCGGACCGCTTCTTCTTCGAAGCCCTGAGCATCTTCTGGAAAGCCCTGGAAGATCACTTGCTGGACCAATCCCCCCCGATCATGACCTATAACCGGATGTTCTCGTTGTTCGGAGAGAACACCCCGGAAAACCTCAAGCTGCTCAGCGATCCGCTGCTGCGCCCCTTGTCGCACCTGATGATCGACGAGTTTCAGGACGTTTCGCCGCAGATCGTCTCGTGGATCCGTGCCAGCCTGCGCGAGATCCGCAGCCGTGGTCCGGCCATGCATGTGGGGCGCGGCGCCCAGCGCTCATCGTTGTTGTGTGTGGGAGATGACTGGCAGTCGATCTATGGCTGGCGCGGCAGTTCACCCAAGTACTTCATGGAATTCGACAGGGAGTTCCCATCGCCATCCACCACCCGTGTGATGCTGGGCGAGAACTACCGCAGTCACCAGCACATCATCGATGCGGCCGAGCATATCGTGCGCGCGGCGCCGGCGATTGCTGGCAAGAAAGCCAAAGCCAGTGGCGCGCCCAAGGCGTTGGTACCCGTCGCGGTGCTGGAGCGGGACGATGCGGCATTGGGGCGACGGTTGTCGGAGCATTATCAGAAGGGCGATTCGATCTTGATGCTTTATCGAAAAGGTAGCGATAAGCTATTGATTCAGGAGCATATTCAATCAGTAGTTAATGTGGATTCTAGCTTGCCGCCCCAGGCGCGCAGGCTGAAACAATTGACCTATCACAGTGCCAAGGGGCTACAGGCTGACGCGGTGTTTCTGCTTGGGGATTGTCAGCATGTCACTAGCTCGCCGTATAAAAACCAGGTGTACCGGATGGCGGGCCTGGGCAAGGCTGGCGACAGCGAGCCCTATGACAATGCGCAAAAGGATGAAGTGTTGCGCCTGGCCTATGTGGGCATTACCCGCGCCGTGAGCCATTGCTATTGGTACGTGGAAAAGCCCGAAGGTCAGGCCCTGAATGTGCCCAAGGCGTCGGAGCGGGTGGATGGCAAGAAAGCCTTCTTTGATGATCAGCGCAGCTGAAGGCGCGCCGGACCTATGTGGGAGCGGGCTTGCCCGCGAATGCGGTGTATCAGCAACGCATCCAGTGACTGACACTCCGCTTTCGCGGGCAAGCCCGCTCCCACATTGGAAACTCATTGCTTGATGGGTTTGGGTCAGGCCCTTAGTGACACCGGCGGCACAAACGACTCCAGCTCATCCTCCACGGCCTCGATGATGCGCTCCACATCGGCGGCATTCATCACGGTAGCGCAGGGAATGCCGGCGATGGCGATCAGGGTCTCGCCGCTGGCGCGGTCGAACAATCGGGCGATCATACTGCCAGGCGCATCCATGCTGCCCTCGAAACCCATTGGGTGAAAATGCCAGCGCATCAGCTGGCAGGCGTTGGGGAACGTCACTTTATTCATGTTGCCCACCTTGTTCATTGAGCGCTTCCTTTAGCTCGCGGCAGGGGCCAAGACCTTCACTGATCATGGCGTCGCAGAACTTAAAAATAGCATCCGTTCGCAACGGCAAGGTGACTTTTTGAGCCCCGTTCGGCGGTTGTCTTTCATAAGTTTGATGTAGGTCATGTGCCACTGGGGGCTGGGCAATAGGCCACTAGTCAGAAGTACCCATTGGCCATTGAAGCCCCCGGCAAAATTCGGCAATCTCCAAGGTCTACCCGCCGCAGAGCCCCTCCATGCCCGACATCGCTCCAGACGATGAGCCCCAGCAATCCCACGCCACCCGCGATTTGGTGCTGCGCCACCACCTGTGTTGGCGCCATCGGGATCTGGAGGGCGTAATGTCCTACTACCATCAGGACATCCAGTACCACGACTTTTTCCAGAACCGAGTCGTCGGTCACGCGCAGTTGCGTGATTACCTGCGAGCCAGCATGCCGCGCGAGGCCGATGAGGCCATTGAGCACACCGACCGCATCCGCGCTGATGGCGATACGGCCTTCATCCAGTACCGCATCACCTTGCGTGGCGGCCATGGCTTGGTGTCATTTCGCACCAGCGAAGCCATCACGGTGCGCGACGGGCTGATCTGGCGGGTCAATGAATACGCCTCCCTGGTGCATGAGCAACCCGTCCAGGCTGCGCGGCCTACGGTCAGCCGCTTGGGCTTGTCACCCCAGCAATTGGGGCATATGGCCAATGACTTGCAGCAGTATTTCGAACGCAAGCAACCTTATCTGGACCCGGAGCTGGACTTGCAGCGGGTGGCCAAGGAGTGTGGCTACAGTCGCAATCAGATTTCCTATTTGCTGAACCAGGTGCTGGGGCAAAGCTTCTATCGCTACGTCAACCAGGCCAGGCTTCACCACTTGCTGGCCGCGCTGGACAAGGCCTTGCCGCCGATAAAGGTCGACGACCTGGCATTTGCCGCCGGTTTCAACTCGCTCTCGGCGTTCTACAGTGCGTTTCGCCAGCACACAGGGCAGTCACCCAAGGCCTACGTCAAACAAATTTCCCTGCGTGCACGCGCGCAAGACAGCCCATAACACTGCGCTCTAGGATCCACCCTATCGAAACGAGGTAGGGGAACCCTGCATGCCGGCATGGCGCAACATCAGCTTATGGATGGACCAGTTGGATGACCCGCTGCATGCGCGGCCGTCGCTGGAACAGGACCTGGACGTCAACGTGGCCATCATCGGCGCCGGTTATACCGGGTTGTGGACCGCGTATTACCTGAAACGCCAGGCGCCCGAACTGAACATCGCGATCATCGAAGCGCAAACCGCTGGCTTCGGCGCCTCCGGCCGCAATGGTGGCTGGCTGATGGGCAACCTGCTGGGCGAGGACCGCCTGTTGGCTGGCCTGAACCCCGAACAACGGCGCGCCTCGTTTGACCTGCTGCACGCCATCCCGGATGAGGTGGCCCAGGTACTTGCGCGGGAGGGCATCGACTGCGACTACCGCAAGGGCGGCGCGCTGTACTGCGCCGCGCGTTACCCCGAGCAGGAGGGCAGCCTGCGTCGCTACCTGGACAAACTCCACGCCCAGGGCCTGACCGAAGCCGACTATCGCTGGCTCAGCCCACAGCAACTGGTCGAACAGATTCGCATCGCCAAGCCTTATGGCGGTATCTACGCGCCCCACGTGGCGACCATCAACCCTGCCAAGCTGGTGCGTGGCCTGGCGCGGGTGGTGGAAAGCATGGGCGTGGCAATCTACGAAAACAGCCCAGTGACCCATTGGCAATCCGGCGGCCTGCGCACGGCGAAGGCCGGTGTCCGTGCAGCCTGGGTGGTGCCGGCAGTGGAGGGCTACGCCAACACCTTGCCGCCTTTGGGCCGTTATCAACTGCCGGTGCAAAGCCTGATCGTCGCCACCGAGCCATTGCCGGCCAGTACGTGGGATGAAATCGGCCTGAGCCACGGCCAAGCCTTCGGCGAAAGCAGTCGGCAGGTCACCTACGGCCAGCGTTCAGCGGACAACCGGCTGGTGTTCGGTGCCCGTGGCGGTTACCAGTTCGCCGGGAAACTGCGCCACAACTTCGATCTGACCGACAGCGAAGTGGAGCTGCGTCGCTACCTGTTCGGTGAGCTTTTCCCACAGCTCAAGCACGTGAAGATTACCCATTCATGGGGCGGCAACCTGGGCATGTCGCGCAGTTTCCGACCACACATGCTGTGCGACCACAAGACCGGCATCGCACTGTCCGGTGGTTATGGCGGGGAGGGCGTTGGCGCCACCAACCTGGGCGGCCGCACCCTGGCCGACCTGATCCTTGGCCGCGACACGTCGTTGACCCATCAACCCTGGGTGATCCGCGAACGCGGCCTGGACGCGCTCAAGCCCTGGGAGCCCGAACCCTGCCGCTGGCTGGGCTACAACGCGATTATTCGCAGTTTCGTCCATGAAGACCAGGTGTTGGCCAACCCCAACACTGCCCCTTGGCGCCGCAAGTTGGCGACCGGCGTGGCCGGGTTCATGGAAGGTTTCATGCACTAAGTCGTTTCATTCACACGGGAAAACCCCATGAGCATCACGCAATTCAAAGACACGCTGAACGCCCACTTGCCGGACTCGTCGCCCGTCGCCGTGCCCTTGGGCGAGCCCATTGCGGTGGCCTCGACCCTGAGCGTCGAGCGCAACGATGGCGTCGAAACCGGCATCTGGGAATGCTCCCCAGGCGTTTGGCGTCGGCAGATCAAATCCCAGGAGTTTTGCCACTTTATCCAGGGCCGCTGCACCTTCACCCCAGACAACGGTGAAATCGTCCACATACAAGCCGGTGATGCACTGATGTTGCCGGCCAACAGCACCGGCATCTGGGACATCCAGGAAACCGTGCGCAAGACCTACGTATTGATCCTGTAACGCTTTGATCCTTGATCGCCTGCCATAAAAACAGCCCTAAAACCGCCAGGAAATCGAACCATGAAAGCCATTGCCCTGTTGCCCTTGATGTTGGTGGCCTCTATCAGCCAGGCCGCCGAGACGGTGAAAATCTACAACTGGTCCAGCTACATCGCGCCGGACACCACCAAGAACTTCCAGAAGCAGACCGGCATCGGCTTCAGCTACGACGTGTATGACAGCAACGAAACCCTCGACGGCAAACTGATGACGGGCAACTCCGGGTATGACGTGGTGTTTCCGTCCAACCATTTCATGGCCCGGCAAATCCAGGGCGGCGCGCTGAAGAAGCTCGACAAGAGTCAGTTGCCCAACTGGAAGAACCTCAACCCGGTGCTGCTCAAGGCCCTGGAAAACAACGATCCGGGCAATGCCCATGGTTTCCCGTACCTGTGGGGCAGCACCGGCATCGGCTACAACATCGACAAGGTCAAGGCGGCACTGGGCGACAACGCACCGGTCGACTCCTGGGACCTGATCTTCAAGCCCGAATACATGGAGAAACTCAGCAAGTGCGGCGTTGCCATCCTGGATAACGGCCCGGAACTGTTGCCCATCGCCCTGAACTACCTGGGCTTGCCGCCCCACAGCAAGAACCCTGAGGACTACAAGAAGGCCGAAGCACTGCTGATGAAAGTGCGTCCCTATGTGGCGTATTTCCACTCTTCCAAGTACACAGGCGACCTGGCCAACGGTGACATCTGCGTGGCCGTCGGTTTTTCCGGCGATGTGCTGCAGGCCGAAAGCCGCGCCAAGGAAGCCAGGAATGGGGTGAAGATCGGCTATCAGATTCCCAAGGAAGGCGCCGCGATCTGGTTCGACATGGTTGCCATGCCTGCCGATGCCCCGGATGAAAAGGCGGGCTATGCCTTCATGAATTACCTGCTGGAGCCGCAGGTCATGGCGGACATCACCAACTCCGTGCACTACGCCAACGGCAATAGCTCGGCGGACAGCCTGGTGGATCCCGAGATCAAGGCGGATACCAAGATTTACCCGAGTGAGGAAATGATGGGTAAGTTGTTTGCGCTGGAAGCGATGCCGTTGAATATCGATCGGATTCGGACGCGGATCTGGAACACCATTCGAATGGGGCGATGAGAAAGGGCGAACAGACAGACGTGGGCGATGAGCCCACGTCGATTCAATAGTGCCATTTGCGATAAAAAAATACTTTTTAAACCTGTCATTTGTGACAGGTTTATTTGTTTTTTTAACCGATTACGCTCATGTCTCCTGAATCGCAACATTAGGCAAGGAGCGTTAGATGGGAAATCTCAGGCAACAGATCAGTGCAAAAATGCAAGCCACTGGCTGGATGATCGGAAGCATCAAAATCGCTGGTGAGGTGGTTATCTATAAAACAAACCAAGTATTTCGTGATGAACAGAACAATGGGATGCGAATCTATTCGCGAGACGACGAAGGAGATCCGTCAGACATTTCGTTTATTCACGTAACCTTTGCAGATAAAAATGTGAAAAGCGGTACTTATTCCATCGGCGGGCCTGAGATTGTAGGTGCTTGGTACCACGCTCATGGTGCGGATCACGAGCAAGAGGCAACATCGGGTTCTGTCTCCATCGAAAGGATAGATGACTATCAAGTGTTGGTGGGCAGTATCCGGTTTCTGACGACCGACTTTGATGTCGCCGTTGCGTACATCATCAAGGGGTTCTCAGGGTGACGACTCTTTGTCCAAATTGAGGTAAGCCCCTATCGATCATGCATGTGCCTGAGCCGGTCTTTCGATCATGGGTTTTCCAGGTCATGCCCCAACGACTGAATAAACAACGAAAACAGCTCCGGCTGCGACGAGATATCCAGCTTGGCGTACAAATGCCGACGGTGCACCTTCACCGTGTCCGGCGAGATGTTCAGGCGCTCAGCCATGGCCTTGGACGAAAAACCGCGCAACACCAATCGGGCGATCTCCAACTCGCGGTCCGAGAGCACGCCGCAACCGAACTGACTCAACGCATCCCTGATCTGACTGTCCATCGCCGGCGCACGCTGGGTGCTTTGCTGCCAGTGCTGTTGCATCAGCGGTAACACCCAGGCGGCCACGGTGGTCATCAGGCCGGTCTCCTCGAAGCTGAAGCGTCGTTGCATGCCCAATGACAGCGATAACGTCCCCGCGCCCGGCAATTGCAGGATGAACTGCACCTCGTCTTCCAGCACGTTGTCATGGAAGTAATTGAGGAAGTATTCACTCTGGCGAAAATGATCCGGCGCCACTTCCTCCAGGCGGTACACGCCGCTGGCATAACCCTCGCGACAGGCCTGGAAAAACGGGTCGAGCAAATACAAGCCATTGAGGTACACCAGCATCGACGCTGGTTTGCTGCTGGGTTGGGCGTCGTATTCTTCGAGGGCCTGAGGCGGGCCATCCACCGGGTAGTAGATCGCCAGGGCGTTATCGAAGGGCAGGCACTGATGCAGCAACAACACCAGCTGTTTCCAGAAGCGCTCGGTGCCGATGTGCGCGACGGTGCGGCCCAGGCCGGCGTGCATGCCGACTTCTCGAAACAGGCTCATATGACAGGCTCCCACCGCAAAAGATCGGCCAAGGGTTCGGCTTTTGCCAGGTGGCGTCAAGGGGAGTACGCCAATAGGGGAATTGGCTGACATGAACGTCGTGTTTATTGTCCTCATCATTCAGCGGGAAACATATCCCGCGATGATCAGATTTTTCGTTTCTGCCTCACACCAAGAACAACGACAGAGGATAACGATATGAGCACTTCCCCCACGCCCGACGGCGTGCTGAAACCCACCTTGAGTGTCTTCGATGTGGTCGCCATTACCGTGTCGGCGGTGACGCCGGCCAGTTCCGTATTTGTGATCGCGCCCTTTGCCATCCAACAGGCCGGTAGCGGCGTGTTCCTGGCGTTTGTGATGGCGGGTTTGCTCGCGTTGATGTTTGCCTTTTGCTACGCCGAACTGGGCCGCGCCCACAACAGCGCCGGGGGCGAGTATGTGTACGCCAAGCGCGTATTTGGTGGCATGGCGGGCTATGCGACGTTCCTGACCGTGCTGGTGATGTTGCTGTTTATCCCGCCAGTTCTCGCCACGGGCGCGGCGACCTATCTGAATAACGCCCTTGGCACGAAGTTCGATTCCCAGACCGTCGCCTTGGTGATTGTGGTGTGCAGTTACGCCTTGGGCATTCTCAATATCAAGCTGAATGCCTGGATCACCGGCACCTGCCTGTTGCTGGAAGTCGCGGCGTTGCTGGTGATCGTCGTCATTGGTTTCGGCAACCCGGTACAGCCGGCCAGCGTGCTGTTCCAGCCGCAGATCGTCGAAAACGGCGTGCTGCACCTGGCGCCCTGGGCCCTGGTGATCGGCGCGGTGGGCATCGGCCTGTTTTCCTACAACGGCTATGGCCCAGCAGTGTTGCTGGCCGAAGACATGAAATGCGGCGGCAAAGGCGTGCACAAGGCAGTGCTGTGGTCCTTGGGCTTGGTGGTGATCATCGAACTGGTGCCGATCACCGCGCTGTTGATCGGTGCGCCATCGCTCAGTGAGATGATCAGCAGCCCGGACCCCATCGGTTACCTGTTGACCAGCCATGGCAATGAAACCCTCTCGCGGCTGGTCAGCGCCGGGATCTTCCTGTCGGTGTTCAATGCGATTGTCGCGATCGTGATCCAGATCGGCCGCGTGGTGTTCAGCAGCGGCCGTGATGCGCTGTGGACGCCAAGCATCAACAAACTCTTTACGCGTATTCACCCACGCTGGGATTCGCCCTGGTTGGCTACGCTGTTCCTGGCGATTCCTTCAGCATTGTTGAGTTTCAGCTCCAACCTGGCCGACCTGACTTCGTTCAGCGTGTTGCTGATCATGCTGGTGTACCTGGTGGTGGCGTTGAGTGCGTTGATGAGCCGGGTGCTGCTGCGTGATCGCGAGCATCCCTATCGCATGCCGCTGTGGCCGCTGCCGGCGTTGGTCGCGGTACTGGGCGCGGGTTATCTGTTGGTCACGCTGGTGGCGGCGGCCTCGATCCGCGACATCATGATCATCATCGGCTTGCTGGCCCTGTCGGTGATTCTGTATTGCATCAGTGGCCGGTCGAGTCCGGTCTTCCAGAAATTGTAAGGAGTGGTTATGCGCGCACGTCAATTGGGCATCACGTTGGGGCTGGGCACGCCCGGTGAGTGGAACGCCATCACCGATGTGCCAGGTGTCCGGGTCGGGCACAGCACGATCAAGACACTTATCGACGGCAAGCACGTGCGTACTGGCGTCAGCGTGATCCAACCGCGTGCTGGCGAAGCACGCCAGCAACCGTGCTTCGCCGGCTATCACGTGCTCAATGGCAATGGCGACGCCACCGGCCTTGAGTGGATCAGCGAAGCGGGGCTGTTGACCACGCCGCTGGCCATCACCAACACCCACAGCATCGGCATTGTGCGCGACAGCCTGATCGCCCTGGAGCGCGAGCGCCTGGCGGACCCGGCGGTGTACTGGTGCATGCCGGTGGTGATGGAAACCTATGACGGCCTGCTCAATGATATCTGGGGCCAGCATGTCGGCCCCGAGCATGTGCGCGAAGCCCTGGACAACGCCGAAACCGGCCCGGTGCAGGAAGGCGCGGTCGGCGGCGGCACCGGCATGATCTGCCATGAATTCAAAGGCGGTATCGGCACGGCTTCGCGGCGCCTGCCGGCGGAACAGGGCGGCTGGACTGTCGGCGTGCTGGTGCAGGCCAACCATGGCAAGCGCCAGGAACTGCGGGTGGATGGCTACCCGGTGGGGCGCCAGTTGATGGAGATTCCGTCGCCTTTTGCCGAGCAAGGCACGCCGGGCATGGGCTCGATCGTGGTAATCCTGGCCACCGACGCGCCGCTGTTGCCGCACCAATGCCAGCGCCTGGCGCAGCGCGCGTCCATCGGTATCGCCCGCACTGGCGGCGGCACCGAAGATTCCAGCGGTGACCTGTTCCTGGCCTTTGCCACCGGTAACCAGGACCTGCCGCCGGCGGATTATGGGCGCAAGGGCCTGCCGTTCAGCAGCACCTTGCAGATGGTCAACAACGACCATATTTCGCCGCTGTTCAGCGCGGCGGCTGAGGCGGTGGAAGAGGCGATCATCAATGCGATCCTGGCTGGGGAGAGCATGCTTACCGATCAAGGTGTCCTGGTGCCCGGACTGGAAGGTGAAACGCTATTGGCGGTATTGCACAAGACGGGCTGGAGTGTGTCCCGGTAATAGGGGGCGCGCCAAGTTATTAATACAAGTAGTGGCTGTTTAATGTTGCCAATGACACCCTGCCAATATATTGGATCCATTAACTAACGGCGCCGCTCAACTTGAGCGGCGTTAGTGCTATTTAATATTTAAATAATCGCGCTGCTTTTTTCAGGGCGAAAGCCGATACCGGCCAACAAACACGGCGCTCAACTTGTTTCAGTTGTTTCCTCGCCCGGTTTTAGTGCAGGAAAAGATGTAGACGAAAGATTTCAAGTTGTGTCAGTTTTCTTACGCCTTCAAAAGAGGCGAGTGATAGGACGATCTCGCCCGCGAGGTTCCTATCGAACAAAGACTGATGCACTTGCAAACAAGGAAGTACGTTTATGTCAAAAGTAAAAGACAAGGCTATCGTGTCGGCGGCGCAAGCCAGCACCGCTTACTCGCAAATCGATAGCTTCAGCCATCTGTACGACCGTGGCGGCAACCTCACGGTCAACGGTAAACCCTCGTTTTCCGTGGACCAGGCGGCTGACCACCTGTTGCGTGAAAATGCGGCCTATCGCGACGTGGATGGCAACGGCAAGATCGATCTGACTTACACCTTTCTCACCTCGGCGTCCTCGGCAACCATGAACAAACATGGCATCACCGGGTTCAGCCAGTTCAACACCCAGCAGAAAGCACAGGCCGTATTGGCCATGCAATCCTGGGCGGATGTGGCCAATGTGACCTTCACCGAGAAAGCCTCGGGCGGTGACTTCCACATGACCTTCGGCAACTACAGCGGGGGCCAGGACGGCGCGGCCGCGTTTGCCTACCTGCCGGGCACCAACGACAAGTATCACCAAAGTGGCCTGGACGGCACCTCATGGTACCTGACCAACAGCAGCTACACGCCAAACAAGACGCCGGACCTGAACAACTACGGCCGGCAGACCCTGACCCACGAAATCGGGCATACCCTGGGCCTGGACCACCCTGGCGACTACAACGCCGGGACCGGCAACCCTTCCTACAAAGACGCGGACTATGGACAGGACACGCGTGGCTACAGCGTCATGAGTTACTGGAGCGAGAGCAACACCAACCAGAACTTCAGCAAGGGCGGCGTCGAGGCTTACGCGTCCGGCCCGCTGATCGACGACATCGCAGCAATCCAGAAGCTCTACGGCGCCAACTACAACACCCGCGCCGGCGACACCACCTACGGCTTCAACTCCAACACCGGGCGTGATTTCCTCAGCGCCACCTCGAACGCCGACAAGCTGGTGTTCTCGGTGTGGGACGGTGGTGGCAATGACACCTTGGACTTCTCCGGTTTCACCCAGAACCAGAAGATCAACCTCAACGAAACGTCGTTCTCCGACGTTGGCGGCCTGGTGGGCAACGTGTCCATCGCCAAGGGCGTGACCGTCGAGAACGCTTTCGGCGGCGCCGGCAATGACTTGATCATTGGCAACAACGCGGCCAACGTGATCAAGGGTGGGGCCGGCAACGACCTCATCTACGGTGGCGGCGGTGCGGATCAACTGTGGGGCGGTGCGGGCAACGACACCTTTGTGTTTGGTGCCAGTTCCGATTCCAAGCCAGGCGCTGCGGACAAGATCTTTGACTTCACCTCCGGTTCGGACAAGATCGACCTGTCGGGCATTACCAAGGGTGCAGGCCTGACCTTCGTCAATGCCTTCACCGGGCATGCCGGCGATGCTGTACTGACCTATGCCGCAGGCACCAACCTGGGCACCTTGGCAGTGGACTTCTCCGGGCACGGCGTGGCGGACTTCCTCGTCACCACCGTCGGCCAGGCAGCCGTCAGCGACATCGTGGCGTAATGCACGGGCGCGGCGTTTCGGCGCCGCGCTTTACCGATGGAGCGTGAAGATGCAGCGTTTTTTCACAGTGATCACCCGCGTGTTGCAGGTGATGTTCGTGTCGGCAGGAGCCCACGTCATGGCGAGCAGTCTTGTATTACCCACCACCGCCCAGTTGGCCGGGCATTGGCAGTTGCACCAACAGGATCAGGTGTGCGCACTTGACCTGCTGGAGCAGGCGAATGCCTTGGACGGCGACCTCGCTTGTGTCGCGCAATGGCTCGGTGAGAAACCCCTGACCTGGACACCGACACCGGATGGTATCTGGCTGATGAATGCCGAAGGCAGCGGGATAACCCATCTCAATCGAGAGCAGGCGGACGAGTATAAAGGCCGCACGCCTACGGGCCTGGAAGTTGTATTGCAACGCACACCTTAGTTGTCGTTATAAATGTATAACTGAATTTATTAGTTGACCGCTCCGTTGTTTGGGGTTGGGGAAACTATTGCGCGAAATTTGTTTCAGGGAAGATCAGAAACCATGGCGAAGTCCCATGCCGTCGCGCCCTTATTCAAGGCGCTGGGTGAATACAAAAGCATGTTGATCAGTGTTGGCTGTTTCACAGCATTGATTAACCTGCTGATGCTGGTGCCGTCGATTTACATGCTGCAAGTGTATGACCGGGTGCTGTCCTCCCAGAATGAAACCACCCTGGTGATGTTGACGCTGATGGTGGTGGGCTTCTTTGCGTTTATTGGCACGCTTGAGGTAATCCGCAGTTTTATCGTGATCCGCATCGGCAGCCAGTTGGAGCGGCGTTTCAACTTGCGCGTGTACAAGGCCGCGTTCGAGCGCAACCTGCAACGCGGGCAGGGGCATGCCGGGCAAGCGTTGGGCGACTTGACTCATATCCGCCAATTCATCACGGGGCCTGCGTTGTTCGCGTTTTTCGACGCGCCGTGGTTTCCCATTTATCTGTTTGTGATCTTCCTGTTCAACGTGTGGCTCGGTGTGCTGGCCACCGCGGGCGCGGTGCTGTTGATCGCCCTTGCATGCCTGAACGAATACCTGACCAAAAAGCCGTTGGGCGAGGCCAGTGGTTATTCCCAGCAGTCCACGCAACTGGCGACCAGCCACTTGCACAATGCCGAGACGATCCAGGCCATGGGCATGCTTGGTGCGCTGCGCCAGCGCTGGTTTGCGGTGCACTCGCAGTTTCTCGGCTTGCAAAACCAGGCCAGTGATACTGGCTCCGTGGTGACTTCCCTGAGCAAATCCCTGCGGTTGTGCCTGCAATCCTTGGTGCTGGGCCTGGGAGCCTTGTTAGTGATCAAGGGGGACATGACCGCCGGGATGATGATCGCCGGTTCCATTCTGATGGGCCGGGTGCTCAGCCCCATCGACCAGTTGATTGCGGTGTGGAAGCAATGGAGTTCGGCCAAGCTGGCCTACCAGCGGCTGGATGATCTGTTGCGCGAATTTCCGCCGGAAGTCGAGCAGATGAAGCTGCCGCCGCCCAAAGGCCAGGTCAGCTTTGAACAGGTCAGTGCAGGCCCGCCTGGGCGGCGGATGGCGACCTTGCATCAAGTCAGTTTCAACCTGGGCGCGGGTGAAGTGCTCGGTGTGCTCGGCGCCTCGGGCTCCGGTAAATCCACCCTGGCCCGTGTGCTGGTGGGCGTCTGGCCGACGTTGGCCGGAACGGTGCGCCTGGATGGCGCGGACATTCATCGCTGGGACCGCGACGACCTCGGCCCGCACATTGGCTATCTGCCCCAGGACATCGAGCTGTTCAGCGGCAGCATTGCCGACAATATTGCGCGCTTTCACGAGGCCGACCCCGAGCAGGTGGTGCAGGCGGCGCAGCAGGCTGGCGTGCATGAACTGATCCTGCGCTTGCCCCAGGGCTACGACACGGTGCTGGGTGACAACGGCGGCGGCCTGTCCGGCGGCCAGAAACAACGGGTGGCGTTGGCCCGCGCCCTGTACGGCGGGCCGCGCCTGATCGTGCTGGATGAGCCCAATTCCAATCTCGACACCGTCGGCGAAGCCGCGCTGGCCAGTGCCATCGTGCAGATGAAAGCCCAGGGCAGCAGTGTGGTGCTGGTCACCCATCGTTCGTCGGCGCTGGCCCAGGCCGACAAGTTGCTGGTGCTCAGCGAAGGGCATTTGCAGGCGTTCGGGCCGAGCCAGGAAGTGCTGCGGGCGTTGTCCGGACAGCAGGAGCCGCCCAAGGAGAGACCGGGCGTGAGTTTCAGTCGTCAGTACCAAGCCGGAAGGAATCCAGGCGCATGAGCAGCATCACTGTTGAACCACGCTTCAAAGAACACGACGCCAATTTCTTCGCCCGCATGGGCTGGTTGCTGACGGTGGTCGGGGCTGGCGGCTTTTTCCTGTGGGCCAGCCTTGCGCCATTGGACCAAGGCATTCCGGTGCAGGGCACGGTGGTGGTGTCGGGCAAGCGCAAGGCGGTGCAAACCCTCAGCCCCGGCGTGGTCAGCCGGATTCTGGTGAAGGAGGGCGAGCGGGTGAAGCAAGGCCAGCCGCTGTTTCGTCTCGACCAGACTCAGCACCAGGCCGACGTGCAGTCCCTGCAAGCCCAGTACCGCATGGCCTGGGCCAGTGTGGCGCGCTGGCAGAGCGAACGTGACAATCAGGCCAGCATCACCTTTCCCACCGAACTCAGCGCCAATCCCGACCCGGCCCTGGCGTTGGTGCTGGAAGGCCAGCGCCAACTGTTCAGCAGCCGTCGCGAAGCCTTTGCCCGTGAGCAGGCCGGTATCCGCGCCAATATCGACGGCGCCACCGCGCAGTTGGGCGGCATGCGCCGCGCCCGCAGCGACTTGACCGCCCAGGCGCAGTCCCTGCGCGATCAACTGAGCAATCTGCAACCCTTGGCCGACAACGGCTACATCCCGCGCAACCGGCTGATGGACTACCAACGGCAGTTGTCCCAGGTGCAACAGGACCTGGCGCAAAACACCGGCGAAAGTGGCCGGGTAGAGCAGGGCATCCTCGAATCACGGCTGAAACTGCAACAGCACAGTGAGGAATACCAGAAGGAAGTGCGCAGCCAGTTGGCCGACGCACAACTGCGTAGCCTGACTCTGGAACAACAACTCACCTCGGCCGGGTTCGACCTGCAACACAGCGAAATCAACGCCCCGGCGGATGGCATCGCGGTCAATCTCAGCGTGCACACCGAGGGCGCCGTGGTCCGCGCGGGTGAAACCCTGCTGGAGATCGTGCCCCAAGACACGCGCCTGGAAGTGGAAGGGCGTTTGCCGGTGCATTTGGTCGACAAGGTCGGCACGCACCTGCCGGTCGACATTCTGTTCACCGCCTTCAACCAAAGCCGTACACCGCGTGTGCCGGGGGAGGTCAGCCTGATTTCCGCCGACCAGATGCTCGATGAAAAAACCGGCGCGGCCTACTACGTGCTGCGCACTACGGTGAGCGAAGCGGCGTTGGAAAAACTTCACGGGCTGGTGATCAAGCCGGGCATGCCCGCCGAGATGTTCGTGCGCACCGGCGAGCGCTCGCTGCTCAATTACCTGTTCAAGCCGCTGCTCGACCGCGCCGGCTCCGCATTGACCGAGGAATAGACATGAAGCACGTGTTTATCGCCTTGCTGTTGACCAGCGCGAGTGCCCAGGCCGCCATGGGGCCGTTCGATGTGTACGAGCAGGCTTTGCGTAACGATCCGGTGTTCCTCGGTGCCATCAAGGAGCGCGACGCCGGCCTGGAAAACCGCGCCATCGGCCGCGCCGGGCTGTTGCCGAAGCTCTCCTACAACTACAACAAGGGCCGCAACAATTCCCAGGCCACCTTGCCGGATGGGCGCGGCGGCAATTATCACGACGACCGCAACTACAACAGTTACGGCTCCACCTTCAGCTTGCAACAGCCGCTGTTCGACTACGAGGCCTACGCCAACTACCGCAAAGGCGTGGCCCAGGCGCTGTTTGCCGATGAAAGCTTTCGCGACAAGAGCCAGGCACTGCTGGTGCGGGTGCTGACCTATTACACCCAGGCGCTGTTCGCCCAGGACCAGATCGACATCGCCCGCGCGAAGAAGAAGGCGTTCGAGCAGCAGTTCCAGCAGAACCAGCATTTGTTCCAGCAAGGCGAGGGCACACGCACGGATATTCTGGAAGCCGAATCCCGTTACGAATTGGCCACCGCCGAAGAGATCCAGGCCTTGGATGAACAGGACGCGTCCCTGCGGGAGCTGGGCGCATTGATTGGCGTGCAGAGCGTCAACATCAATGACCTGGCGCCACTGAACCAGGGCTTTGCCGCCTTCACCCTGACCCCGGCCAACTATGACACCTGGCACGAACTGGCGATCAGCAACAACCCCACGCTGGCCTCGCAGCGCCAGGCCCTGGAAGTGGCGCGTTATGAAGTGGAGCGCAACCGCGCCGGACATTTGCCCAAGGTCACGGCCTATGCCAGCTCGCGTCAGCAGGAGTCTGACAGCGGCAACACCTACAACCAGCGCTATGACACCAACACCATCGGCGTCGAAGTCAGCGTGCCGCTGTATGCCGGTGGCGGCATCTCGGCCTCCACCCGCCAGGCCAGCCGTGCCATGGAGCAGGCCGAGTACGAACTGGAAGGCAAGACCCGCGAAACCCTGATCGAGCTGCGCCGGCAGTTCAGTGCCTGTTTGTCGGGGGTGAGCAAGTTGCGTGCGTATCAGAAGGCGCTGGTGTCGGCCGAGGCGTTGGTGGTGTCGACCCAGCAAAGCATCCTCGGTGGCGAGCGGGTCAACCTCGATGCACTCAACGCCGAGCAGCAGCTCTACAGCACCCGCCGCGACCTGGCGCAAGCGCGCTACGACTACCTGATGGCCTGGACCAAGTTGCATTACTACGCCGGCAACCTGCGGGACACCGACCTGGCGAAGGTCGATGAGGCGTTCGGCCCCCTGAAGTAAGCCTCCATAACAACAATAAGGATGGTTTCGATGATCACCGATTCACCCCGTTTCAAACCGTTTACCGCCGGTTCCTTGCTGCTGTTGTCCGTTGCGGCGCAGGCGGCCTATACCGAGACCGGTCAACCGGGTAACGCCGCCAGTTGGCGCTCCACCGAGTTCCAGAGTGACTGGGGGCTTGGGCGCATGAAGGCCGATGAAGCCTACGCCGCCGGCATCACCGGCAGCGGGGTAAAGATCGGTGCGCTGGACTCAGGCTTCGATCCCAATCACCCGGAAGCCTCCAAAGACCGCTATCACGCGGTCACCGCCAGCGGCAGTTACGTGGACGGCGTTCCCTTCAGCACCACGGGTGCGCTTAACCCCAACAACGACTCTCACGGCACCCATGTCACCGGCACCATGGGCGCCGCCCGCGATGGCGTGGGCATGCACGGCGTGGCGTACAACGCGCAACTCTACGTGGGCAATACCAACGCCAACGACAGCTTCCTGTTTGGTCCGACGCCTGATCCCAAATACTTCAAGGCGGTGTACAGCGCCCTGGTGGATTCCGGTGTGCGGGCGATCAACAACAGCTGGGGCAGCCAGCCCAAGGACGTCAGTTACCGGACCCTCGGCGACCTGCACGCGGCCTACGCCCAGCACTACAACCAGGGCACCTGGCTGGATGCGGCGGCGGACGTGGCCAAGGCCGGTGTGATCAATGTCTTCAGCGCCGGCAACAGTGGTTACGCGAATGCCAGCGTGCGCTCGGCGTTGCCGTATTTCCAGCCGGAATTGGAAGGGCACTGGCTGGCGGTGTCGGGGCTGGACAAGGCCAACAACCAGAAATACAACCAATGCGGCATTGCCAAATACTGGTGCATTTCCACCCCCGGTGCGTTGATCAACAGCACCATTCCCGACGGCGGCTACGGCGTGAAGTCCGGCACCTCGATGTCGGCGCCCCATGCTACCGGCGCGTTGGCACTGGTGATGGAACGCTACCCCTATATGACCAACGAGCAGGCGTTGCAGGTGTTGTTGACCACCGCCACGCAGCTCGATGGTTCCATCACCCAGGCGCCCACCACCAGCGTAGGCTGGGGCGTACCGGACCTGGGGCGGGCGATGCACGGCCCGGGGCAGTTACTCGGACCGATGAACGTCAGCCTCGCGGCCGGGCAGGACGATGTCTGGAGTAACGGCATCTCCGACCAGGCCTTGCTGCAGCGCCAGGCCGAAGACACTGCCGAGCACGGCGCCTGGCAGCAGACCCTGATCGACAAGGGCTGGCAAAACGGCGTGGGCGCCGGCGCCAGCCAGCAGGACCAAACGGACTACGCCATTGGCACGGCGCGCGATCAGGCGGCCGCGACGCGGATCTATGAAGGCAGCCTGATCAAGTCCGGCGCGGGTACGCTGGTACTCAGCGGCGCGAGCACCTATCGCGGGGCGACCACTGTCAACGGCGGGCTGCTGGCGGTGAACGGGTCGCTGACGTCTGCGGTGACCGTCAACAGCAGCGGCACCCTGGGCGGCTCCGGTCGGATTGCCGCGCTGTCGGTCAACCAAGGCGGCCGTGTGGCACCCGGCAACTCCGTAGGCACCTTGCAGGTGGCGGGCGACGTGAACCTGGGGGCAGGTTCGATGTATGCGGTGGAACTTACACCTACCAGCAGCGACCGTATCGTCGCCGGCGGCAAGGCGATCCTGGGCGGCGGCAACGTCACCCTGGCGTTGGAAAACAGCCCGACCCTGCTCAGCGGCGCACAGGCACAAAGCCTGATCGGTCGCCAGTACAGCATCCTCCAGGCGGCTGGCGGCATCCAGGGTCAGTTTGGCCAGGTGTTGCCCGACTATCTATTCCTTGGCGGCACCCTCGCTTATGCCACCGACGGCGTGCAGTTGGACGTGGTCCGCAATGACGCCACCTTCGCCAGCGTCGCGGCGACGCGCAACCAACTCAACGTAGCCGCGGCCGCCGAGCAATTGGGCGCGGGCAACCCGGTGTACGAAAGCCTGCTGCAGTCAGACTCCATTGCGGTCGCGCAACAAGGCTTGCAGCAGTTGTCCGGTGAAATCTACCCGGCGATCGGCGCCATGCTCATCAACGACAGCCTGCAACTGCGCGACGCGGTGGGCGAGCGTTTGCGCCAGGTGCCGGTCGCCGCTGAAAGCAACCTGTGGCTCAAGGCACTCGGCGCCTGGGGCAAGACCGACAGCCGCAGTGAGACGGCGGGTTCCACCACATCCCTCGGTGGTCTGTTGGGCGGCGTCGATGGCGCGCTGGACGAGCAAACGCGTGTGGGCCTGGTCGCCGGTTACAGCGACAGCTCATTGAACATGGGCAGCGGCACGCATTCCTCGGCGTCCATCGACAGTTATCACTTCGGTGCGTACGCCGGGCGCGAGCTGGGCGATTGGCGCGTCAGTGCCGGTGGCGCCTACAGCTGGCATCGCGGTGACGTGAAGCGCGACCTGCAATACGGCGCTGTCAGTGGCAAACAAAAAACCAAGCTGGAGGCGCGCACGGCGCAACTGTTCACCGAGGCGGCTTACCGGATCAACCTGCAACCGTTGGCACTGGAGCCCTTCGCCAACCTGGCCTATATGCACCTGGACAGTGATGGGTTCCATGAAAAAGGCGATGCCGCGGCCCTGGAACGTGGCAGCGATCAGCGGGACGCCGTGCTCAGCACGCTTGGCGTGCGTGCCCTGAAAACCGTTGCCCTCAATGACCACCAGCAGTTGCAGCTCTCCGGTTCGCTGGGGTGGCAGCACAGCCTCACCGCCGTTGAATCCGAAGAGCACTTGGCGTTTGTCGCAGGCGGGCCGTCATTTGCCGTGCGCAGTTCGCCGTTGCTGCGCGATGCCGCGCTGGTCGGCGTGCAGGCCAGCCTGGCGCTGAGCCCGGCCACACGGGTCAACCTTGATTACAGCGGCCAATGGGGTGGCCGGGAGAAAACCCAGGGGGTGGGGCTGAGCCTCAACTGGCAGTTCTGAAGCGATTTACACATGTGCAATAAGAAAACTAAGGAAGGTCACCGTGAAAACACGCAAGTCAGGGTTAACTACCGCCATCCAGACCGCCTTGGGCTACCCGCTCAAGGCCAGCCGCAGCGCGCCATACGGTGCGTTGCTGTGTTGCCTGGCAAGCCTGGGAACCGCCCAGGCCGCACCCTATGTGGAAACCGGCAAACTGGGCGATGCCGCCAGTTGGCGCAGCAATGAGTTCAAGGCCGACTGGGGCCTGGGCGCCGTGCATGCCGATACCGCGTACGCCGCCGGCTACACCGGCAAGGGCGTCAAGCTGGGGATCTTCGATCAGCCGGTGTACGCCCAGCATCCGGAGTTCGCTAGCCCTGGCAAGGTGGTGACGATTGTCACCGAGGGCATCCGTCAGTACACCGACCCGTACATCCCGGTGAAGGCCGGCGATGCGTTTCGTTACGACGGCACGCCGTCGCTCGGTTCGAACGGCAAGCTGGGCAACCATGGCACCCATGTCGGCGGGATTGCAGCGGGTAACCGCGATGGCGGACCGATGCACGGCGTGGCCTTCGATGCGCAAATCATCAGCGCCGAGAACGGTGACCCGGGCCCGGAAGACAGCATCATCCTCGGCAACGATGGCGCGGTGTACAAGGCCGGCTGGGACGCATTGGTCGCCAGCGGCGCGCGGATCATCAACAACAGCTGGGGCATCGGCATTGGTGAGCAGTATGCGAAGGGCGGGCGCGACCCAGCGTTTCCAAATTTCACGGTCAACGAAGCACAGGCACAATTCAACAACATCCGGCCGATCCTCGGAACCATTGCCGGTGGCGCCTACCAGGGCGCGATCGATGCGGCCCGCAGCGGCGTGCTGACGATCTTCGCCGCTGGCAACGACTACAACCGCAACAATCCGGATGCGATTTCTGGGCTGGCGTACTTTGTGCCAGAGATTGCGCCCAACTGGCTCTCCGTCGCGGCGTTGCAGCAGAACCCGGACACCACGAGCGCCGATCCGTATGTGATCAGTACGTTCTCCTCACGTTGCGGCTATGCGGCGAGTTTTTGCGTGTCGGCGCCCGGCACCAAGATCTACAGTTCCGTCATCAATGGCACCAGCCTGGACAACCTCACCACCGACTATGCCAACTTCAACGGCACGTCCATGGCCGCGCCCCACGTGGCAGGCAGTGCGGCCGTGCTGATGCAGCGCTTCCCGTACATGAGCGGCGACCAGATCTCGACACTGCTCAAGACCACCGCTACGGACCTCGGCGCGCCGGGCATCGACTCGCTGTACGGCTGGGGCATGATCAACCTGGGCAAGGCGATCAATGGCCCGGGAATGTTTGTCACGGCCGAAGACATTCCGGCCGAGTTCCGCATCGACGGCGCTTATGGCAGCGGACAGTTTGTCGCGGATTTACCGGGCGTGGGCGCGGTGGTCGATGCCGGCAAGCCGACTCAGCGAATCTGCAACGATGTGCATTGCGGGCTGGACTTGTGGAGCAATGACATCTCCGGGCACGGCGGCCTGACCAAACAGGGCATCGGCACGCTGGTACTCACCGGCACCAACACCTACAGCGGCCCGACCTTGGTCAATCAGGGCCTGCTGGCCATCAATGGCTCGCTCACGTCGAACGTTACCGTCAGCCAGAGCGGGGTAGTCGGGGGTTCCGGCCGCATCGGTTCGTTGCTGGCGAAAAACGGCGGCACCGTGGCACCGGGCAATTCCATCGGCACTTTGAACGTCGCAGGGGATGTGACGTTTGAGGCCGGGTCGACCTATGCCGTGGAGCTGTCGCCCACTAGCAGCGACCGCATTGTGGCGGGAGGCACAGCGACCTTGAACGGCGGCACGGTGACCCTCGCGCTGGAAAACAGCCCGACGCCGCTCAGTGGCGCACAGGCGCAAAGCCTGATCGGGCGCCAGTACAACATCCTGCAAGCCGCGGGTGGCATTACCGGCAGCTTTGGTGCGGTGCTGCCCAACTACCTGTTCCTCGGCGGCAACCTGAACTACGCGGCCAACGGCGTGCTACTGGACGTGGCACGTAACGCCAACAGTTTTGCCAGCGTGGGCGCCACCGACAACCAGCGCGCCGTGGCCGCTGCCGCCGAGCAATTGGGCGCCGGCAACGCGGTGTATGAAAGCCTGCTGTTGGCGCCGAATGCGGCGTCGGCACAAGGTGCTTTCCAACAACTGTCGGGAGAAATCTACCCGGCCCTGGAAACCGCTTTGGTGAATGACAGCCGCTATGTGCGCGAAGCCGTGGGCGAACGCCTGCGCAATGGCGAGATGGGTGCATCCAGCGAGACGCTCGACAGTCGTGGCAACGTGTGGGTCAAGGCCTTGGGCGCTTGGGGCAAGACCGACAGCCGCAGCGATACAGCCGGCTACACCACGTCCATCGGCGGCATGCTCGCCGGGGTGGACGGTGCTCTGGACGAGTCCACGCGCATCGGCCTGGTCGCGGGTTACAGCGACGCGTCACTGAACATGGGCAGCGGCACGCATTCCCGTGCTTCGGTCGACAGTTACCACTTCGGCGCCTATGCCGGGCATGAGATCGGCGCCTGGCGCCTGAGCGGTGGCGCCACTTACAGCTGGCACCGCGCAGACGTGAAACGCGACCTGCAATACGGCAATGTCTCCGGCAAACAGAAAGCCAAGGTTGATGCACGCAGCACCCAGGTATTCACCGAAGCGGCCTACCGCATCAACCTGCAACCGTTGGCCCTGGAACCGTTCGCCAACCTGGCCTACGTGCACCTGGACAGCGATGGCTTTACCGAAAAAGGCGACGCTGCGGCGCTGAAAAGTCGCGACGACACCCGCGACCAGGTGTCGAGCACGCTGGGTCTGCGTGCCTTGAAAACCTTCAATGTGAATGACCACCAGCAGTTGGAGGTATCCGGCACTCTGGGCTGGCAGCACACCCTCAGCAGCACCGACGCCGAGCAACACCTGGCATTTGCCTCGGGCGGCCCGTCGTTTACGGTGGAAAGTGCGCCGATGGTGCGTGACGCGGCGTTGGTTGGCGCACGGGTCAGCCTCGCGTTGAGCAAGGATGCGCGGGTCAACTTTGACTACAACGGCCTGCTGGCCAGCAAAGAAAAAGTCCATGGCGTGGGCTTGAGCCTGGATTGGGCGTTCTGATGGTTTAGCGACCTTTGCGGGTGTCGGCGCCACCGGTGCCCGCAGGTTTGGCTTTCTCTACAACTCCAACAAAAGAGAGGCACTACCAATGGGTATCTTTGACTATAAAAACCTCGGCACCGAGGGCTCCAAAGCGTTGTTCGCCGATGCCATGGCGATCACGTTGTATTCCTACCACAACCTGGATAACGGCTTTGCCGTGGGTTACCAGCACAACGGCCTGGGGTTGGGCTTGCCGGCGACCCTGGTCGGCGCGTTGCTGGGCAGCACGGACTCCCAGGGCGTGATCCCGGGCATTCCCTGGAACCCGGATTCGGAAAAAGCCGCGCTGGACGCGGTACAAAAGGCCGGTTGGACGCCGATCAGTGCGAGCACCTTGGGTTACGGTGGCAAAGTCGATGCGCGAGGCACCTTCTTTGGCGAAAAGGCGGGTTACACCACGGCCCAGGTCGAGGTGCTGGGCAAGTACGATGACGCCGGCAAGTTGCTGGAAATCGGCATTGGTTTTCGCGGCACCTCGGGGCCTCGGGAAACGTTGATCAGCGATTCCATCGGTGACCTGGTCAGCGACCTGCTGGCGGCGCTCGGCCCCAAGGACTACGCGAAAAATTACACCGGGGAAGCCTTCGGCGTTTTGCTCAAAAATGTGGCCGACTACGCCAGTGCCCATGGCTTGAGCGGCAAGGATGTGGTGGTCAGCGGCCACAGCCTGGGCGGGCTGGCGGTCAATAGCATGGCCGATCTCAGCAACAACAAGTGGTCGGGGTTCTACACGGACGCCAATTATGTGGCCTATGCCTCGCCGACCCAGAGCGCCGGCGACAAGGTGCTGAACATTGGCTACGAGAATGATCCGGTGTTCCGTGCGCTGGAGGGTTCGTCCTTCAACCTGTCGTCCCTGGGCGTGCACGACAAACCCCATGAGTCGACCACCGACAATATCGTCAGTTTCAACGACCACTACGCCTCGACGCTGTGGAATGTGCTGCCGTTTTCCATTGTCAATCTGCCGACCTGGGTTTCGCACCTGCCCACCGGTTACGGCGATGGCATGACGCGGGTGCTTGAGTCAGGCTTCTACGAGCAGATGACCCGCGATTCCACCGTGATCGTCGCCAACCTGTCCGACCCGGCGCGGGCCAACACCTGGGTGCAGGATCTCAACCGCAATGCCGAGCCGCACAAGGGCAACACCTTCATCATCGGCAGCGACGGCAATGACCTGATCCAGGGCGGCAAGGGCGCGGATTTTATCGAGGGCGGCAAGGGCAATGACACGATTCGCGATCACAGCGGGCACAACACCTTTCTGTTCAGCGGGCATTTTGGCCAGGACCGGGTGATTGGCTATCAATCGACGGATAAGCTGGTGTTCAAGGATGTGCAGGGGAGTGTGGACTACCGTGAGCACGGTGGGGATACGGTGATCAGTGTTGGCGGGGATTCGGTGACGCTGGTGGGCGTGAGTGGCTGGTCGGGGGAGGGGATGGTTATCGCGTGAGGGAGGCGTGTGGGGGCCTGGCCCCCACACCATTATTCATTAGTTTTCCTTGCGCACGGTGGCCACGTCAGCCGCCTTGACCCGTACACGCTTGCCGGCAATATCGGTGAATTCGTAGAAGCCATCGGCAGTCTTGGTTTTTGGGGTGTCCTTGGTCAAATACTGTGTGCCATTTTGCAGCGTCACTACGGTTTGCGTCGCGCAACCGGCCAATACCAGAAAAGTGAGTGCAACCAGTGGCAGACCCAAATTCTTCATGTTCATAACCCTTACCTTAACCTTGAAAAGTCCCATGCCAGAGGCGCGGGCGACAAATGTTACGCCATCGACTTCACCATCTGATCACTTTTATGCAAAAAGTTGCAGGCGCCATTTATCTATTAGCGATTGCAACCTCGCCTTGGCGACGGCACTCTGTATGCATAACCAGTATTTGATCGCTGTACACCATGGCCAATACCCTCGAAGATCCGCTCTATTACCTGCATAACTTCCGCCAGGTCCTGCATTGGCTGGGGCAACGCTATGCCGATCTGCTCGATGCAGACGAACAGCATTTCATTCAGCAATTTGACAGGTTGCCGCAGGCGTCCCAGGCGCTTTTGGTGCGCATGGTGATGCGCAAGGGTGTGCATTTTCGGGCGAGCAAACTCAATTACGTGGAGATCGGCTGCACGCACACCGCTGCCGCGCCATTGCTTGCATTGGGCTGGGTCGACAATAAATCCCTGCTGGCCTTTGAAGCGCTGTTCGGCTTGCTGCAAAAAGGCGAGATATTCGGCGCGTTCAAGCCCTGGATCGACCAGCCCAAGGGCAGGAAGTCCGATTGGCTGGAAGGGCTGGCGGCACAATTCACCGACAGCCGCAGTTTTGCCGGTTGGTGCCCGGACCTTACCGACACGCTCTTCAGCCTTACCGTGATGGAATTGTGTGATCGCCTGCGCCTGATGTTCTTCGGCAACCTGCATCAGGATTGGTCGGAATTCGTGCTGGCTGACCTGGGCATCTACACCTACGAAAAAGTCGAGTTCTGCGCAGAGTCCCGTGGCCTGCGCAGCCGGGATGATGTGCATGGCTTTCTGTTCCTGCACCAGTGCCAGCAGGCCTTTGAAACCGGTGAAGCGCTGGAGGCGGTGCTGGCCCGGGTCGCAACCCTGAGTACCGACAACCCCTGGCTGGAAAAACGCCGGGCCAAGTTGTTGTTCCAGGTCGGTCAATATTGCGAGCGCATTGCCGAATTGGCGTTGGCGGAACAGATTTACCGCAGCTGTGCCTATCCCGGTGCCCGCTCACGATTGATCCGGGTATTGGAACGTCAAGAGGACTACGGCCAAGCCATGGCCCTGGCGAACGCCGCCCAACAGGCGCCGGAAAGCGCCGCCGAGCAGCAGCACTTATTGCGTGTCGTGCCACGCCTGCGCCGCAAACTGGGTGAACCGGCCTTGCCGAAAGTGAAGCCACGCCCGGTCGTGCGCCTGGACCTCTCCCTTGCGCTACCCGAGCCGCTGATGTCGGTGGAGTATTGCGTGCAGGCTCACCTCAGCGAGCCCGATGGGCCGGTGCACTACGTTGAAAACGGGCTGATCAATTCCCTGTTCGGGCTGCTGTGCTGGGACGTGATCTTTACACCGCTGCCGGGTTCATTTTTCCACCCGTTCCAACGCGGTCCCGCAGACCTGCACAGCGAAGACTTCCATCAGCGCCGTGCACCGCTGTTCGCTGCGTGTTTCGAGCAATTGCAGGACGAACGCTACAAAACCACCATTCGCCAGCGTTACAGCGACAAGTGGGGGATCCAGTCACCTTTCGTGTTCTGGAACCTGCTCAGCGAAGACCTTTTGGAGCAGGCCCTGGCCTGCCTGCCCGCCGAACACCTGCGCTATTGGTTTGAACGGCTGCTACTGGACATCCGTGCCAACCGCGCCGGTATGCCCGACCTGATCCAGTTCTGGCCGGCGCAAAAAACCTACCGCATGATCGAGGTCAAGGGCCCCGGAGATCGCCTGCAGGACAACCAACTGCGTTGGCTGGAATTCTGTGGCGAATACCAGATGCCGGTGACCGTCTGCTATGTGCGCTGGGCAGAATCCGCTTGAGCTACAGCGTTGCCGTGCGGGCGCTGTGCGAGTTCACGGCCAAGGTCGGTGACCTCGACCTGCGCTTCACACCGTCGCCCAGCGCCCAGGAAGGCATTGCCGGCCACCGCACCGTCGCCTCAAGGCGCAGCGCGCACTACCAGAATGAAGTCGCGCTTGAAGGCGAGTACCAGCAGCTCAAGGTGCGAGGCAGGGCGGACGGCTATGACCCGGACGCCAACCGCCTGGAAGAGGTGAAGACCTATCGCGGCGACCTCGACGCCCAGCCCGCCAACCACCGGCAACTGCACTGGGCCCAGGTCAAAGTGTATGGCTGGCTGATGTGCCAGAAGCTCAACCTGTCAGAGATCAACCTGGCGCTGGTGTACTTCGATATCGTCGGTGAAGGCGAGACGGTGCTCGACCAACGCTTTCAAGCCACCGAACTGGAAACCTTCTTCAACCAGCAATGCGCGCTGTTTCTCGGCTGGGCCGAGCAGGAAATGGCGCACCGCGAAGCGCGCAACAGCGCCGCGCAAACCCTGGCGTTTCCCCATGCCGGTTTCCGTCCTGGCCAGCGCTCGCTTGCCGAGTCGGTGTACAAGGCGGTCAGCACCGGCCGTTGTCTGATGGCCCAGGCGCCGACCGGCATCGGCAAAACCATCGGTACGATCTTCCCGTTGCTCAAGGCCTTGGCGCCCCAGCAACTGGACAAACTGTTCTTTCTCACCGCCAAGACCCCCGGCCGTAAGCTCGCCCTGGATGCTGCCCAAGTGCTGCATGCCAGCAGCCCTGGCCTGCCTTTGCGTGTGCTGGAGTTGGTGGCGCGGGACAAAGCCTGCGAGCACCTGGAAAAAGCCTGTCACGGCGATTCCTGCCCGTTGGCCAGGGGCTTCTACGACCGTCTGCCCGCCGCACGCATCGCGGCTTCCAAGGTGCGCCTGCTGGACCAGCGCACTCTGCGCAATGTGGCCCTGGCCCATGACGTTTGCCCGTATTACCTGAGCCAGGAAATGGCGCGTTGGGCCGACCTGGTGGTCGCTGACTACAATTACTTCTTCGATTTCGGCGCCATGCTGTTCGGCCTGGCCCAGCTCAACCAGTGGCGCGCGGCGGTGCTGGTGGACGAGGCGCACAACCTGGTCGATCGGGCCCGCTCGATGTACAGCGCCAGCCTTGACCAGTACCACCTCAAGACCCTGCGCGATACAGCCCCCGAACCCTTGAAGAAACCCTTGCAGCGCCTCAACCGTGAGTGGAACGCGCTGCACAAGGACCAACTTGCGCCGTACCAGGCCTACACCGCTCGCCCCGAGAAACTGTTGCAGGCCTTGAGCCTGTGCGCCAGCACCATGGGCGAGTACTTCAACGATCACCCCGAGTCTCTCAGCGGCGACCTGCAAAGCTTCTATTTCGAGGTGCTGCAATTCGGCAAGGTCGCCGAATTGTTCAACGAACACTTCATTTTCGATATCAGTAAGCGGCAGTTCACCGGCAAACGCAGCAGCTCGACCCTATGCCTGCGTAATGTGGTGCCTGCCGAGTTCATCCGTCCACGGCTGACGGCCGCCCGCAGCAGCGTGCTGTTTTCCGCGACCCTGAGCCCACGGCATTACTACGCGGACTTGCTGGGTCTGCCCGCTGATACGGCGTGGATCGATGTGGAGTCGCCGTTCAAGGCTGAGCAATTGCAGGTACGCATCGTCGATGCAATCTCCACGCGCTTCGTGCATCGCGAGGCCTCGCTGGAGCCTATCGTCGAGCTGATCGCCCGCCAGTACACCCAGCAGCCTGGCAATTACCTGGCGTTCTTCAGCAGTTTCGATTATCTGCAACAAGTGGCGCAGTTGCTGGCCGAGAAACATCCGGCCATTACACTGTGGCAACAGTCACGCGGCATGGCTGAGGCCGAGCGCCAGGCCTTTCTCGACCAGTTCACCGAACACAGCCAGGGCATCGGGTTTGCCGTGCTCGGCGGTGCATTCGGTGAGGGCATCGACTTGCCGGGCACCCGCTTGATCGGTGCATTCATTGCCACCCTTGGCTTGCCCCAGTTGAACCCGATCAATGAGCAGATGAAAGTGCGCATGGGCGCGATCTTCGGTGCGGGCTACGACTACACCTACCTGTACCCTGGCATCCAGAAAGTCGTGCAGGCGGCGGGTCGAGTGATCCGCAGCCAGCAGGACCAGGGTGTGGTGATGCTGATCGATGACCGATTTGGCGAGGCTCGGGTACGTCAATTGTTGCCGCGCTGGTGGGCGGTGGCTTGAGTCATTCCTGTCGTCAATGATGCTGGCGGCTTGAGCAGCCATGGTCCACGCTGGGAAAAACCTTCAAAAAGGCCATGCCCATGCGCCAGCTCCTCATCAGCGTCAACGGTATTGAGTTAAGTGTTCATAGTGCGGGCCCCGAACAGGGTGCGCCGATCTGGCTGCTTCACGGTTTCCCGGAATGCTGGCACTCGTGGCGCGAGCAAATTCCCGCGCTTGTGGCGGCGGGTTATCAGGTGTTTGCCCCGCAAATGCGCGGTTACGGGCGCAGCAGTTCACCGGCTGAAATTGCCGACTATGACCTGTTGACGCTGTGTGGCGATATCCAGCAGGCCATGAACCACTTCGGCCATACGCAGGTGGTGATGGTCGGCCATGACTGGGGCGCCGTGGTGGCTTGGCATCTTGCCTTGCTTGAGCCTGAGCGCGTCACACGCCTGATCACGATGTCCGTGCCGTTCGCTGGGCGCGCCCGTCGACCGGTGATCGAAATCATGCGCGAGCTGTACGCTGACCGCTTCAACTACATCCTGTATTTCCAGGTGCCGGGCGTTGCCGAGCAGGAGTTGGATGCGGATATCGAGCGCACATTGCGCCTGTTCATGCAGGATCAGGACGTGTTTCTGCAACAGAAGCCGGCGACCGCGACCTTGCTCGAAGGTGTTTCAGCGCCCGGAGCATTGCCGCAGTGGTGTTCCCAGGCGGATCTGGACGTTTATGTGAACACCTTCGCCGAGCACGGTTTTCGTGGCCCACTGAACTGGTATCGCAACTTCGAACGCAACTGGCAACGCACCGAGTTCCTCGCTGGGCAGAAAGTGCTGCAACCCACACTGTTCCTGATCGGCGACCGCGACCCGGTCGGGGTCTTCGAAGCCCACACAATCAAACGCATGCCGGATTCAGTGCCGCAGCTTGAGCAGCATGTGTTGGCGAACTGTGGTCACTGGATCCAGAACGAACAAGCCCAACAGGTCAACGCCCTGATGCTCGGCTTTCTAAGGAAAAGGTAAAGGTTGCTCCTCGACCCGGTTGATCCACCAGGCGAATGCTGCGCCCATGCAATTGCAGGATGCGGTGCACGATGCGCAGGCCCAGGCCGCCGTCACGACGGGCGCCGCCGATGGTAAAGGCGCGCAGGAACAAGCCTTCGCGCAGCTCGGCGTCGATGCCTGGGCCGCTGTCGCTGACCGTGACGGCGACGGCCTGGGTTTCAGGCGCGAGCGTCACCTCGATTTCGCCGTTCACCGGTGTATGGCGCAGGGCGTTATCCAGCAGGTTGGTCAGTACGCGTTCAATCAGGCCCAAGTCCGCCAGCACCGTTGGCACCTGCGGCGGCAACGTCGCGGTGAGGGTGATGCCGCGTGCTTCGGCGGTCAGTTCGAATTTTTGAAAGATGTCCTGCACCAAGTCCGGTAATGAAAACCCTTCGATCACCGGCTGGACAAAGCCATGTTCCAGGCGCACCAGCTCCAGCAATGACTGGGCCAGACCGCCAACCTTGCGGCTCTGGTCCAGGGCAATGCCGAGGTAACGGCGGCGTTCTTCGGGGCTGAGGCTGGCATCCTTGAGCGACAGGGTTTCCAGATAGCCATGTAGCGAGGCCAATGGCGTGCGCAGGTCGTGGGAGATATTGGCGACCATTTCGCGGCGTTCCTGGTCCTGATGGGTGATGGCGCGCCACTGTTCGCCCAGACGGTTTTCCATTTGCACGAAGGCGTGATCGAGCACGGCAATTTCATCGCCGCTGGTGAGTTCCCGCACAGCGGGTTCAGCCGCTTTGGGTGCACCATTGATGTCGAATTGGCCGACTTTATCGGTCAACTGGCGCAGCGGTCGGGTGATCCAGGCGAACGCAATCAGCCCGGCCAACAAGCAGAGCAGGGCGACCAGGCCAATGGACCACAGCGCGATCTTCAATGCCATGCCGGTGGCATCCTTGGCGTCATACACGTCATGAGCCTCACCGAGCAGCACTACATAGAGGAAGCCGGTCTGCTGGCCGCCAGCCATGAGTGGTGCTGCGCTGAACACCTTACGGCCATCGAGGCTGCGCGGGTCATCACCGAGGATCGGCAGCATGAATCCGGCCAGGAAGCGCCGCACGGGTGCGAGGTCGACTCGATCGCGCAGCAGATGACCACTGGGCGCGGCGTTACCGACCACACGGCCATCGATGTCGAGCAGGTAAACCTCGACACTCGGGTTGACCAGCATCAACTGGCTGAACAGGTTACGCACCGCGTCGGGCTTGAGGCCATCGGCATCCATCAACTGCGTGTCGCGGGCAATGTGCGCCGCCAGGTCGCGGGACAGGCCTTGCACCACCTCCAGTTCATGCATGCGGTTGGAGCGCACCTGCAACCAGGCCGAGGTGCCGCTGCAAATCAGCAGCAATACAGCGAACACCACCGACAGGCGTTGGGTCAGGGTCAGCTTCATGGTGGGCTCTCGGCAAACTTGTAGCCACGGCCCCACACCGTAAGGATGCGCGCCGGGTTGGCCGGGTCGGTTTCGACCTTGGCGCGCAGCCGGTTGATGTGGGTGTTCACCGTGTGTTCATAACCTTCGTGGCTGTAGCCCCACACCGCATTGAGCAGGTCCATGCGTGAGAACACCTTGCCCGGCTGACGGGCGAAGAAGTACAGCAGGTCGAATTCCCGTGGCGTGAGGTCCAGGCGCTGGCCTTGCAGGGTAGCGTCACGGGTCAGCGGGTTGATGAACAATTGGCCGAGATCAAGGCTGCCGGCGTCCATTTTCAGGTTGCGCGCCATGGCGTCAACCCGGCGTAACAGCGCCTTTATGCGAGCAACCAGTTCCGGCATGGAAAAGGGTTTGGCGAGGTAGTCATCTGCGCCCAACTCCAGGCCGAGGATGCGGTGCAATTCGCTGGAGCGCGCGCTGGTGATGATGATGGGGGTGTAGCGCGTCATGGCGCGGGCGCGGCGACAGATCTCCAGGCCGTCGACGCCGGGCAGCATCAAGTCGAGGATCAGCGCATCCCAACCGCCTTGTTCCAACAGGCGCAGACCTTCGGTGCCGTCGGCGCTGTGGACGACGTGGAACTGTTCGTCACGCAGGTGCAGGCAGATCAGGTCGGCGATATGGGCATCGTCCTCGACCACCAGGACACGTTTTGGCTGATCCATGTAAGAGAAACCTTCGCTTGTAGTCCGCGCATTGTGCGGGTTTCGCAACAGTGTAGTTATCACGAATTGTTTAACTCTGCGTGAGGATTCCGCGACCGGCCAGGGCTTAGGATGAGGTCAGTGATTTGGCGAAGCGCATGGTGTGGTGAGCGAGCTTGCTCGCGCTGGGCTGCGCAGCGGCCCTTAAAAAAAGCGCGAGCGCTGCGCACTCCTGCGCGGGGCAAGCCCGCTCACCACAGGTTCATCGCTAGTCATCAGGCCAATGTGTTTAGGAGAACTCTATGTACTCACGCCGACAATTACTCCTGTACACCAGTCGCTGTGGCGGTCACCCAGGGCACGTGTTCGATGACGGCCCGCCACCCACCGGCCTGCGCTACTGCATGAACGGCGCCGCCATGACGTTCACGGCGGCTTAAGCCTATGTCTTTCTCTTACAAGATTCCCAGCCATGTGGCTCCTGGTTCTCGCGTACCTGGGCGGCGTGCTGACAATCGTCAGCCCGTGCATCCTGCCTGTTCTGCCTTTTGTCTTCGCTCGCACCGGGCAGCCGTTTTTGCGCAGTGGCTTGCCGCTGTTAGCGGGGATGGCGGTGACATTCGCCCTGGTGGCAACGCTCGCGGCGGTGGGCGGCGGCTGGGTGGTGCAAGTCAATCAATACGGTCGCTGGCTCGCGTTGCTGTGCGTTGCGCTGTTCGGCTTAACGCTATTGTTGCCGCAGCTGTCGGAACGTCTGACGCGTCCATTGGTGGCCGCCGGCAGTCGTTTGTCGCAAGCCGCCGGGGCCGATGCCAGGCCGGGTCCGGGCGCATCGTTGCTGATCGGCGTCGCCACCGGGTTGCTGTGGGCACCGTGCGCCGGGCCGATCCTGGGGCTAGTGCTTACCGGCGCCGCGTTGCAGGGCGCCAGCATCGGCACTACCTTGCTCTTGCTGGCTTACGCCGCCGGGGCTGCCACCTCCCTCGGCGCAGGTGAATGGCTGCGCCGGGGCCTGGGCGCGTTGATGCTGGCCGGGGGCGCAATCCTCACCATCGAATTCCTCGACCCCAACGTGTCGGCGTATGCCTTCACCTTTGGTTAACCCGGAGTGCCTGCCATGAATGTATTCAAATACCTGCCCGCACTGGCCTTCGCCGCCTTCGTCGGCCAAAGCTCTGCCTTCTCCTTCGGCGCCTCCGACGATGCCGTTGTCATCGCGCCACCGGCCCTTGACCTGCCTGCAACCTCAGGCAACCTGCAAACCGCCGTGTTCGCCGGCGGCTGCTTCTGGGGCGTGCAGGGAGTATTCCAGCACGTGCAAGGGGTGAAAAATGCCGTCTCCGGCTACGACGGTGGGGCGGCGAGTACCGCGCAATATGAAGCCGTCAGTGAAGGCGATACCGGCCACGCCGAGTCCGTGTCCGTCACCTACGACCCGAGTAAAGTCAGCTACGGCAAACTGCTGCAGATCTACTTCTCGGTCGCCCACAACCCCACCGAACTCAACCGCCAGGGGCCGGACACCGGCACCCAATACCGATCTGCAATCTTCGCGCAGAACGCCGAGCAGCAAAACGTCGCCCAGGCCTACATCGCTCAACTGGATGAGGCCAACGCTTTCGGCAAACCCATCGTCACGAAAATCGAGATGGGCAAGGTGTTCTACCCGGCGGAGTCCTACCATCAGGACTTTCTCACCGAAAACCCGTCTTACCCCTACATCGTGATCAACGACCTGCCGAAAGTGGCGCAACTGAAAAAGCTGTTTCCGGCGCAATACAGCGCCGAGCCGGTGCTGGTGAAAAACCAGTAATCAGCGTTTGGCCTTGGCCAGGTAAGGCGCCAGGCGTCGGCCCATTTCCTCACCCAGGGCTTGCAGCCCGCTCAACGGCCGGATCATCACTTCAAACTCGATGATCTGCCCGTGTTCGTTGAAGCGGATCAGGTCGATGCCCTTGAGCTGCTTGTCGCCCACGCGCGCGCTGAATTCGAGCACCACACTCAGGCCATCGCCGGTGGCGAGTTCACGGTGATAGGTGAAGTCTTCGAAGACGTTGATCACCGTATTGAGGATCATCGACACCACCGGCGCGCCAGGGTAGGGCGTATGAGCCATAGGCGAGCGGAAGACGGCGTCGGGCGCCAACAGTTCGGGCAGGGCCTTGAGGTCACGATTGGCTAACATCGCGTGCCAGCATTGCAGGGTGTGTGCAGCCGCAGGGTTGAGCGTGAGTTCGGACATGTTCTGTACCTGTTCTTATGGTGGGAAGGCATTTCACCTGCCCAACATAAGAGCGGTATCCAAATAGGGTCAATCACCCTAACTTACAGATAAGTGACCTAAACGTACTTAGACCATCTCCAGGTACGAGCTGTGAATCGCCCGCGCCAACTCGCGCACGGTGTCGATAAAGTCCGTTAGACGGGCGTGCAATCCCTCCTCAAGAATCTCATCGATCCCGGTGTACCTCAGCCGCGCCTCGAACTCCGCCGCCAGGCGCTGCGCCGTACGCCCATAACTGCCGGGCAGGTCCGCCAGGATATGGCTCAGTTCTTCGATGCAGGCATGCAACGAACGCGGCACATCACTGCGCAACAGCAGCAACTCGGACACGGAGCGGGCATTCAGCGCGTTCGGGTACAACTCGGTATACGCCTCGAATGAGGACAACGCGCGGAGCAGGGCGCTCCACTGGTAATAACCGCGTGCCGACAAGTCGCTGACTTCTTCCGACTCCTCGCCAAACATTTCGTAGCGCGCATCCAGCAAGCGCAAGGTGTTGTCGGCGCGCTCGACAAAGGTACCCAGGCGGATAAACCGATAGGCGTCATTGCGCATGATCGTCCCCGACGTCGCTCCCCGGAACAGGTGCGAGCGCTGCTTGACCCAATCACAGAAGTGGCTGATGCCATGCCGCGCCAGGCCGCCGGCGGCGATGCTGCGCATTTCGAGCCACGTGGCGTTGAGGTTTTCCCACATATCGGCGGTGATGCGCCCGCGTACCGCATGGGCATTGCCGCGAGCGGCACGCAGGCAGTTGTAGATGCTCGCGGGGTTCTCTTCGTCGAGGGCGAAAAAGTGCAGCATGCGCTCGGCGTCCAGCTGTTTATGACGTTCCAGGTAGCTGTCCAGGGTGCCGCTGCTGAGCAACGACATCGCCAGTTCATCCAACCCGTCACTGCGCCCGGCCTGGGGCATCAACGACAGGGAATAACTGACTTCGAGCATGCGCGCCAGGTTCTCGGCGCGTTCCAGATAACGGGACATCCAGTACAGATCTGCGGCGGTTCTACTCAACATACTCAGCCCTCCACCACCCAGGTGTCCTTGGTTCCGCCGCCTTGCGACGAGTTGACGATCAACGAGCCTTCCTTCAGCGCCACGCGGGTGAGGCCGCCGGGCACCAGGCGGGTTTCCTTGCCCGAGAGCACAAAGGGCCGCAGGTCGATATGCCGTGGGGCGATGCCGTTTTCGACAAAGGTGGGGCAGGTGGACAGGCTCAGGGTCGGCTGGGCGATGTAGGCGTGGGGCCTGGCCTTGATGCGTTGGCGGAAATCCTCGATCTCGGCCGCGCTGGAGGCCGGGCCGACCAGCATGCCGTAGCCGCCGGAGCCCTGGGTTTCCTTGACCACCAGTTCCGGCAGGTTGGCCAGTACGTGGGACAGTTCATCCGGCTTGCGGCACTGGAAAGTCGGTACGTTCTGTAACACCGGTTCTTCATCCAGGTAGAAACGGATCATTTCCGGCACATAGGGGTAGATCGATTTGTCGTCGGCCACGCCGGTGCCAATGGCGTTGGCCAGTACCACATTGCCGGCGCAATAGGCGGGGACCAGGCCTGGAACGCCGAGCATCGACTCAGGGTTGAAGGCCTTGGGGTCGAGGAAGGCGTCGTCGATACGCCGGTAGATCACATCCACCGGCTTGGGGCCGTCGGTGGTGCGCATGAACACCTTGAGGTCCTGCACGAACAGGTCCGCGCCCTCTACCAACTCAACGCCCATTTCACGGGCCAGGAACGCATGTTCAAAGAACGCGCTGTTGAAGCGGCCCGGCGTCAGCACCACCACGTTAGGGTTGTCCAGGCGGCTTGAGCTTTTCAGGGTCTTGAGCAGCAGGTTGGGGTAGTGGTCCACCGGCGCGATGCGTTGCTTGGCGAACACCTCGGGGAAGAGGCGCATCATCATCTTGCGGTCTTCGAGCATGTAGCTCACGCCGCTGGGGGTGCGCAGGTTGTCTTCAAGCACGTAGTAGGTGCCGTCACCGTCGCGCACCAGGTCCACGCCGGAAATGTGCGAATAGATGTCGCGGTGCAGGTCCAGGCCGACCATGGCTTTCTGGTAACCCTCGTTGCCCAGCACCTGGTCCGCTGGAATGATCCCGGCCTTGATGATGCGCTGGTCGTGGTAGATGTCGGCGAGGAACATGTTCAGCGCGTTGACGCGCTGGATACAGCCGCGTTCGATCACGCTCCATTCGCTGGCGGGGATGCTGCGCGGGATGATGTCGAAGGGGATCAGGCGCTCGGTGTCTTGCTCGTCGCCATACAAGGTGAAGGTGATCCCGGCGCGATGGAACAGTAAATCGGCTTCACGGCGACGCTGGGCCAGCAGTTCCGGCGGCGTGTTGGCCAGCCAGCGGGAAAAATCCTGGTAATGCGCACGGCATACGCCGTTTGCGTCATTCATTTCATCAAAGAAAGATCGAGCCATTCCAGTACCTTGTCAGTGCCGAGGGGAACAGGGGTGGCACTGCCGTTTCAAAAAACGCATTTTTTATGAGCCCGTGGCGGTGGGTGCCAATGGGCCTGGTCCTTACTTTCTTATAGGGTCGGCTCTGGGTCGGGGGGTAACCAATGCTCCTGTATCCGGGCAGATGAATGGATAAAGCAATGCTTGTGCCGGAAACCCCAAAACACCGGATTCCTGTGTGGTGAGCGGGCTTGTGTGGTGAGCGAGCTTGCTCGCGCTGGGCTGCGCAGCGGCCCCCATTACAGCGGGAGCGCTGCGCACTCCAGCGCGGGGCAAGCCCGCTCACTACAAAAGCCAGTCCGTCACAGTGCACTCCATGCTCCGACTTGGTGCATGAACGAACTTGAACTTCACCCGCCCCCGATTCTTCTAACGGGACACGAACCCGCATGGAGCACCGCCGTGCCCAGAATCATCTCACCGCAAACCCCGGAATCGAGCCTGCCCGATCACAGCGAGCACAACGCCAAGATCTTCGGCTCGCCCAAAGACCGCCTCGACTTTTACCGGCGCGAAATCCAGTATGAAACCACCATCCTTGCCAACCGTACCGACGCCTACCTCACCGCGCAGTCGTTCCTGGTGATCGCCTTTGTGTCGGGCATGGGCAACCTCAACCCCGAATGGGGCAAGTTGTTCACCGTGGTGGTGCCGATTTTCCTCGCCGTGTTGGGCATCCTCAGTTCCCTCAACGCATGGCCTGGGATCCGCGCGGCGTATGACATCATCGATCACTGGCACTTCAAGCAAAGCGAGCTGTTGCGCAGCGAGCCGGTGATGGGCATGGCGTACGACGAGTCGCCGCTGTTTTCCGAAATGGAGTCGTCGCACAAGGGTTATCGCAAGTCGTTGCTGTTTTCCATGCGCGCGCCCTGGTTATTCATGGTGTTCTGGGTGCTGCTCGCTGCGTACGCGTTTTACATCCAGGTCGACAACCCCGGGTCCTAAACCGATGGAACTTCATCACCCTGGGCATGACCTTAACTCTACCCAGGCGACATTTTCCGAGAGGTAAGCCATGAGCACAGACAAACAACCCGCCACCGGTGCCGATGCGCCCAAAGACCCGGTGCCAGCAAAAGACCCCAAGGCCAAGGAAAACGACTACAGTCCAGACTTCAAGCCCAAGCCTGAGCCCAAGCCTGAAACCGATGCCGATATCGACACCCAAGGCGGTTAGAGGAGACGGTCATGTCCAAAGAACTTGATGAAGAACTCAACGACCCCGGTAATGAAGACCCCGGGTCATTGATGGACGATGCAGAAGTGCCGCTCAACGATCTGGATGAAGCGGCGGATGTGGGTAACACCGAGCGTCAAGACTGAGTATTCACCCGGGCACGTCGTTCATACCACACCAGCATAGGCTGGGTACTCAGGCCATGAACGACGATGCTCAGGGCGATCACCGACAAGGTCAGGTTCACCGCCACGGCGCTGCTGGTGCCAATCAGTCCGTGATTGAGCGCGTAAAACAGGTAGTAAATGCTGCCGATCCCGCGAATGCCAAACCATCCCATCAGGCTGCGCTGCTGACGATCAATCAGGCGACCCCACGGCATCGCCAGCACACTGATCGGCCGAATCACGCAAAACAACAGCGCCGCCATCGGCAGTGCGCGCCAATCCCAGTGGCTTATCAGCACGATCCCCAGTACCGTCACCAGGAACACCTCCATCGAGCGTTCCACCAGGCTGCCGAATGACAGCATGTCGCCCATCATGACGCCGGCGGCGATCTGGGTGTCCTTCAGTTCGCTCACATCCCCTTGCAACGCGCGGTCTGGCTCGATTTCCAAATGGCCCACCACCGGCAACGCCAGATGCTCCGAAGGCGTTTTTGAGTTTCCGGTGGAGCGGAATTCCGCCTGGCGCAAACCAAGCCCGGCCGCAAAAACGGACAGAAAGCCATAACCGCCCACTGCCTCGGCGACCACATAGGCCAGCGCAATCAGAGCGAGGGTCAGGTAGTCATTGGGCGAGAGCGTGCTGTCACTGTTGGTGATGCGTAGCCACAACGTCGCGCGGCCGATGCCACGGCCCATCCAGTAGCCGATCAACAACCCGGCCGGCACCGCCCACAACAAGTTCTTCAATACCCAACCGCCCAGCCAATCGCCGTCAAACCCGCCGTGTTGCATGAACAGCAGGGCAAAAATCACAAAGGGAAAGGCGGTGCCATCGTTCAAGCCCGCTTCGCCGGACAATCCGAAGCGCAGCGGGTCGTAATCCTGAGCGTTATTGACCTGCACCAGGCCTGCCAGCACCGGATCCGTTGGCGCCAGTATCGCGCCCACCAGCAGCGACACGCCCCACGACAGCGTAAACAGGTAATGCAGCGCGAGGCTGATCCCCAGGATGGTCAGCAGCATCACCGGCCCGGCCATGCCAAACGCGATGCGCCAGGTTCGGTGCTTGAGCGGCAAGCGCAGTTTCAAACCGCTGACAAACAGCGAAAACAGCACTGCGACTTCCGTGAGGTGCTCCATCCAGCGTGCGGAGTGCTGGATGTCCAGGTGCAGCAGGTCTACGCCAAGGGGGCCAATTCCCACGCCCAGCAGCAGGCACACCGCCGAGGTCGTGACCGGCATCCAGCGCAGAAAGGAAGAGGTGAGGGCGAGCGTGAGCAACACGGCGCCCAGTACGGCCATCCACAAAATAAAAGTCATCGAACGTGTACCGGGCCGTGGTCTGTTCAGCTTGGAGGACTGCGGCGCGTCACCGGTTCAATGTGATTGGATCAATTGCGAACCGATGGTCTTCAGGCGAATCATGTCCATCAATTGCCGCAACCCTGGCTGTGACTGGCGACGGCTGGGGTAATACATGCACAGTTGCGCATGGTGTGGCTCAACGCCGAGGTGGTCACGCCCAGTACATGGGCGGCGTGGCGGAAGCTGCGGCGGCGGATGATCGCCATGAACACGTTGAGATCAGCCAACTGGTCCATGGGCGGGCACTTGTGGGGTGGGGCGGACAATGAACAAGCCATCCGCATCCTGCGCCATGCCCTGGCAATCGGTATCAACCTGATCGACACCGCGCCGGTGTACGGCTTTGGCCTGTCCGAAGAACTGATCGGCACGGCAAATCGGTACTGGCCCTGCGCTGGCCCGACCATCGCCCTGTGGGGCGCACGGCGGCCGGAGCAGTTGAAGGGCTACGAAGAAGCCTTCGGCTGGCACCTCACGCCCGAAGACCTGACGCCTATCGACCGTATCCTGGCCAGCACCATAAAAGATCCGATCGGCCCGGAATTTATGGCCCCGCCCAAGCGTTAACGACCTCTTTGGACCATAAACGACATGGCCGCAAACTTACCCATTGAACGACTGTTCAGTTTGAACTATGTTGACCGCATCCACCCGTTTTCCACCCGACGGGTTCGCGCTGTTTCTTCTTGAACAAGAGGCTCTGGCATGCGGTTTTCCCCCTTCGTCGAACGAATTGCAGGGCAGGGCGTAGCTGCCTGGGACATCCACCACGCCGCGTTCCAGGCGGCCAGCCAGGGCGAAGACATCATCATCCTCAGCGTTGGCGATCCGGATTTCGCCACGCCGTCCTTCATTACCGACGCCGCGGTGAGTGCCTTGCGCGACGGTGACACCCACTACACCGAAATCCCCGGTCGCCCGGCATTGCGCGATGCAATAGCTGCACGCTACAGCCAGACGCTGGGCCGTCCACTGACTGCCGAAAACGTCATCACCGTGGCCGGTGCGCAAAACGCCTTGTTCGTGACCTCCCTGTGTCTGCTACAGGCCGGCGATGAAGTGCTGGTGCTCGACCCGATGTACGTCACCTACGAAGCCACGCTCAAGGCCAGCGGCGCGACACTGGTCCGTGTGCCCTGTTCGCCGGAATCCGGCTTTCGCCTCGACGCCCAGTTGCTCGGCGCAGCCATCACACCGCGTACGCGGGCGATTTTCTTCTCCAACCCGAACAACCCCACCGGCGTGGTACTCAACCCGCATGAGCTGCAAGCCATTGCCGACCTGGCGATTGCCCACGACCTGTGGGTGGTGGTCGATGAGGTCTATGAAAGCCTGGTGTTCGACGGCGAATACCACAGCCTCGCAGCGCTGCCGGGCATGGCCGAGCGATGCGTGGTGATTGGCAGTCTGTCCAAGTCCCATGCCATGACCGGCTGGCGCATTGGCTGGCTCATCGCCACGCCGCAGATGGTCGCCCATGCGGAAACCCTGGTGCTTAGCATGCTCTACGGGTTGCCGGGCTTCGTGATGGAAGCCGCCACCGCTGCCGTGCTGGCCCATGACGAGGTGACCCAGGGCATGCGCGAGATTTATCGGCGCCGGCGCGACCTGGTGGTGTCGGGGCTGAGTGGGTGCCCTGGCATCCAGGTGCAGGCACCGCAAGCCGGGATGTTTGTGCTGGTGGATGTGCGCGACACCGGCCTGGGCTCCCTCGACTTTGCCTGGCGTCTGTTCCGTGAAGCCGGGGTTTCGGTACTCGATGCCGCCGCGTTCGGCGAGCCGGCCCAGGGTTTCGTGCGCTTGTCGTTCACCCTGGGAGAAGAGCGCCTGCGTGAAGCCTGCCAACGCATCGTGCGGTTTGTCGCCAAGCTGGCCGGTGAACCGCGTACCGCGGCGGCGCCCAGGATCGAAGTGGTGCAGCCGGCCGCAGCCAAAAAGATGATCGAGGTCATCGACCTGCACAAGCGCTTCGGCAATATCGAAGTGCTCAAGGGCATTTCCCTCACGGCCCACGAAGGTGATGTGATCTCGCTGATCGGCGCCAGCGGCTCGGGCAAAAGCACCTTGCTGCGCTGCATCAACATGCTCGAAGTGCCGGACCAGGGCAGCATTCATGTGGACGGAGAAAGCATCAAGCTCAACTACGGCCGGCCCGGCGCGCCTCTGGTGGCGGACGCCAAACAGCTGGTACGCATCCGTTCGACCTTGGGCATGGTGTTCCAGAACTTCAACCTGTGGCCACATCGCACGGTCCTGGAAAACCTTATTGAGGCCCCCACCCAGGTCCTGCGCGAAAGCCGCGCCGAAGCCATCGAACGCGCCGAAGCCTTGCTCGACCGCGTCGGCCTGGCCGCCAAGCGCGACGAATACCCGGCGTTCCTCTCCGGCGGCCAGCAACAGCGGGTGGCGATTGCCCGAGCGCTGGCCATGCGTCCCAAAGTCATGTTGTTCGACGAGCCCACCTCGGCCCTCGACCCGGAACTGGTGGGTGAAGTGCTGCGGGTGATCCGTTCCCTGGCCGAGGAAGGCCGCACCATGATCCTGGTCACTCATGAAATGGCATTCGCCCGGGATGTGTCGTCGAAAGTGGCGTTTCTGCACCAAGGCATGATCGAAGAAACCGGCTCGCCGGATGCGGTGTTTATCGACCCACGCAGTGAACGTTGCCGACAGTTCGTCAACGCGCATCAAACTCGCTAACTCCATAAAAAGACGGGGCAAAATCATGAAATCCAAGCGTATGGCAACGTGGTTGAGCAGTGCAGTGTTGGTGTTGACCGCGGGTTTCACCTGGGCGGCGGAAAAGCCCATCGTGTTTGCGGTCGCTGCGGAACCCTATCCGCCATTCACCGTTAAAGGTGGCAACGGCCAATGGTCCGGCTTTGAAGTGGACTTGATCCACAAACTCTGCGAAGGCATGAAAGCCGAGTGCCAGATCAAGGAAGTGGCGTGGGACGGCATCATTCCTTCTTTGCTAGCGAAGAAGATCGACGTGATTTTCTCCTCGATGTCGGTGACCGATGAGCGCGAAAAACAGATCGCCTTCAGCCGTGCCTATTACGATTCCCTGTTAGGCGTCGCCGGGCCGAAAGGCAGCGAAGTCGAGATCTCCCCGGCGGGCCTCAAGGGCAAGCTGATCGGTGTGCAGATCTCCACGGTCAGCGCCAACTACTTGAAGAAGTACTACGAAAACATCGCGGACCTGAAGTACTACGACACCCAGGAATCGGCCAACGCCGACCTGATCGCCGGGCGTATCGACTACATGATGGCCGACGACACCGCCATCGCGATGATGGTCAAGACCCCGGAAGCCAGCGGCCTGGCGCATATCGCCAGCGTGCCTTACGACCCGATCATCGGCCGTGGCGTCGGCGCCGGCCTGCGCAAGGAAGACACTGCGCTCAAGGCCCGGCTGGATAAAGCCATTGGTGAATTGCTGGTGAGCAAGGACTACGACGACCTGTCGCAGCACTATTTCGGCCTGTCGGTCAGCCCGTGCAAGCGCGGTGACACCCCGGCGTTTGTCAGCAAGACCTGTGACAGCCCGTATCAACACGTCGCCCAGAAGACCGAATAATGCTCGACCTCTTAAGCTTCGGTGAACAAGGGTGGGGCAATGCGTTGCTCAAAGGGTTATGGATGACCCTGCAAATCTCCGCCGGTTCGTTTGCGGTGGGTTTGTTGATCGGCCTGGTGGTGGCCTGCGCCAAGCTCAGTGCGCCACGCCCGATTGCGCTGCTGATGCGCGGCTACACCACGGTGTTTCGTGCGGTGCCGGAGCTGCTGCTGATCCTGCTGCTGTATTACGCCGGTTCCATGGGCCTCAATGCGCTGATGTTGTGGATGGGCTTCGAGCAGATGAACATCAGCGGCCCGCTGGTGGCGATCCTGGTGTTGGGCCTGGTGCAGGGCGCGTACGCTTCGGAGATTTTTCGCGCGGCAATCCTGGCAATTCCCCACGGCCAGATCGAAGCGGCACGGGCATTTGGCTTGAGCGGGTTTGGCCTGTTCCGCCGGGTGACCTTGCCGATCATGGCGCCATTCGCCCTGGCCGGTATGTCCAACCTGTGGATCAACCTGATCAAGGACAGCGCCTTGATCAGCGTGGTCGGCACCAACGAGTTGTTGTACACCGCCAAGCAGGCGGCGGGCTCGACCCGTCAGTATTTGCTGTTCTACCTCACGGCTGCCGCCTTGTATTACCTGGTGACGCTGGCTTCCAATTACCTGTCCGGGCGCCTGGAGCGACGTATCCGTCGCTGGATGCCGGTTGTCGAGTGAGCGACCATGCCTGAATGGATAAGTTACTACGCCGGCCTGATCGCCAAAGGCTTGCAGACCACCTTGTCGCTGCTGGTGATTTCGGCGGTGTTGGGTTTTGCCTTGGCGGTGCTGGTGGCGCTGGCGCGCTTGTCGCGGCGCAAATGGCTGGCCCGTGGCGCGCTGGCCTACACCAGCGTGTTGCGCGGCACGCCGCTGCTGATCCAGATCTACATTTTCTACTACGGGCTGGGCAGCCTGTTTGCGCAGTTTCCTATGATTCGCGGCAGCTTTCTGTGGCCGTACTTGCGTGACGGCTACTGGTACATCGTGTTTGCCCTGGTGTTGTCGGTGGGTGCCTACGTCGGCGAAGTGATTCGCGGTGGCCTGCTGGCGGTGCCCAAGGGCGAAATGGAAGCCGCCTCGGCATTCGGCATGACGCCACGCCAGGCCTTGTTGCGCGTGCGTTTGCCACGGGCGATGCGCCTATTGTTGCCGACCTTGGCGGGGGAGACGGTGATGTTGCTTAAATCTACCGCGCTGGCCTCGACCATTGCCGTGGTCGACCTGTTGGGCGCGGCCAACGTGGTCCGCGCGCAGACCTTGCAGATCTACCAGCCGCTGCTGCTGGTGGCGGCGGTCTACCTGTGCCTGACCTTTCTCATCGAAGGTGTCTACGCCATCGCCGAACGGCGCGGCACGCCGCTGCGCAGGTCGGCCGGATGAAACAGGACCGCTCGCTGCAAGGGATTGCCCTGTGTTCGCTGGCCTATTTGTTCCTGGCGTTGCAGGACGCGGTGGTCAAGTGGCTGGTGGCCGATTACTCGGTGTTCACCATTCTGTTCTGGCGCAGCCTGGTGGTGGTGGTCGCGTGCTTGATCGCCGGGCGCATGGGCCTGATGCGCAGTGCCTGGACGTCGGTCAGCCGGCGCTTGCTGATCATTCGTGGACTGTTGTCGTTGCTCGCGTGGTTGCTGTATTACACGGCGGCCAAGGACCTGAGTCTGGCAGAAATGACCACGCTGTATTTCTCTGCGCCGATCATGGTCACGCTGTTGGCCGCGCTGATCCTCAAGGAGCGCGCCAGCCGGGGACAGTGGATCGCGTTGATCATCGGGTTTGTCGGGGTGGTCATTGCCTGCCGTCCCACGCATATGCTCGACCCGTGGCCCATCGCCCTGACCTTGGGCGCGGCGCTGTGCTGGGCGTTTACCTATATCCAGTTGCGTCAGGTCGACCCGAGCAGCTCGGTGCTGGAGCAAATGCTGATCACCAACGTCGTGTTTGTGCTGTGCATGGGCGTGACCTTGCCCTGGACTCACACACCGGCGCCCACGCCAGCCTGGCTGGGCATGTTGGCGGCAGGTTTGGTCGGGGGCATCGGTCAATTCCTGCTGTTTGCCAGTTTCCGTCGCGCCACGGCGACGTTACTCGCGCCATTCGAGTACACCGGGCTGATCTGGGCGTTCCTCCTGTCGAGCCTGGTGTGGGGCACGCTGATGGATGGCTCGCTGATCATCGGCGCGGTGTTGATTGCCATCAGCGGCACCCTGGCCATGCTCAGCGCGCGGCATCCCGTGTCACAGGACGTGGTCGGCGCCGAATGCACCGTGACGCAACCCTTGTACCCAGCAGCGGCAGATGTGCAGCCCGTTGGCGGGGCTGAAGGTGCCGGGGTTGAGGCAGCCCTCGAGCCAAAGTCCGTCGAGCATCGCCGATAAGCCGATGGCGGCCAGGTGGCTGTCGTGGATCACCAGGTTTTCACTGCGGGCCAGATCGTCCAGCAGTTGTTGGATCAACGCCAGGTAGGCGTGGTAGCTGTTTTCGTGGGACTGGTTCACATGGGGCGAATGGCGGATCAGGCTCCAGAACACGACCCACACGCCGAGCAGATCGGGGTCCATGACCCGAGGCGAGAATGAGGCGCTGAGGAATGCATCCAGGCGCGCGGCAGGGCCTTCGGCCTGTTCCACTTGCGCCCAGAGGGCACTGGTCAGTTCATTGGCCAATTTGTGGTAGGTCTCGGCGATCAGCGCATCGATGCTGCCGAAATGGTGGTTGAGCAACCCCACCGACACCCCGGCCTCGGAGGCGATGCGGCGCACGGAAATCCCCGCATGCCCATCGCGGGCCAGGCAGGTGAGGGTGGCAGCAATCAGCAGGTCCCGGCGTTCGTCGGGGTCGGCGCGGCGCAGTTTGGGAAGCTCGGGAGTCATGGGCAGACCTTGAATGAAACAGCACAGCGCTCAGGTTAGTTGAACATGTGTTCAATCTCTACCGATTAATTGATCAGAGGAGGGCAAGGCATGGCAAAAGACCTTTCGTGGCAGGTCACCGGTGATTCCGGCAATGTGTTGCATATCGGGGCCTGGCGTTTCGAAGGCGACGGTAGCGGGCCGAAGGTACACCTGCAGGCCGGTGTACACGCCGACGAAATCGCCGGGATGCTGGTGCTGCATCAACTGCTGCCGCGCTTGCAGGCGTGCGCCGAGCAGGGCCGGCTCAAGGGCACGGTCACCGTGGTGCCCCAAGCCAATCCCTTTGGTATCGGCCAGTTCCGCCAGGGTCGCTTGCTCGGTCGGTTTCACGAAGCCACCGGACAGAACTTCAACCGAGCCTTCGATTGTTCGCTGGCCATGGAGCGCCCGGCGAACAACCTGGCGCAATGGCAGAAACGCCTGGTGCAACTGGCCGCCGATGCCGACCTGATACTGGACCTGCACACCGACGACGAGGCGTTGCCCTACCTCTACATCCACCGCAGCTTCTGGCCCGAGCAAGGCCTGGCAATGGCGGCGGCGTTGCAGGTGGACCTGGTGATTGTCTGGGATGAAGGTGGCGATGGCTCCTTTGAAGAAACCCTCATCAACCACGCTTCGCCGCAACTGGCGGCAACCATTGAACTGCGCGGGCAGGCGGACGTCAGCGATGCCCTGGCGCAACAGGACGCCGATGGGCTGTGGGCGTGGTTGTGCATCAATGGCGTGATCGACGAGGTGGCCAACATTGCCGAATGGCAAGGCGAGGTGGTCGACATGGGCTGTATGGAAACCGTCCTTGCACCCTGCGCGGGTGTGCTGGTGTTCGAAAAGGGCTTGGGCGACGACCTGGCAGAAGGCCAGCGTTTCGCGCGGATTATCGGCCGACCCGGTGACCCGGCCTCCGAGGTGACCCTGCACGCCGCTCAGGCCGGGCGCATGGTCACCGCCCACCGTGAACGCCTGGTGGCACAGGGCTCGGTGGTCGCCAAGTTCACCGGCACACGGTTATCCGACAGCTACAGCGGCGGCGTGCTGGACCCGTAGCGGCGCCTGCAACTGCAGCCACTCCCGCGGGCTGGTGCCGATCTTGCGCCGGAACGCACGGGCCAGCGCCGAAGGGCTTTCGTAACCGACTTCATCGGCGATCAGGGCGATGGGGCGACCTTCACGCAGACGTTTCTGCGCCAGGCTCACGCGCCAGCTCAGCACATAGTCGGCCGGCGTTTGGCCCACCACCTTATGGAAATGTGCAGCGAAACTGGCCCGGGACATGTTCGACTCCACCGCCATTTCCTGCACAGTCCATGGGCGTTCGGGATTGTTGTGCAGCAGGGTCATGGCCCGCGCCAGGCGCAGGTCCGCCAGGCCCGACATCATGCCGGTAGTCATGCTGTGATAGGCCATCATGTGGCGCAGGAACTGAATCACCATCAACTCGAACAGCCGGTTCATCACTGCCTCGCGTCCGCAGTGTTCGGCGAAGGCCTCATCGAACAGCCACTCCAGCGTGCCGGCGATCATCGGAATCTGCTTGAGCGGCATCACGATGGTATCGGTCAGCGCCACGGACAACGGGTTATCGATCCCCCCATCAAAGCGCAGCGAGGCCGCCACCACCTGGGCGCGGTCGGCTTTGGCCGCCACCAGCCGATGGGGCAGGGGGCGCGGCACCAGCACCAGGCTGGGCTCGGGGATACGCAGGGTGCCGTCGGGCATTTCCAGGCTGGCCTGGCCGTCCTTGAGCAGGTAGACCCGGCCGCGCTGCTGCAGATCGCGGGTGTCGAGGGCACCATGCAACGGCCCGCTGTGAAAGGTATCGGCACCGATGCCGAAGTGCACCAGCAGTGTGGACAAACGATCCATGACTCACCTGATTTCAATAAACGATCTGTTTAGACGATCTGCGCCATATCGTCGACTATTAGCCTCCATTTGTAAAACACGTTTCGGCATCATGGCCTCACGTTCAACGCCTTGAGCGCCCAACCCCACGGAGCAAACGTCCATGAAAACCTTCAAGTTCTCCCGCGTCGCCGCCGCCCTGATCAGCGGTGCACTTGCCTTCGGTGTAGCCACCGCCAGCTTCGCTGCCCCACAGAAAGCCACCGTGGTACTGGTGCATGGCGCGTTTGCCGACGCCTCCAGCTGGAACGGCGTGATCGCCGGGCTCAAGGCCGAAGGCTACCCGGTGGTCGCCGTGGCCAACCCGCTGCGCAGCGTCAAGACCGACTCAGACTACGTGGCCGACATCGTCGAACACACCCAAGGCCCGGTGATCCTGGTCGGCCATTCCTACGGCGGCTCGGTGATCTCCAACGCCGTGCACGGCAGCAACAAGGTCAAGGCGCTGGTCTACGTTGCCGCGTTTGCCCCGGAAAAAGGCGAGACCGCGTTTGAGCTGTCCGGCCGTTACCCTGGCGGCACCCTGGGTCCGACCCTGGACAAACCCGTGGTCTCCAAGGACGGGGTGACCGACCTGTACATCCAGCAAGACAAGTTCAACAGCCAGTTCGCCGCCGACGTGGCGCCCAAGGAAGCTCAGTTGATGGCAGCCGGGCAACGCCCGATCACCGAAGCCGCGCTGAAGGAACCGTCGGGTGACCCAGCCTGGAAAACTGTGCCGTCCTACTTCATATACGGTTCAGCGGACAAAAATATTCCCGAGGCCGCGCTTAAATTCATGGCTGACCGTGCGGGCTCCAAGGAAACCGTGGATGTGAAGGGGGCTTCTCACGTGGTGATGGTGTCGAATCCGGCGCGAGTGGTGGCGATCATCAACGACGCGGCCAAGGCCAACGCGCAGTAACCGGCGAGGCGCAGTGCGGTTTCTGTGGTGAGCGGGCTTGCCCCGCGCTGGGCGGCGAAGCCGCCCCAAAACCGGATACCCGTTTATACCTGGAGCAACGCGGTGTCTTTATGGGGGCTGCTACGCAGCCCAGCGCGGGGCAAGCCCGCTCACCACGGGAAGTCCACTCACCATGAGTAAACCTACTCACCACAAAGGGTTTCACTTCCAACCGTTGGCGGGGTCACTCAGCGACCCACCGAGGATTGATCGAGTGCCTGCGCGAGGAGCTTTCACGGAGTCTCTGAACGCTCCAGTAGCAGCCGCTCCAAGGTTGCCACCGGCAACGGCCGGCTGAACAGGTAGCCTTGGATCTGATCGCAGCCGGCGTCCTTCAGGAACGCCAATTGCGCCTGGGTTTCCACGCCTTCGGCGACCACCCGCAGGTTGAGGCTGTGGGCGAGTTCAATGATGGTGCGGGTAATCGCGGCGTCCTGGGGGTTGCTGGTGACTTCGCGGATAAACGCGATGTCGATCTTCAATGTATCGATGGGAAAACGCCGCAGGTACGCCAGGCTTGAATAGCCGGTGCCAAAGTCGTCGATGGAGATTTTCACGCCCATGGTGTGCAAGCGTTGCAGGCTGGCGATGGTGTGCTGGGTGTTCTCCATCAACGAGCCTTCGGTCAGTTCCACTTCCAGCCAGTGCGGCTCGACGCCGGTTTGCGCCAGGATGCGCGCGATATCGGCAATCAGGTCGCCCTCTATGAGTTGATGGCCGGAAACGTTGACCGATACCTCCACAGCGCCAATGGCAGTGCGTTGCCAGGCGCCAATCTGTTGGCAAACGGCTTCGATCACCCAGCGTCCCACCGCTACGATCAGGCCGAGGCTCTCCAACACGGGTACGAACACCGCTGGGGACACGGCTCCATGCCCCGGTCGGTCCCAACGTAGCAGGGCCTCAAGCGCGCAAAGCTGGCCCGTCGCAAGCTCGACTTTGGGCTGGTAATGCACGATGAATTCATTGCGCTCCACGGCCTGGCGCAGGGCGTTTTCCAGGTCCCGACGGTCGACGTCGGGTTGCAGGGCTTGGCGTATATTATCCGCCCGCTCGCCATGAGCGGTGAGCCGCAGCAGGTTGCGCACGCGCAAGGACAGTTCGATACGCTCGATCGGTTTGCTGAGGAACTCTTCGGCACCGCTTTCCAGGCCGCTGACGCGCGCGCCAGCATCACTGAGGGCCGATAGCATGATGATCGGAATACCCGCCGTGGCGTCGTCACTTTTCAGTTGGCTGGCCACCTCATACCCATCCATCCCCGGCATCATGATGTCCAGCAGGATCAAGTCGGGCGCCTGTTGCACCACCACCTGCAGCGCCTCTTCGCCGTTGCTCGCGCAGATAGTCTGGTAGCCCTCGTGTTGCAGCAAGGTCTCCAGGAGCTTGCGCACCTGGGGCTCATCATCGACGATCAACAACGTTGCGGGTTGGCTGGCCATGGAGCGGACTCATGTGAGGGGACTGTTGGGCTTTTGCAGCAAGGTGTCGATCACTTGGTATAACTCTTTGTAACGCAGCGGCTTGATGATATAGGCGTCGCAACCGGCCAGCCGAGTCTTCTCGCGGTCTTCCTTCATCGCCATGGCCGTCAGGGCGATCACCGGGATATGCGCGGTCAGCGGGTCTTGTTTAATCAATGCCGTGGCCGCCAGACCGTCCATGCCCGGCAGTTGAATGTCCATCAGGATCAAGGCCGGTTGCTGTTCGCGGGCCAGGGTCAGGCCAGTCTCGGCGTCAGGTGCCCACAGCGATGTGTGGCCGGCGTTCACCAGCAGCAGACGCGCCAGACGCATATTGGCCTCATTGTCTTCAACGATCAGGATCTCGGCCACGACGCCTCCGGCTCACGATGCAGCGGCAACCATGCGACAAACCGAGCGCCACAGCCTTCACGGCTGGCCACCGCGACACTGCCACCGTGTAGCTCGGCCAGTTGCTTGACCATCGCCAGCCCCAGTCCCGTGCCTTCGAATTTGCGTGCCAGGCTGCTGTCGATCTGGCTGAACGCCTTGAACAGCTTGCCCATATCGTCCTCGGCAACGCCGATACCGGTATCGCTGACGCTCAATTCAAGGAATTGTGGGTACAGGCTTTCGGGCAAGGCAAAGCGGTACACCGGCCAGTCGCCAGGAATCTGGCCGACCTGCTCGCGGCTGACCTGGCGCACCGTCAGCGTCACCGAGCTGCCGTGCTCGCTGAACTTCACCGCGTTGGCCAGCAGGTTGTAGACGATCTGTTTGGTCTTACGCAGGTCCAGTTTCAAGTGGCCGAGGTTGTCGGGGCATTCCAGCTTCAATTGGATACGTTGCAGTGCGGCCTTTTCCCGCACGATCAGCAGGCTGTTGGCCAAAAGGCCCGCCAACTCAACGCTTTCCAGCTCCAGTTCCATCATCCCGGCCTCTACCTTGGACAGGTCGAGAATGTCGTTGATCAACGACAGCAAGTGTTGGCCGCTGGTGAAAATGTCGCCGATGTATTCGCGCTGGGTCTCGCTCATTTCACCGACCAAACCGTCCTTGAGCGCCTCGGAAAAACCGATCACCGCATTCAACGGCGTGCGCAGTTCGTGGGACATGGTGGCGAGGAACTCGGACTTCATGTGGCTGGCGTGTTCCAGCTCCAGGTTCTTTTCTTCCAGCGCACGCTCGAAGCCTTTGCGCTCGGCTTCTTCCTGCTTGCGCGCGGTGTTGTCGGTGCCGATCAGCAGGTAGCCGATGATGGTGTCATGCCGGTTGCGCAGGGCGGTCACCGAAACCATGGCCGACAGGCGACTGCCGTCCTGGCGGATGTAGGTCAGCTCGTAGATGTCTTCGATGCCGCGGGAAGCCTTGAACACCAGGGCTTCGAAACCCGGCGTAATGGGCGTGTCCAGTTCCAGGCTGAGGGCAGCGGCGCGGGTGATCAACTCGACGGGGTCGGAGATGTCGGCTGGGGTGATGCGGTTGACCACGTCGGCGGCGGCATAGCCAAGCATGCGTTCGGCGCCGACGTTGAAGATCTGGATCACGCCTTTTTCATCGGTGGCGATGCTGGAGAAGTAGGCGCTGTTGAAGATGGCGTCTTGCAGCGCGCCGGTCTTGAGCAGGGTTTTCTGCCGTTTGAACTCGACGATCTTTTCGGCGCGCGATTGCGGCTGTTCGGGTAACGGTTTGTCCATCGCTTGGGCTTTCCGTGACGTTCAGGCCCGCCATCGTCAACCGACAATGGCGCAGAGCATGCTCGCAGAAGATCGCTGGAGGGCGATGAGGAGGAGATGAGGTCCTTGGACAATAGCAGACAAACGGTAAAATCGATGCTTTGTGTGCCTATTCAACAAACTGGCTTGATGAAACGTTTCTTCAAGCACAAAAACCCTCAAGCAAGCGCTTGCGTAAAGAAATGTTTCTACATTAGAGTCGGCTCACTGAAGACAAAAATAATAAAACCAGGAGCTCATTCATGAGCCTTGAACCCTTGCTTGAAATGCAGGGCATCAGCAAAACCTTCAACGGTTTGCGTGTGCTCAAGAATGTCGGCCTGAAGGTCTACCCCGGCGAAATTCACGCCTTGATGGGGGAGAACGGCGCCGGCAAGTCAACACTGATGAAAATCCTCTCCGGCGCCTATCAAGCCGACCCCGGCGGTGAAATCCGCATTGCCGGTCAACGCGTTCCGACCTTCGACCCCGCCACCGCAAAAGCCCTCGGCATTGCCGTCATCTATCAAGAACTGAGCCTGTGCCCCAACCTGAGCGTGGCCGAGAACATCTACCTGGGCCGCGAACTGCGGCGTGGCTGGACCATCGACCGCAAGGGCATGGAAGCGGGGTGCATCGAGGTGCTGCAACGCCTTGGCGCCGAATTCACCCCGGCAACACGGGTCAGCAGCCTGTCGATTGCCGAGCGCCAGTTGGTGGAGATCGCCCGCGCCCTGCACGCCCACGCCAAGATCCTGGTGATGGACGAGCCCACCACGCCATTGTCATCCCGCGAAACCGACCGGTTGTTCGCGCTGATCAAGCAACTGCGCAGCCAGGGCCTGGCAATCATCTATATCAGCCACCGCATGGCCGAGATCTACGAGTTATCGGACCGTGTTTCGGTGCTGCGTGACGGCCAATACATCGGCGAGCTGACCCGCGATGCGCTGTCGGCCGAAGTGCTGGTAAAAATGATGGTGGGCCGCGACCTGTCGGGTTTCTACAAAAAGGAACACGCGGCGTATAACCCCGGCAACGTGGTGATGCGCGTGCGCGACATGGCCGACGGCAAGCGCGTGCGCCAGTGCAGCTTTGACCTGCATGCCGGTGAGGTGCTGGGCATTGCCGGGCTGGTCGGGGCAGGGCGCACCGAGCTGGCGCGGCTGATCTTTGCGGCTGACCCCCGCACCTCGGGGACCTTGGAAGTGGTCGGCAAGACCGTCACCCAACTGCGCACCCCGGCGGATGCGATCCGCGCAGGCGTGGTCTACCTCACCGAAGACCGCAAGGCCCAAGGCCTGTTCCTCGACATGAGCGTGGCGGACAACATCAACGTCTGCGCCTGTGTGCCGGATGCGCATGCCGGTGGCGTGCTGGATCGCGGGCATGCCTTGCAGCGTTCGAATGACGCGATCAAGTCGCTGTCGATTCGCGTGGCCTCAGGCAAGGTCAATGTCGGCGCGCTGTCCGGCGGCAATCAGCAGAAGGTGCTGTTGGCGCGACTGCTGGAGGTGAAGCCTCACGTGCTGATCCTCGACGAACCCACACGCGGCGTCGACATCGGCTCCAAGTCCGAGATCTACCGCATCATCAATCAATTGGCCCAGGCCGGTGTCGGCATTGTGGTGATTTCCAGCGAGCTGCCGGAAATCATCGGCACCTGCGACCGCGTGCTGATCATGCGCGAAGGCCAGCTCGTCGCTGAAGTCGGCGGCGCCTCCGGCCAGGCTATTTCCCAGGAACGCATTATTGACCTCGCCACTGGTGGCGATCAGGTGGTTGCCCATGGCTGAGTTGAATATCGCAACAACAGGTAAAGCGGAACGCGCGCGCGAGTTGATGCGCACGGTCGGTATGTTGCCCGTGCTGATCCTGCTGCTGGTGGGCTTCGCCCTGGCCAGTGAGAACTTCCTGACGGTGCAGAACCTGTCGATCATCACCCAGCAGGCGTCGGTGAACGTGGTGCTGGCCGCGGGCATGACCTTTGTGATCCTCACCGCCGGCATCGACTTGTCGGTAGGCGCGATCCTGGCCGCTTCGGCGGTGGTGGCGCTGCAGGCGTCGATGTCACCGCAGTTCGGCATGTTCGGGATTGCTGCCGGTATTGGCTTTGGCTTGCTGCTGGGCTTGGTTAATGGTGGGTTGATCGCTTTCATGCGCCTGCCGCCGTTTATTGTCACCCTCGGCGCGCTGACGGCCATGCGTGGTCTGGCGCGCTTGCTGGCCGATGACAAGACCGTTTTCAACCCGGACCTGCCGTTTGCCTTTATCGGCAATGACTCGGTACTCGGCGTGCCCTGGCTGGTGATCATTGCCGTGGCCGTGGTGGCGCTGTCGTGGTTCATCCTGCGCCGAACAGTGATGGGCGTGCAGATCTACTCGGTGGGCGGCAACCCGGAAGCGGCGCGGTTGTCGGGGATCAAGGTGTGGAAAGTGCTGCTGTTCGTCTATGCCATGTCCGGTGCGCTGGCCGGATTGGGCGCGGTGATGAGCGCTTCGCGGTTGTTTGCCGCCAATGGCCTGCAACTGGGGCAATCCTATGAGTTGGACGCGATTGCGGCGGTGATCCTTGGCGGCACCAGTTTTACCGGCGGCGTCGGCACCATCGGCGGCACGTTGATCGGTGCGCTGATCATCGCAGTGCTGACCAACGGCCTGGTGCTGTTGGGTGTGTCGGATATCTGGCAATACATCATCAAGGGCATCGTGATCATTGGCGCAGTGGCGCTGGATCGTTATCGCCAGTCCGGTGCGCGGACCTGAGTTCACTCCTACAACAATCACAAGAGAGACCCGCATGAACCTTAAACGTATCTTTCCCGTCATTGCCTTGGCTGCCTTGATGTCCCAAGCCGTCGAAGCCCGTGAGTTGAAGGCCCTCGGTATCAGCATGGGCTCGCTGGGCAACCCGTATTTCGTGACCCTGGCCGACGGCGCAACCGCTCGGGCCAAGGAGCTCAACCCCAACGTCAAGGTCACTTCGGTGTCGGCTGACTACGACCTGAGCAAGCAGTTTTCGCAGATCGACAATTTCATTTCGTCCAAGGTCGACCTGATCCTGATAAACGCCGTCGACCCCTCTGCCATGGCCTCGGCGATCAAGAAAGCCCGTGACGCCGGCATCGTCGTGGTAGCCGTGGATGTGGACGCCAAGGGCGTGAACGCGACTGTGCAGACCGACAACGTCGAAGCCGGCAAGCTGGCCTGCCAGTACCTGGTGGACAAGCTCTCCGGCAAGGGCAATGTGATCATCCAGAACGGCCCGCAAGTCACCGCCGTGACCGACCGCGTCAAAGGCTGCAAGGCCGCGCTGGCCGCCGCGCCGGATATCAAGGTGCTGTCCGACGACCAGGACGGCAAAGGCTCCCGCGAAGGCGGCTTGAACGTGATGCAGGGTTACCTCACGCGCTTCCCGAAAATCGACGGTCTGTTCGCGATCAATGACCCACAAGCCATCGGCAGCGACCTGGCGGCCAAGCAGCTCAAGCGCAGCGGCATCATCATCACCTCGGTGGACGGCGCGCCGGATATCGAGAATGCCTTGAAGACCGAGACGCAGATCCAGGCGTCGTCCAGCCAGGACCCCTGGGCCATGGCGCAGACCGCAGTGAACGTGGGCAATGACATTCTCAATGACAAAGCCCCGGCCGAAGCGGTTACCCTGCTCACGCCAAAACTGATCACCCGTGACAACGTCGCTACGTACAGCGGATGGTCGAGCAAACATTGATCCACTGAGAAGGAACAGCGTCGTGGTCACCATGGATGACGTGGCAAGCAGGGCGGGGGTGTCGACGTCGACGGTGTCCCACGTGTTGAACGGCACCCGCAAGGTCAGCCCGGCCACTGTGCTGGCGGTGCAGCAGGCGATCCAGGCGTTGGGCTACATCCCCAACACCCTGGCGCGCTCGCTGGCCCGGTCGAGCACCAACACGATTGGCGTGGCGATCTCGGCGCTGTCCAACCACTACTTCAGCGAAACGGTGCACGCGATTGAAACCGCGTGCGCCCAGCACGGCTACATGATGCTGTTTGTCGACACTCATGATGATCCGGAGCAGGAGCTGCGGGTGGTCACGGCGCTGCATCATCGGCGGGTTGATGGGATTGTGCTGGCGCCTTCCAACGGCTCCAAGGCCCTGGAGTATCTGCGCGTCAACGAGATTCCAGCGGTGCTGGTGGACCGCATGATGAGTGAGCACTTCGATCAGGTTGGGGTGGAGAATGCCCAGCCTACCCAGGTGCTGGTTGAACACCTTATCGCCCATGGCCATCGCCGGATCGGCTTTATCGCCGGGCGTGAAGGTTTCAGCACCACCGATGAGCGTGTCGCCGGTTACCGCGCCGCATTGCAGGGGGCGGGCCTGACGTTTGATCCGGATCTGCTGGTCAATGGCGGCTCCAATACTGAGCCGGCGCGCCAGGCCACGGTGCAGTTGCTGGGCTTGGCGTTACCGCCGACGGCGATCATGGCCGGCAACAACCTGATGACCCTCGGCGCCATGCAGGCCCTGCGTGACGCGCAGATCGACGTGCCTACGCACATGGCGCTGGTGGGGTTTGATGATTTCGACTGGGCGGATTTTTTCGTGCCGCGCCTGACACTGATCGCGCAGCCGGTGCAGGCACTCGGCGCCCAGGCAGTGAACCTGTTATTGCAACGCATGGCTTCACCCGGCGCACCGACCCAGAGTGTGCGCCTGGCGCCGACCCTGCAATGGCGTAATTCATGTGGCTGTAATGGATTGGAATGACCCCCGTATGAGCAGTCCCGTTTCCCTCGGCATCGACCTCGGCACCTCGGAACTCAAGGCCATTCTCATGGACCTCGACGGTACAGTGCTGACCCATGCCGGCGTGCGCCTGAGCGTGTCGCGGCGTCATAGCGGCTGGTCCGAGCAAGACCCGCTGGATTGGTGGCAGGCCTGTTTGCAGGCACTGGCCCAGTTGCGCCTGCATGAGGCATTTGCCCGTGTGGCCTGTATCGGCCTGTCCGGGCAGATGCATGGCGCGGTGTTGTTGGGGGCTGATGATCGCGTGTTGTACCCGGCGATCCTGTGGGATGACTCCCGTGCGGTCGCCGAGGCCGAGGAGCTGGGCCCTGAGTTCGCCGACATCACCGGCAGCCTGCCCATGGCCGGGCTGACGGCGCCGAAACTGCTGTGGCTGCAGCAGCATGAGCCTGAGGTATTCAGAGCCATTGATTGTGTACTGTCGCCCAAGGATTACCTGCGGTTGCGCCTGAGTGGGGAGCGCATCAGCGAGATGTCCGACGCTGCGGGGACGTTGTGGCTGGATGTGGCACGCCGCGAGTGGTTCGCGCCCATGCTGCGCGCGACGGGCCTTGCGCCGGAACAAATGCCAAGGCTGGTTGAAGGCGGCGCTGCAAGTGCTTGTTTGACGGCGATGGACCTTGGATTGTCGGCTGACGTCGTGATCGCTGGCGGCGGGGGCGACAACCCGGTAGCGGCTGTCGGTATTGGTGCGATCAACGCTGGCGACGGCTTCATCACCCTCGGCACCAGCGCTGCCATCGTCGCAATCACCGACCACGCCGCCGGCAACCCGGCCAGCGCCGTGCACAGCTTCTGCCATGCGCTGCCGAACCGTTGGTACACCATGGGCGCCATGCTGGCCGGGGCCAGTTGCCTGCGTTGGGTCACACGGCTGACGGGCACTGCGAATGAGCAGGCGTTGCTGGACCAGGTGCAGGCACAATTGCCGATCGAACAACCCGTGCCACTCAGCACGCCGTTGTTTCTGCCGTACCTTGCCGGAGAGCGCACACCCCACAACGACCCGCTGCTGCGCGGCGGTTTCATGGGCCTGGGCCATGACTGCACACCCGCGATGCTCGGTTATGCCGTGATGGAAGGCGTGGGTTTCGGTTTGCTGGATGCGCTGCGCGCCGTGCAGTCGGCCGGTGCCGATTTAGGGGCCTGTGCCTTGGTGGGCGGCGGTGCGCGTAGTGAATACTGGGCGCAGCTGCTGGCCAACATCCTGCAGCGGGAGATCTTCACGTTGCACGGCAGTGAGTTGAGTGCCTGCATCGGCGCCGCGAAGCTGGGATTTCTGTCGATCGGGCAGGGGGAGAGGTTGTTGCAGGCAGGGATGTCGGTGAAGGCGCGATATCTGCCGGATGCCAAGCAGCAAGCCGTGTTGGCGGCACGTTATCGCAAGTTCCAAGGTTTGCTGACAGCGGCCAAAACACTGCACGAGTAGACAACGCAAAACGAACTGTAGGAGCTGGCTTGCCAGCGATAGCGTTGAGTCAGCAACAAAAGTATCAACTGACAGATAGCAATCGCTGGCAAGCCAGCTCCTACAATGGATTGCGCTGATGACTCACAATCACCCATCCCCTAACGGCGGCAAACGCCGTTTCACCGGGGTTTTCTTGACGATCGCGGTGTTGGTCTCGGCGTAGGCATTCAGCTTATCGAGCAGGCTGTCCAGATGATCCATGGTGCGCACATGCAGCCGTGCGATGAAGCAGTCATCGCCGGTCACCTTGTCGCACTCGGTGAACTCGGGAATCGCCTGGATCTGCCGTTCCACCTCCTGCAATTTGCCGGGCAACGGACGGATGCGCACGATGGCTTGCAGCAGGTAGCCGAAATGCTTGGGGTCGATGTCGACGGTGTAATGGGTCAGCACGCCGCGCTCTTCGAGACGACGCAAACGTTCGCCGACACTGGGCGAAGACAACCCGGTAATGCCGGCCAGGGCCTTGAGGGATAGGCGCGAGTCATCCATCAAGGCGGCGATGAGTTGCTGGTCGATCGTGTCAATCATAGTGTTCACCTAATAAGTAAAGGCAATACAGCGGTTTGGCCTTTTTTAGGCGCTGGAGCCGCTGCTGAGCAGATTGCCATAATTGAGCCTCACTTGAGGAGCTTCAATCATGGATACATCCATCCGTCGCGGGTCTTGGGAAATGATCGCCGCCATGCTGATCTCGGGCACCATTGGCTGGTTTGTACTGGTCTCTGGCGTGTCGGTGATCGAAGTGGTGTTCTGGCGCTGCGTGATCGGCGGGCTGACGCTGTTGCTGGTCTGCGCACTGCTGGGTTACCTGCGCCTTGAGCTGCTGACCTGGGCCAAGCTCGGCCTGGCGATGCTCAGTGGCGTGGCGATTGTTGGCAATTGGTTGCTGCTGTTCGAATCCTATTCCCGCGCGTCGATTGCCATCAGCACGGCGGTGTACAACGTGCAGCCGTTCATGCTGGTGATGCTCGCGGCGCTGTTCCTGGGGGAAAGGATTACCGTGCAGAAACTGGCGTGGCTGAGTGTGGCGTTCCTGGGGATGCTGGCGATTGTCACCGCACATGGCGATCACAAAACCGGCGACGATTACCTGGCCGGTATCGCCTTGGCGCTGGGCGCGGCGTTCCTGTATGCGATTGCGGCGCTGATCATCAAGCGTTTGAAAGAAGTACCGCCGCATTTAATGGCGTTGATCCAGGTGACCACCGGCGCGCTGTTACTCGCGCCGATGGTGCCTTGGAATAGTCTGCCGGCCACCCCCAATGCCTGGGCGGCATTGGTGACGCTGGGTGTGGTGCATACCGGTTTGATGTACGTGTTGCTGTACGGCGCGATCCAGAAACTGCCCACGGCCATTACCGGCGCGCTGTCGTTCATCTACCCGATTGCGGCGATCTTCGTCGATTGGATCGCCTTCGGGCACCGCCTGGGTTGGCTGCAATGGCTGGGTGTGGCGGCGATCCTGCTGGCGGCCGCGGGGTTACAGCGGGGCTGGTGGTGGCCCCGCTCCCAGAGGGTCAGTGCGTACCCTGGAAAATGATGTTTTCCGGGTTGAAGTGCTCCACTGCGCTGCCTGGCTGCGGCAAGCCAAGGATGTGGCCCTTGATCTTGCCCACCACGTGCATTTCGCACGGCTTGCAGTCGAACTTCAGGGTCAGCACTTCATCGCCATGGATCAACTGCATCGGCGCGACCTTGGTCTTCACGCCCGTGACACCTTTGGCCTGTTTAGGGCACAGGTTGAACGAGAAACGCAGGCAGTGCTTGGTGATCATCACCGGCACTTCGCCGGTTTCTTCGTGGGCTTCGAAGGCGGCGTCGATCAGCTTCACCCCATGACGGTGGTAGAAGTCGCGGGCTTTCTGGTTGTAGACGTTGGCGAGGAACGACAAATGCGCATCCGGGTAGACCGGCGGCGGGGTGGTTTCGGCTTTGCGTCCACCGCGTGGATGAGCGGCCACACGGGCAGCGGTCAGCGCTTCGATCACTTCGCGGCGCAAGGCCTTGAGCTGCGAGTTGGGGATGAAAAACGCCTGCGGCGCATCCAGTTGGATGTCGGTCGCATGGTATTCGGTGGTGCCCAGTTGGCCGAGCAGGTCGCGCAGGGTATCCAGCGCCTGTTCCGGCTTGTTGGCTACGCCGAACGGGCCGGGCAGGGTGACGCTGGCACTGATGCCTTCTTCGCTGGTGGCGGTGACTTCCAGCTGTGCTTCGCGCAGACGAGCAGCCCAGGTCAGGCCAATACGGCGTTCGGATGAAGTCTTGAGCAGCGCCTGTTGCCAGTTGTGGTCGAGGTTACGGTTCAACGGGTGGTTCGGGCGCAGTTGGTGCAGGCCGGCCGGCATTTCGTTCGGCTCGACGCGGTAGCGGTAGCGCTTCTCGCCATCTTCCTCGAACTCGCCTTTAGGCTCGGCGATGTTGGCACGGAAACCCACCACTTCGCGCTTGATCAGCACGTTAAGACCGTCGCCATTGGACAGCGGCTCATGGGTGACCACTTGCAGGTCACGCTTGCCGGCTTTTTCCACCACACCCACCGGCAGGCCGGTGAAGGTCGGGGTGTCGAAGGCGCCGATGTCGACCTTGCGGTCGGTGACGAAGTAGTCAGTGCTGCCGCGGTGGAAGGTTTTTTCCGGGTCCGGCAGGAAGAAGTGCGCGGTACGGCCGCTGGACGCGCGCGCCAGGTCCGGTCGGTCTTCAAGCACATCATCCAGGCGCTGGCGGTAATAGGCGGTGATGTTTTTCACGTAGCCCATGTCCTTGTAGCGGCCCTCGATCTTGAACGAACGCACGCCGGCTTCGACCAGTGCGCGAATGTTGGCGCTCTGGTTGTTGTCTTTCATCGACAGCAGGTGCTTTTCAAAGGCCACGACGCGGCCCTGGTCATCTTTCAAGGTGTACGGCAAACGGCAGGCCTGGGAGCAATCACCCCGGTTGGCGCTGCGGCCGTTCTGTGCGTGAGAGATGTTGCACTGCCCGGAGAACGCCACGCACAGGGCGCCGTGGATGAAGAACTCGATGGCGGCATCGGTTTCGTCAGCAATGGCACGGATTTCCTGCAGGTTCAGCTCACGGGCCAATACCAGCTGCGAGAAACCGGCCTGGTCGAGGAACTTGGCGCGGCCCAGGGTGCGAATATCGGTCTGGGTGCTGGCGTGCAGCTCGATGGGCGGAATATCCAGCTCCATCACGCCCAGGTCTTGCACGATCAATGCGTCGACGCCGGCATCGTAGAGCTGATGGATCAGCTTGCGCGCGGGTTCCAGTTCGTTGTCATGCAGGATGGTGTTGATGGTGGTGAAGACGCGCGCGTGATAACGGCGGGCGAATTCCACCAATGACGCGATATCGCTCACGTCATTACAGGCGTTATGGCGCGCGCCGAAGCTCGGGCCGCCAATGTACACGGCGTCGGCGCCATGCAGGATCGCCTCGCGCGCGATGGCGACATCGCGGGCAGGGCTGAGCAATTCCAGGTGATGCTTGGGCAAGGACATAGTTTTTTTAGTCAGGCTTGTCACGGTTGAGGCGCGCATTGTAGCTGTGAAATGCCTGACCGGCACCCACTCAGGCTTGAGCAGCCATCGCGGTGACTTCCACGCGCATGCCGTCTACCGCCAACGCGGCGACGCCAACCGCCGCACGCACGGGCCAGGGCTTGGCAAAGAAGCGTTTGTAGACCTCGTTGAAGGCGGCACGATCAGCCATATCCGTCAGGTAAATGGTCAGGTGCATCACCCGGTCCATGGAGCTACCGGCCTTTTCCAGGGCGACTTTCAAGGCTTGCAGGGTGCATTCGCTTTGCAGGGTGATATCGCCCAGTTCCAGGCTGCCATCGGCGCGGGTCGGGATCTGGGTGGACACCAGGATGCCGTTGAAGCCAATCACATCCGAAGAAATCGAGTCGGCATCGGGATCCGGGGTGTAGTGCAGGTCGTGGTTAGCCATGGGCGCCTCTCGTTGGCAGGTTCAGAAAGGCGCCCATGGTCCCCGAAAAATACCGCAGGGGCAAACTACGCCCAGCGGCGGAACAGCACGCTGGCATTCACGCCGCCAAAGCCGAAGCCGTTGGACAGCGCGTATTCAATGGGCATCGGCCGGGCTGCACCGCGCAGCAGGTCCAGGCCATCCGCAAGCGCGTCGGGGGTTTCCAGGTTGAGGGTGACCGGGGCGACCTGATCGCGCAGGGCGAGTACGGTGAAGATGGCTTCGATACCGCCCGCAGCGCCCAACAGGTGACCGGTAGCGGATTTGGTCGAGCTGATCGCCGGGCTGCCGTTAGCGCCAAATACCGTCCTGATCGCCGCCAGTTCGCCCTTATCGCCCACCGGGGTGGAAGTAGCGTGAGCGTTCAAGTACTGCACCTGGGCCGCCTCGATTCCTGCCTGGCGCAAGGCTTGCTGCATGGCGCGTCGCGCACCATCGCCATCTTCCGGGCCGGCCGTCATGTGATAGGCGTCGGCACTGGTGCCGTAGCCCACCAACTCCGCAATCGGCTGCGCGCCACGGGCTAGGGCGTGTTCGAGTGCTTCGATGACCAGGATGCCAGCGCCTTCGCCCATGACAAAACCGTCGCGCGCTTGGTCGAATGGCCGCGAAGCCCGCTCAGGGCTGTCATTGAAGTCGCTGGACAGGGCTCGCGCTGCCGCAAAACCGGCCAGACTGACCCGATGAATCGCCGCTTCCGCGCCGCCGCACACCGCTACATCGACTTCACCGGCACGAATCATCCGCGCCGCATCACCGATAGCCTGCACACCCGCGGCACAAGCCGTCACCGGCGCGCCCAACGGGCCTTTCAAGCCGTAATTGATCGACACATGCCCGGCGGCCATGTTGCTCAAGAAGGACGGGATGGTAAATGGGGACAATCGGCGCGGGCCTTTGCTGTCAGTGGTGCGCACTGCATCGGCAATCGCTGGGAAACCGCCGACGCCAGACGCAATGATGGTCGCCGTGCGTTCCTGTTGTTCCACTGTGTTCGGCGCCCAGCCGGCCTGCTTCAAGGCTTCATCCGCCGCCGCCAGTGCGAACAGGATAAAGCGGTCCATCTTGCGTTGTTCCTTGGCTGCGAGCAGGCGATCCGGGTCAAATCCGGCTTCAGGGTCCTGCACGCTGCTTTGTACCTGGCCACCGATACTGACGGCCAAGTCACCGATCAACTCTTCCGGCAGGCGGCGAATGCCCGATTGCCCGGCCAACAGGCGGCGCCAGGTAGATTCCACGTCAGCGCCCAACGGCGTCAGCGCGCCCATGCCTGTCACAACAATGCGTTTACTCATGATCAATCGACTCCGGTTGCGGTGAGGGAACAGACCCTATGGACGTCACTATCATCATGAAAGTAACATGGCGTCACACACATTTGCACTGACCCACAGGAATCCCCATGCAACGCAAGTCCCTCATCAGCGACGAATGCCCGATCGCCCGCAGCCTTGAGCGGGTAGGGGAGTGGTGGAGCATTCTGATCATGCGCGACGCCTTGCACGGCCTGCGCCGCTTCGACGAGTTCTCGCGCAGCCTGGGCATCGCGCCGAATATGTTGACGCGCCGCCTCAACGCGTTGGTGGAGGCGGGCATGCTCGAACGCCAGGCCTACAGCGAGCGTCCGCCGCGCTACGAATATGTGCCGACGGAGAAGGGCGAGGATTTCCGCATGGTGCTGATGTCGCTGGTGGCCTGGGGCAATCGGCATTACGCCGAGGAGGGTACCAGTGTCGAGTTGGTGGAGCGTGGGACGGGCAGGCCGGTACAACCAATGCTCGCAAGTGCCGAGGGGCAGGTCGTGCCGATGGATCAGTGCGTTTTGCAGGCTGGCCCTGCTGCGAGCAGCGGCATGCGAGAGCGGTTGTCACTGCCCGACGCAAAGCCTTGAGTAACGGGACCTAGAGCAATAATCTGGCGCCAAAAAATAAACATTTATGCCGCATAAAGTCGCGTATTTCCCAGCCGATAGCCAATCAAGAGAACGGTTTTTCCGCACGGCTGAGGGTACGTCATGTTCAATAAAGCACTCAAAACAGAACTGGCGGCCAGGACGGCCGAATCCACTGAGTACAAAGGACTGATTGTCGCGCTGGAACGCTCCATGGCCGTGGTCGAATTCGATCTCAATGGCAAGGTATTGCGCGCCAACGATAATTTTCTCAAGACCCTGGGCTACAGCGCGGATCAATTGGCCGGCAAATCCCACCGTGACTTTTGCTTACCGGCGCTGACCAGTAGTTCGGCCTATAGCCAATTCTGGAGTGATTTGAAAGCCGGCAAGTTCGTTTCAGGCACCTTCAAACGGGTTCATGCCAACGGCAAGACCATCTGGCTGGAAGCGAGTTACAACCCGGTCCTGGATGAACGCGGACAAGTGCTGAAAGTGGTCAAGTACGCCTTGGACGTCACCGACAAAGTGGAGGTGGAAGCGGCCACCTCCAGCAAACTGGCCGCTCTGGACCGGGCCATGGCCGTGATCGAGTTCGATCTTGGCGGCCACGTATTGGACGCGAATACAAACTTCTTGAACGTGATGGGGTATTCGCTGGCGGAACTCAAAGGCAAACACCACCGCTTGTTTTGCGAGCCGACCCTGATCAACAGCCACGAATACACCGATTTCTGGTGTCGCCTGAACAATGGCGAATTCTTTACCGGGCAATTCAAGCGCCTGGGCAAACATGGTCGGGTGGTGTGGTTGGAAGCCAGTTACAACCCTGTCTACGACGGCGACGGCAAGCTGATCAAGATCGTCAAGTTCGCCAGCGACATCACCGAGCGCGTGGAAAAATTCGAAGAAGACTCCCGTGGTGCGTCGCGGGCCTACCATATTTCCTCCGAGACCGAGCGTTTTGCCGAACATGGCACCCAGGTGATCCAGGAGACTGCCAGCGAAATGCGCCGCATCGCCGACAACATCGGCGCCTCTGCACGGCTGGTGGGGCAACTGGGCGATCGTTCCGAGCAGATCACTGCCATCGTCAACACCATTCGGGGGATTGCCGACCAGACCAACTTGTTGGCCCTCAACGCGGCGATTGAGGCAGCGCGGGCGGGGGATCAAGGGCGAGGCTTTGCGGTGGTAGCCGATGAAGTCCGGCAACTGGCCGGGCGGACCAGCCGCTCGACGGCGGAAATTGCCGAGATGATCGGCATGATCCTCTCGGAAACCCGTGACGCAGTGACCAGCATGAACGCCACCCAGGAGGGCGCGCAACGCGGCGTCAGCTTGGCTGATCAGGCTGGTTCGGTGATCCTGCAGATTCGCACCAGCACCAGTGACGCGGTGGAGGCGGTGAGCATGTTCGCGTCGAAGCTGGATGAGTCGGAAGTCATTCCCAAGACCGCAGTGGGTTGGGTCGGCTGACGTAGCGAGGGGGCTTTCTGTGGCGAGGGAGCTTGCTCCCGCTGGGGCGCGAAGCGGCCCCGTTCTTAGATCAAAAGAACGGGACTGCGTCACAGTCCGACGGGAGCAAGCTCCCTCGCCACAGGAGATGGCTAGAGCAAGGTGAACGGATAGTCGACGATCAGCCGCAACTCATTCAGATCACCATCGCGTTGGTCGGCGTTCGATGCCACGATCGCATCGCGTACACGCAACGACAGGTTTTTCGCCGGCCCGCTCTGGATCACGTACTTGGCCTCCAGATCCGTTTCGTGGTGCGCGCCGTCGGCACCGTAGTCGCCCACATACGCGCTGTGATCCGGTGTGTGGGTGCCATTGATGTCCGAGCCATTGATATAGCGCCCCATGAAACTCAGCCCTGGTACGCCATAACTGGCCATGTTCAGGTCATACCGAACGCCCCAGGACTGTTCCCCCGGCCCGTTGAAATCACCCCATTGCACCGAGTTGGCCAGGTACACCGAATCGCCGCCTTCACCCGCGCCATTGTTGCCGGTGCCGATGTAGTCAAACGGCGTGTCGCCATGCACTTTTTGGAACGACAGCGTCAACGTGTGTGCCTGCAGGAACGAGTACGCCGCCGCCAACGAGTAGGTAGTGTTGTTGATCGCGCCGGCCTTGGCGCTGCCAGTGTCGAGGGTGCGGTAGAGGTTGCCGTCCAGCGCGAGTGACTGGTCATGGGCCAGCGGGATCACGTAGTTGAGGTTGGTGTAGTACTGGCGCCAGATGTCTTCCAGTTCGCCGGCATACACGGTTGCACTCAGGGACGGGCTGAAGGTGTATTTGCCACCAACGAAACTGGCACTGTTGGCCGCGATATTGGCGTAGGTCGCATAGATATCGTGGTCATGGTTGCTGGTCATGCCGCTGTTGGTGCTGGTGAAGTGCCCGGCTTCCAGGTCAAGGCCGGCGATTTCACTGCTGGTCAGGTCGAAACCGGTGGCGGTTTGCGGCAACAGGCGGGTGCCGCCGGTGGCGAAGACCGGGGCGGTGGGTTGCATGTCACCGAATTTCAGTTGGGTCTTGGAGATCTTGATCTTCACCGCTGCGCCCACGGAGCCGTAGGCATCTTCGGGGTCGCCATGCCGGTCGGTCGGCAGGTTGCCGGTGCCGGCGTCTGCGTGGGTGGCGTCCAGTTTCAGCCCGCCGTAGGCGTAGGCATCCAAGCCGAAACCAAGGGTGCCCTGGGTGAAACCCGAGGCGTAGTTGAGCATCGCGCCCTGGGTCCAGTCGATGTTATCGGCCCGGCCCCCCTCGCGATTACGGTTCATGTAGTAGTTGCGCAACAACCCGGTGACGCTGCTGCCCTCGATAAATCCCTTGGCATCTGCCTGATCGGTGACCGATTCGGCAAACGCCAGCTGACTGAGACCGGCACACACCGCCAGTGCTAACAGACTCGACTGTTTAATCATGTTGTGACTTCCCCGGAAGTTTGAACGCGCGCACAGAAACACCGCACTTAGTGGAGGGCGCATAAAGTTGAATGGGCAGATGTTTGCAGGTGAGCTGTTACGGTTTTTTATTGTGTTCGGCGTGGTTGCCGGGGTTGATTCTAAGCACAGTCTGCGTGGCCTGCAGCGGGCTAGCGGATGAAACTCGATTAATTAAACTTCACTATTTTTAATCGACTGCGGGTGTAGCGTGGACGCTGTCTTAGCCGCTCTGCTTCGACAAAATCCTTTGGTTGCCGCCGCAGACTCTGCGGCGGATTTTCACAACATTTCACATGCGTGCTTTCGCCCCACAGGTACGGGGGCATCGGCAGATTGCATGGCGCTCCACGCCTGGCGGCCAGCTCGCCTGTCATCTTTCAGCAATCATCATGGCCTTTGCTCTCCTTACCGCCACGCTGTCATCGCCCACAACGATGATGGCCCAGGCCCCGCCATCAAGGAGCGCTCGCATGTCAGCACCCGTCAGCAATGCCCCCAGCATCAAGGCAGTCAACCCTAACAATTCCAATACCGAGTGGGGCAATGCGGTCGATCGGGCCAAGGCCAAGGATGCGGGCATCGAGTGGCAACGTCCGAAGGATGACCATCGCACGGCCGAGGACATCATCCATGACAGCCCGCTGCTGAATAATCTCGGCAACCAGAGCGGCGTAAAGGACAAGCTACGCGAACGTGTAGGCGATTTTGAACATGATGCTGACGCGGCCTATCGCGCCAAACAGGTGCTGGAGCATGTCGAGCGCTTCGACGAAACCGGCTCGCGCCTGGCCGGCAACGATATAGACAATGGCCGCGTCGACAGCTTCACCAAAGGTGGCGACGCCAAGCACGGTACCGAGGCCGGACGCCTGCAAGACTTCGGCAAGTACGGCTGGGAGAACCTCAAGACCGACCAGCACGCCGCGCTGGCCAGCTTCTACGCCACGGCGACCAGCCTGCAGTCGATCCTTGGCATTGATGATGCCAAGGCAATGCAAAGCGCGGTTGCCAAGTCCTCGCATAATGAAGACTTCAAGACGTTCTACAAGGACCAGTTGGCCAGCGGCGAACGCATGCGTGAATTGCTCAAGAACAATACGCCGGAGCAGGCCGCCTCGGAGTTCAGCCTGGAAGTGGCGCTCTACAACTCTGCGCTCGATCCGCAATTCACCGCCCAGTACGACCAACAGCTCAACGACAACTTCTCCAGCATTGCCCAGGAGAACCTATTCAAGGGAGCCGGATTCGACAACATCAAGACTGCCTTCGGCAAGGAGGGCGGTGCGGAGTTGGACGAAGATAAAGTGCGCAAGCTGGTTGACCAGATGCGTCAGGCATCCCACGGCTGGTCAAGGAAGGGCAGGCGCAGGTCAAGTCGGACAAGTTCGGCGAAGTGCTGGGTGACTCAATCGAGCGATATGGCATCGATGGGGTCAAGGATGGGACGATTGCGGATATTCCAACCAAGGATTGGCCAGGTGGGGAGGAGTGGACGTCGTGAGGTAGGCTTGTCCAGCCGCGGGTGGACAGGACAAGTTCACCCGGTCAGGTCGTGGATTTGGGCGGGACCGGTAGGTTCAGGATGCTCAACTGAGCCCCTAGCGAACGGACTGTGCCGTTTAATCCATTTAACAAGTGCATGAGTTGCCCGGTTTCCGCTGTGCGTGAACCGGTTTGGGTAATTGCATTCTGGAGTGTTTTAAGATCGCAACAGCCAGCAGTTGCAAGCACAACATGCAACTGGGCGTCGGGCGCGCCGAAAATCTGCTCTTTGACACGTGACCAAATCGCGTTGCCTTCGGGGGTTTGCAGACTGTTTTTTTGAATGCGTGAGATTTGGGTTTTGTTCCATTTCTGCGCAGTATTCCAGCCTGCGGTACCCTCCGGATCATCACTTGCAGGTGAGAAATACAGCAGGTTTTTCATAGCCTGAGAGACAATATCGTGGAAGTCCGATGCTGAGATCTTGGACCCTTTTCCTTGCTTGGCGTGGACGAACGCCAACTGTTTATTCGTGTAGTTGATCGCCACAAAGTCCGCGCATTCCGTACCCAGATCCGTGCATACGAGCACCTCGGGATCGAACGGTATTGCAAGGTGGTCTTCGGCAATGAATTTAAACAGTGTGCCCGGCAAAAATGCCGTCATCGTGCTTCTGTTTATCTCACTTAATTCAGCTTTGGTACCTTTCTCAGAGTACACGTCGCCGACCGTGACGTTTTTGATAAGGTTCACGATGTTACGTTCTGCATGACCATAATTGACTGTATAAAAGTGGCGGCCTTGGTAGATGCTGTTACCGTCCTGCATGCCGATCAAAATGTGCTCTTGCTTGCGATTCAAATACTCTGCCAGTGAGAATTTTTTACTTGGAAAATTATTATCCTCTACACGCACCCGGTTGCGCGTCGCTGACTTGAACCAGAAGCGTGTCTTGGCCTGCTGAAACTCAAATCTCATGACCTCCGTGATGGTTGTGGTCACCTCATTTTCCACATAGACAAACGACAATTCAAACTCGAAAGTGGGCGCAGCGGTCGATGGTCCCCGGTGCTTTATTTGAACGATTTCAGCTGACAGTGAGCGCGCTTCAAGCGCCTTTCCGTCTCGCCGTGTAAAGCGTATGTATCCGTGGTGCATATCCAGCGAGATGGCTTTAGGCGCGACGTGCGCGGGAGGATCGACGGGCTGTATATAGCGCGACAACACCTCATGGTTTTGCCTGGCCGGGGCAGATGGCATGCCGAGGAGTTGGCTTATGGTTTTCGCCCAGGCGACAAATTCAGCAACTTGATGGGATTTACGCTGAGTTTCGGTTAGTTCCTGGCGTACACGCCCCCGTTGAAAGCCAACATACTTTCTATCACCCGCCAATGCGCCGCGCGCCGATCGACAGATTTGGATACTGTCGGTCAACGAGGCCGATATGCGGCTCAGATCAGTGCCGCGAATCGCCGCTGCCCGGATCACTGAGTCAAATGGAATGGTGTTTTGCAGCGACACATTGGTCATCTTGGCTCCTGCGCCAAATACTCTGGACAAGTGCTCTATGGAGACGGGTAGGGTATGACGCTCTATCAGGTCCTCCGGATAGGTGCCCGACGTGTCCGAGATCAGCAGATGACCATCAAAGTACGTCACACAATGGGCGTGAAGGCGAACCTCATACAGCGAATTCGCTCCCAGGAGCCTCGAATTGGCGACAGAGGCGTAGACCCACACCGCATGATGAGCCGACTGTTGACATGGGCCGAATGCGTCTGGGCCAAGAATAATGGCATCTTCCAGATTCAACGTGTCGGTGCAATGCTCGATGTAGTCATCAAACAGGAACCCGGTGGAGACCACCCTAACCAGAACGCTGGGCGCGATACTCACTTGTTCGTCGCTACCCAAGATACTCTCGTCAAAACGCTTTCTAAATCGGCCATCGAAGTATTCGAACTCGGGCTGCAACGCCAGCAGGCTGGAAACATAATCACGGAAGTAATTTGCGCTGCGAGGCTCGAAGGCTAGCTCATAGTCGCGGTAAGCTCGCCAGCGGTCCGCAAAATCGGCGCCCTCTACGCACACGACACGAGCAGCGCTGCCGGGGCGATCCGCCCCGGTCTTTCTGATGATTCGCCCGATCTGTTGTATCAACTTACGGTCGTTGGATATTTTCGAAAACAAGGCCACACAACAAAAGCGACTGTCATCGAAACCTTCGGTCAGTTTATTTTGATGGACCCAGACCTCGGCCTCCACAGTGACGCTTGGCACATTTTTGTAAAATGGGGGCGTCTGGGAAAACCGGTCGTGAATACCGATAGCGGTTATGTTGTGTTTGTTCAGTATCGTTATCGTTTTTTCGATCTCTGAATGGCTGTCACAACAAATAATTGCGCGTGGTTCATCAGTGGCCAGCGCTCCCACGGATTGCTTTGCCGCCAGCCAGTACTGTGCAAATGCTTGGGCTTTGTGGTCAATATCATTGCTGGCGTTCACGCCCTTGAGGGTTTCAAAGGTTATTGGGCGTATGATTTCGTGCGTCTCTGCACACGCATGTCTATAGTTATAGACGGACGCTTGGGGATCTTTGATACGAAACAATTTCAAGTCGTTTCGATAGGGTGTCGCACTCAATAATACTGTCGGCGCTTCGATCTGCTTGATGGATTGCCCCCACTCCACGGCGGGTTCGTAATGGCCCTCGTCCACGACGATCAAGCTGATCTGCCTTTTAAGGGCTTTGTATTGTTCCGGGTGGTTACGCCGTATGTCGGTTAAGCAAGTGAAACTCGAGATCAGTATTCTGGCGTTGCCTAAGGCTTTCTCGACGTTGCTCGGCAGTAATTCGGAAATTGCTAATTTGGGCGCATCAACATCAATTCGCGACCAGAACCTGAGCGTAATGTCGTCGATCAATTGATGCTTCAAATGCACCCAGGGGGTTAGCACCAGCGTCTGACCAGGGTTCGCCAGTGCGGCGAGACTCGCAATGACACCGGTTTTTCCTGTGCCTGTAGGCATCCTGACGATGCACGTGCCTTGGTGATTGTTCAGATGGTTAACAGCAAAATCGACAGCTTCCCGCTGATGCGGCCATAGCTTGATCTTTACCGTTTCTGGAATTGAGTTGAATACAACGGTCAAAAAAACAGCCTCCATGCTCAGGAAAGCCAGGGTTAGAGGCCTCCAAGTGTCCTTGATAACAGTAGTGGCACATTATCATCAACGGGCGAAAGCTGCGACTTTGTATTAATGGTCATGAAGGAGGAGGGAGCGCAACACTCCCTCCGCACTGAAATTACTCTTTGACGTCCATGAACTCTTCAGCCCACGCCACGTAGTTTTCCGGAAGGGTATAGGTGTGCGTCAACTCAGTGGCACTGAGGTTGTCGGTGCTGTGGGTCAACTGGCGCTGGGCACGCAGGCTGTCATAGGTCGCCTTGATCGCGGCAAAGTAAGCGCCGTGACCGGCAACCACCACGCGCACGCCAAGACTCGCCAGGCGCTTGGCATCATTGAGCTTGGGATTGCCGTAAGTCACCAGCATCAGTGGCACGGTCAGGTTCTCCGCGATCTTCTCCAGATGCTCGAAATCCGCCACACCCACCATGCAAATCCCATCGGCGCCGGCTTTCTGATACGCCAGTGTGCGCTCGATAACCGCTTCGGTCGGCAACACACCGGCATTGGTCCGGGCAATGATCGACAGCTCAGGATCAACACGGGCTTCCAGCGCGGCGCGGACTTTGCCGATGCCTTCTTCAATAGAGATCAGGTCGGTGGACTTGCGGCCAAACTGCGCGGGCAGCAATGTGTCTTCAATGGTCAACGCGGCCACGCCGGCACGCTCAAGCTCTTCGACGGTGCGCATCACGTTCAGCGCGTTGCCGTAGCCGTGGTCGGCGTCGGCAATGAACGGCAGCTGGGCGACACGCCCGATACGGGTGGCTTGCTCGACGAACTCACTCAGGGTGATCAGCGCAAAATCGGGCGCGGCCAACACCTGCAACGACGCAACGGAGCCACCGAGGATGCCGACTTCAAAACCCAGGTCCGCGGCAATGCGCGCCGACATCGGGTCAAAGACGGAGGCGGTTTCAACGCAGGTTGGGGTGGCAAGCAATTCACGGAATTTGCGGCGCAGGGCTGAGTGAGAAATCTTTGGCATGGGCTTTCCTGGTTCTGGTCATCGTCTTGTGACGATCAATGTCTATTCGTGGTGGGGCGAGATTAACATGCGGGCGGATGGGAGATGATGACGTTTCAGCATTAGGGAGGGGGCTAATGCAGGGATGAGCTGATTGAATTCCAGAAATGCAGTTAGAGTGGTCATCATCGTCTCAACCGCCGTGTGAAAAATGAACTCTGCGCTTTTTGTTTCTCTGGATGGGCCTAAAGGCACCGGCAAGACCACTCTGCTGGAGGCCGTTACGGCAGAGTTGAGGGCAAATAATAAGAAAGTAATCCGACTTTGCGAGAGAAAAAGCGATCCCTTCAGAAGGGAAACCATGGCGCTTGTTAATGAGCTCGCCAGGCATTCCACGCGGGATATGGAATGGGCTGTGTGCGAACGGTTTGCTGACAGTCGTAGCTGGATTTCCCGGAACGTGCTGGCTCAGCAGCCGCTGGGCAGCATTATCTTGATTGATCGCTGGTATCCGTCGGATGCTGCGTTTCGACACAGCATCCCATTTGCAGAGATTCTCCATTTGAATCTGGAGCGAAACGTGCGAGTGCCGGATCTGCATGTCGGAGTCGTTACCGCGCCGGATATTTCATGGGCAAGGGCAACGGCACGATCACGCGGACTGGGCGGCACTGTGATCCATAAGCACTCAGAGCATGTCGCGTGTACCGAGAGGTTCGAGAGAGCGGTTGCGGATCACGGGTGGGTGCTGTGCCGTAATGAAGGAACGATCGAAGACGCAGTGAAGCAGGTGGTTGCTGAGATCCAGAAAATAGTGCGGTGATGCGTATAGCCCAATACGCAATTGAACAAGTGGGCGATGTTATTTGTTCATGACCGATCCTTACATCAATCACTAGCGGGTTTTCTCCGGGTGTATGGAGCCAAATGTTCACAGATTTATGTTCATGACGGGCCTCTGACTTGCCTGTTGAAGACTCCCAGTTTTGATTTTCAGATTAGAATTTTTTTCCCGCCAGACGAGTATGCTCGTGCAACAAGAATGTGATGAAGCTTCGTGACAGGTCGCAGAAAAGACGAGCCTCACCCACGGTTAGCTCCTCATGCTCGCTAAGTGAGGCCCCATGGCGGATCCCTCCACCATCTGGCGCGGACAAGTAACCATAAATGCTGTCCAGCCAGACGCTCACTCGATCTAAAGTTTTGCCCTTGTTGAGCCGACGTAAGTCGCCAATAATTTTTGAGAAGTACTTCCCCGTGACGTTGCCATCCGGAAACTCGGTTCCGCGAAAAGCGGTTGAAATCGTTTCGAGCAGCCAGAGTATTTCCTGCACTGCTGCCCGATTTTTCCCCGACGCCAACATATGTTCTGAGTCGCTGAGTGAGCGCTGGATTTTCTCGTTGGCCCTAGCGTCAAGCGACGGGACATTTTGCGGGACAGGAATTGGCTTGAATTCAGCCGTCGTTATCAGGTTTGGAGGGGCAATGGCAAACCCACAAGGGGCAAGGTACTTATTGACATAGAGCCACGGAGGAATAGCAGCGTTCACATCCATCGAGTCGATGTCCGCAAGCCCGTCATAAAGAGCCTCTGCGAACAGCGCTGCGTTCTGGCCTGCAGATTGAGCCATGAATGTTTCAAGATCTGATTCTGCCCAGCTTTCAGATGAGCTGGTGCCCGTTGTAGTGCCGATAGATTGAGCAAAGCGGCGTTTGAATGTTTCCAGTATATGCTTTCTGCTGCACGTGCCAGCCACCCGATTTATCACATGTTGGAGGATGTCGCTGACGACATTTGCACCCACGGTGCCAGGGGATTCAAACCGCCAATTTGGATCGAATTGCAGCATGGCTTTTTCCTTGGAGAAAATGGACGTCAGCGGGTTGTGGCATACGAAGGCGCCGCTTCTTTAGTACTTGTGCAACGCCTTAATGGGCGATCGATCTACGCGGTGAAATCATACTCGAAACGAGTCAAAGCAGTGGAGCAGCAATAAAGTTGGTCAGTATTCTGAGGCAGGTATCGCGGATGAAATCCTACGCTCATGTAATTGACGACTTTTCGGGCTAGGGATACTAGATGACTGGGCTATGACATGGTGCTTGAGCATTTCACTCTTGTGCACTGAATTTTATTTATAGGATGCCCATCAGTAAGTTTAGGAGCTTTCCAACAGTGAAGTGGGCAAGAAGGCTAAAGATGCCTCTCCAGGCCTGAACGTCATCCTCTTTCACAAGGCCAGTGGCGTCGAGAAGACCGACGATCATGAAGCCCTTGAGCACGTGAATCTATGGGAGCCGGATGAGGATCAGCGGATCTTTTATCCGCAAATTTGGGAAGGCAGTCCATCGATGCAAGAACCAACGACTCGCTATATGGGTTAAGTACATGCGCCAGAGCCCAGTCTGAGGCTAAACCGGGGTGGCATCGCAATTCACAAAATTCAAGGCGTGAGTTTCACCTACAAATCCGATCCAGTTCGGCACGAGCTTTGGTCAGAAGGAGCCCGTCACTACGGGTTTCGATGACTACCAATGCTGTAGGCACTCCCGGGAACCGTAACGCACGCCGCCCGGGAGGGCAGGGTGGTAGCACACGGCGCAAGAGGGGATCGACAGGGCTAACACTTCGCCTATAGCATCGCGGGCAACTAGATTCGACTACAGACAAAACCGAATTTTTCGCCAAAGGAATGACGATCATGATCACTAGAATCCACATCCGTGGCTACCGCATTTACAAGGACTTCAACCTTCTCCCTAACGTGATGGCAGCACACAATCAGGCCGTCGCATCTATCGAGGCCCGAATAAACGGGTTGAAAACCGCGCGTGCCATGGCAGAAAGTGATTATTAACTCGAAAGATGCAATGGATTGGTAAGGGATTGAAACCATGGTGAGCAGTACAAAAGAGCAAAGTAATCCTTTTTCTACTGGTGGGGGTGGTGTTGTTTTTGAGAACAAAGTTCAAGCAATTTTCACTTTAGCGCTGCTTGCTGACGCTCCGATCCCAGGCTTGCCACATGCCGCAAGGGCTACATCTATCAAGCTTCAAGCAAAATACGAGGGTGTCAATACGGACGATTTCGTGATGGAGGCTGTTGACAGAGCAGGCTCTACTTGCAGGCTGTTCGGACAGGTTAAGCATGAGATTAAAATTGGAAGTTCGGAAGACTCTACATTCTCTGAGGTGATGACCAGCGCCTGGAAAGATTTCTCCGGAGGGAACTTCAATTCAAAAACGGATGCTATCGCTCTTGTCGTAGGCGTCCTGCCGAAAAATGATGTCAACAACACCTTGCCAGTGCTGGAATGGGCCAGGTATTCCAGCGACGCTGCAGAGTTTATTCGAAAAAGCCAAACGAAAGGCTTTACTAGTGATGCCAAGAAAAATCGCTTGCAGATGTTCAGGGATCAATTAAATTCCGCAAATGACGGGGTTGCCCTGTCGGATCATGAACTGTGGAGTTTTCTCAAGGTTTTCTATGTGCTGTCTTATGATGTAGACGCCAAAGCCTCGGTTGTCAGCACTTTCGTCAATGCATTGATTTCTTGCTATACCGACCAGTCATCGCATGCCGTAATGGCTCGAATTGTCGAGCATGTGCAAAGCTTTAACCACAATGGTGGCACGATCACCCGAGAAAACTTGGGTGAGCTCGGTGAAATATTCAAGCCAGCAGTGTCCGCGAAGCTGGCTCAGGATATCCTCAAGCTGAGCGAACAGGGGGAGTATATTTACGAAGGTATCAGGGACAGCATTCAGAATGTGCACGTCAACCGTGACGTTGAAATGACCAACTTGGAGCAACTGTTTCTAGAAGATGGAATAATTCTGGTTTCTGGCGATCGTGGCGCTGGCAAATCAGCGCTGGTGAAACATTTCTTGAGTCAGCGATTGAAGGACTGTGTGCCTTTTTACCTTCGTGCTGAGGATCTAGACAAGCCGAGTCTCGGCCAGGTGTTTAGCTCGATAGGTCTGGAGAGTACAATTGGGCAAATTGCTGGTCACCTTGCGCTCATCAAAAATAAAGTATTAGTGATTGAGTCCATTGAGCGCATATTGGAGTTGAAGGATCCCACTGCGTTTCAACAGCTGCTGAGGTTTATTCAGAAGTCTGGTGGGTGGACGTTCATCGCGACCGGGCGAAGCTATGGCATGCAGCAGTTGAATTTCACGCATCTGCAGCCGGCCGATATAAAGTTCCAAACAGTTTCGATAGGTGGCTTCACGATTGAGCAGTTAGCGCACTTGTGCGTGGAACTGCCTGCCCTGGGACCGCTTATCAAAAACCCTTCACTCTCTGCGATCATGCGGGTGCCATTCTTTGTTGATTTGGCGGTTCGCGCATTGGCAAACAACCAAACGTTCACTGATACAGACACAGAATCTGAGTTTCGTAGCAGAATTTGGGAATCGGTGATTGCAAGGAGCGACAGGCGTGGAGACGGAATGCCTGATCGTAGGGAAAGAACTTTTGTAGAAATTTCGAAGAAGCGTGCCAAGAGTATGGTGTTTGGTGTTCCAGCAAGGGATTTCGATGCTGGTGCTGTCGAGCAGCTTGAGGCTGACGATCTAATTCTCCGCGTCCAAAACTCATACGTTAGCCCGAGCCACGACGTTTTCGAAGATTGGGCGTTGGATAAGTTTATAGATCAGGAGTATGAGGATCACGCGGATTCTGCTTTTGAATTTTTGAATGCTATCGGCAGCGAACCTGCGATCAATCGTGGTTTTCGATTATGGTTGCTGCGCCGCCTTCGAGAAGATGCGACAGTAGTAGAGTTGGTGGAGCAGATACTTTCCAGTGAGTCAATTTCTGATTACTGGAAGGATGAGACGCTTGCGGCAGTGCTTCATAGTGACACCCCTAGGGAATTACTGAACTCCATCCAGTTGCTGATTGTTAAAAACGACTTCGCGTTATTTGAAAAGCTCCTGTTTATACTCAGAACAACTTGTCAGCGCCCGTGGGAAGGCCTAAAAGGGCTTCTCCCCAGCGAGGCGCTTGAACAGTTTCCGAACACTTTAATTCTGACCCCGTTTGGGCGAGGATGGAGTGCGTGCTTTGAGTTTGCCTATAACCACCGACAATCATTGCATGCCGAAATTCTCAGAAATGTTTTTGAGGCGTTGAGTGTTTGGGGGGATAGTTATCATTTAGACGGCTGGGCGGATGAAGCTCTCAGGGAGGCTGCATTATTAGCCTTGCATATTATTGATGTGAACAAAGACTCTTATTCGCGCGATGAGATGAGATCTAAGCTGATCTTAATTGTCCTGAGGCTAGCTCATGTGGTTAGAGAAGAGCTTGCTGCATTGTTTGAGCGTGATGTATTCATAGTCAAAAGCGCGAATAGGCCGCGCTACGTCAGATCGCTCACCCAACTAGTGCTCAATCGAGAAAGTGCTGGTGTACTGTGTCAGCATATGCCAGATACTGTCATACGCCTAGCGCGTCACGAGTGGTTTAAGGTGGAAGACGACCATTATTACGCATATAGGAGAAATGATTCGTTCGGGCTTGAAAATGTCGACTTGTCTCCCGGCTCAAGTGGCCTAAAAGGGCCCTTCCATGCGCTATTGACCTATCATTCTGATAAAGCTATCAGCTTCATTCTCGAACTCTGTAATTGGTGTACGGATGCCTTGGTTGAAGCAGAGTCACCTCATCCCAAGGCTGCGCCGGAGTGGTCAGATCTATACGATGAATCGAAGCTTGCCCAAGTCACTCTAAGGCTGAACAATGGGTCGGACATCGTGCAGTGGGTGTCCCCACAGCTTTGGAAAGCATATCGCGGGCTATCTGTAGTACCTGGGATGCTGCACTGCGCACTCATGGCACTGGAAAACTGGTTTATCCGACAAGCCCAATCAGAAGGCAACGATGCCGAATTCAAAAGAGTTTTCACCTACCTTCTTGAGAATAGCGGTTCAGGATTGATTACAGGTTTGCTGGCTTCAATTGCAGTCGCGTTTCCAAAAAAGGTGGGGAGCGAAGCACTTCCAATTATTAGGTGTGAGCATTTCTACGGCCTTGAAATCAACAGGATTGTCAAAGAACGTACTCCAATGGGGTATCCACGAGTTCCCTTCGGTCGAGAACTCCTCGCGGAAGCCTATATTGATGAGCGCAATAGGTCTAATGCGCGTCCTTGGAGAACCCGTTCACTAGAGGATCTGCTATTACAAATTCAGCTTGATCCCGAGCTTCAGCCTCACGCACTTGCTATTCTCGATAAATTCAAAAACCTCTCACCCGAAGAATCTGAGAGTATCCAGTACATGTTGCATCGTACAGATACAAGAGATATGACGGTAGTGCCAACACAGGAGAAGAATATATTCGAGCTTAGAGTGGCGAAGCCGCTTCCAACCGAGCTGGAGCAAAAAAGAGCTGCACACCACGCTCAACAAAGTTTCGATTACCGCATTTTCCGCTTGCACAGATGGTCTGATTCAGTCTTCAACAAGAATGCACTTAGTTCAGAACCGTACGAAACTTATCATCAAGCATTACAAGAGGCCATCGGACTGCTAGATGACGTTTCTAAGGGGGTGGTTCAGACAAAGCTTGGATTGATGGCTCTGGGTGCAGTCGTAACGACGGCGGCAATAGGGCTACGCGATCACTTGGACACGCTGTCTGATGAGGATCTTCAGTGGATCATCTACCGAATAGTGGAGGTTGTAAGGTTTGGGGCTAATGATTTCAATGGCTTTGCATCTACCGGCACGGGCGACCTGGGTGGTGAATCGGCTTGTGCTGTCATGATCCCAAAACTGTTTGAGGTCGTTCAGGAGGAGGACTTTGAAGAAGTTAAACATTTAATTGCAACTTGTCTGACCCATCCGAATGATTACGTCCGGCTAGCTGCCGCGAAGGGCGTGCGTCATTATCTGTGGGACATCGACAGGGACTTTGCATTGGTCTGCAGCACTTGGCTGATGCGGCTTTCGGAGATCGAGCAAGCTTGTTACGCACTGATTAGGTCTGGAAGAGGAGGGGTGAAGGGGGAAGAAGCTGTAGCACTTATGGAGGGCTACAGGGCAGAACTGGTGTCTGCTGAATTTTCAGCTGACGCAACGTTTTTTTTTAATAGTCAGCATGCTGGGGCGCTGCACTTGATATTGCTCATGCAACCGTTGGCAAGTGACAATGATCATGTTAAAGCTATCTTGAGCGGGATTGTAAACTATATCTGTGACGGTAGCGAAGATGACAGGGATTCTTGGGCTGGCCTGGAGGCCCAGGAAGCAATGCAGAAGTGCTTAGCGGAGCATGTAGTGGCTTCGGTACCTGCTAATTTCGAGCCTGTTCGTGATTGGGTGCTGCAAGGCTGCCGTAATGGTCCACATTTCATGTATATGGTTAAGCTTTGCGCTGAAATCGAACTAGAGAAATCCATGTCTCTGGATGCTATCTGGGGCCTCTGGAGGCTGTTCGAACCAGAGATGCAGTACGCTGCAACTGCTGACCTTGGCCTATTACCGCACTCCAAGCGGGAGAGCGTCTTAAAGTTCCTGAGGGGGATGCTATTTCTTGATTATCCTATCAGGGGCAAGCCTAATGAGGCAGAGCGTGCACGCATGACGCATGGGGCTCGTTACCTGATCGATTTCACGAAACAGTTTGTCATGAATTCGATTGTTTTTGAGTCACTCACTACACATATGTATTACTATCCTGATCATTTCCTACGTCAGGGCATTCATACAGTGGCTGAAGCTCTACGCCGGGATCCAGATCTGGCCTCCAAAGAAGTTGGTGCATATTATTACCTGGAGATGGCTATTGCGCGGTTTTTAAACGTGGATGAGCGCGGGGAGTTAAGTAGGGCGCAGCACAAAGATTGCCTCACCATTTTGGATTGCACCGTGAAAAAAGGTTCTGCCCGGGCCTATTTCCTAAGGGAAAATTTGGTCAGCTCGCGACGCATCTCCAAATAAACTAGGTGTGACGACCCTGGGCTGTTCGGCCCAGGGCTTGTCATCCTGAATTGAAGGATCGTTGTTTGAATGGCTCAACCCTGGCTCCTTACATACCCGTCGCCGGAGGTTAACCGGAGCAGCCGGTAAGACTATCTCCCTTGAGCAATACTTCGATCCACGCTCTTCAGCTTCGAGTTTCACGACCAATCACCATGATCCGGCGCTTTTCTTGCTGGTATGCCTACGATGTTCCCAGAAGGAACAACCCTGAAAGCTTGGCGTACTCAGGATCCTGTTCGCGGCTACGGTCGAACCAATGGAGGGAGAGGTGAGAAAGAATGTCACTGTAGATGAGAGTTAATGTCTGTTGTGCGGTATTCATCGCAAGCCATTGCTTAACAATACTTCCCACAAAATGGCCAAAAGTAGCCGTGCATTTGAGTTTTGCCTCTACGGGGGGTGTTAGTAGCCGAAAATCTAGACCTCGATCTCCGTTCGCAAATTCTTGATTAAGTCTTCGTCTGTTACGTCTGAATAGGCGAAATCACCAGCGAGAAAGAATTTGAGAAGCGGAATATATTCTATGTCTGTGCGTTTTATTAACTGTCGCAGTGACGCTTCTCCTTCAATTTCACCTTTAATCTCAATCCCCTCAGCATCACCAATCATTTCGAAAACCAAATAGTTGGGCCCCCAGTTGATCCATGGTGTTATTTGCGGCGTTGGATCATATATCGCGCATTGGAGCACCGTCTGCCGAAACACTCGGTGCGTTAGTTCGACAAAGAGGAGAGTTGTATCGACTGCTAACTCAGCCTGTTCTCGTGTCGGATTGACAAAGTCATGCTCAATCGTATTTCGCAGTTTGTTGATTTTTTCTAAAATACGCGGAGCCACCAGACCGATCGTTCGGATTGCAGCTAACCTAGACGGGAAGGTGTTGCCACCGCGAAGCCCAAGCGTCTCGATGACCGCTTCAATTTGGCAGTCAATTGCTCTCTTTGCATTTGCAACTGCCTCACGGTAACCGCCGGAGGTCAACCTCGATAATGATGCCTCTGCTTCGCTCAAATAGTTGTGAGGGGTTACTTCGTAGGGAAATACGAAGTCGCGAAACGCACTGCGCTCATACTCCGTCAGCAAAGGGTGGAATTCATTCAGGAAGCGTTGCAAATCCATGGTGTGCTACCTAAAGCTAGTTAATTTGCGCCTATGCGATGCACAGACGTATTGCGAATTTCAGTGCTCCCGCCTACGCGAAATGGGCTCTTGCCTAGCCCTTTGGCTCTTTGAGTTGGCACTTCAAAAAGCTGCGCGGTGCCCTGGTGAGCAAACCGTATGAAACCGGGGGATCCTTTCATAGTAATGCATGATGGCTCATGGCTATATCGCGCGGGCGAGATTTTCGCTAACGTCAGTCCGATACGAAGGTGGGCACTATCAGAGGGAGTACGACCGTGGAGCTGAGCAAGCTGGAACTCAAGGAATTGGTGCATCGGGTCGTCGTCGCCCAAGGAAATTCTTTCATCAAAGAGCTGCTACGCAACAGCGGCACCAAGATCGGAGTCACGAAGGAAGATTTCGCGAGCAACCTTGATTCTGCCATTGATGAAGAAGTTATCACCCAGGGGACGCTGGAAGCCTGGCTTGCAGAGGTAGAAGGCTGGGGCGATCAGCACCTCTACTTATTCCAACCTCCAGAGATCGATGCTGCCGCGCTTGCCAATGGCATAGCCGCCAGTCCGCATGCTGGCGTTCTGGGCTCTAGCGCTAGCCTTGATTTTCCCGATGGGCTTGAGCTCAAGCATATCGGTCTCGGAGATGTCGGATTATCGATGGAGTGGCACCAGAGCAAAGAAGGATGGAATCGCTGGAAGCCGAAGGATTTTATCGTGGAGGAGGAGCTCGAGCGGTTTCGGTTTGATGCCTATCGTCAACGCTTCGATCGTAGTGTTGTTCGATACGAATGGCGTTTCGGTGATGGTTATTGCGCGATCTTGATTCACCGAAACCCAGAGATTGACCACTATGCAGTTCTCGCCGATATCCATGCTGCATTAGTGGCCATCGGTTGCCCCAATGTTCCTTTCGCAAAGATAACGCTCAGCCAAGCGGTGAAGGTGGCCGCCAGGGATGATAGGGGCGTGCATTCGACCCGGTTCGAGCTCGACAGCGGCTATGTGGAGATGGCGTCAACTCTGGCTGAAGGAGGAATTGAATCCGTGGAAGCAGTTCGGGGCGTACTCCGTGCAGTGGATGCCAGCCAATTCGATAGAGCACAGGGCATGCTTCATTTTGTGGCTGAGGAACACGGGACGAGTCGTCGTATTGCAGTCCAAGTTTACGGTAGTGAAGGGAGACTCAGGATTTGGGCACAATGCAAGCGGGAGGATGTATTCAAAATTGTTGAGCTTCTCTGGGGGTACAACAACGAAGCATGAACACTTCAGAATCGCAGGCGAGTCGCTGGAGAGCGGAAATTAGTCGGCGCCTAGAGCTAGGTGACGGCCTGGAATTCACACTCGCGCATTTCGCGCAGGCGGTCGGTGTGCAGGCGAGCGACCAAGCACTACATGCCTTTATCGAAGAACTGGTGGCATCAGCTGCAGCACGAAGAATCGAGACCTATCGATGCCCGCTTTGCCCTTACGTGTTTGCGCCCGGCACAGCTAAAACGATCACGATGTGCCCGAATTGCCACGCTGATTATCAGCAGGAAGGCGAGGAGGTCATCGTTGAGTATTTCTATCGCCTCGTGGGTGAAACCAGCCGCGATATAAGGTGGGTCATTGTAATCCATGGCATGAACAGTCGCGCTCCCTGGCAGGAAGAGTTCAGTTGGCAGATCGCCAATCGACTTCGCTACTCAGCCCCAGTGCTCATTTATAAATATGGCTGGGCGACAGTAGACGTCCTGATAAAGCCACTCCATCGAAGGCTAGCAAGGCAGCTAGGTGAGAGAATCAGGATTGCGATCAATCAGGCGATGGATAGCCAACGCCCCTCAAGCCCCGACATCATTGCGCATAGCTTCGGCACCCGTCTCTTCTCGCTCATCCTGGAGGATCCTAAATTCATCGATCTTAAGTTCGGGCGCGTCATTACTGCCGGCAGCATCGTACGTCCCGATTTTGATTGGGAGCGCCCTATCGCAGAAGGTCGGGTGGAAGCCGTCTTAAATCACGTCGGAGCGAAGGACACGGCCGTACCGTTTTCGCAATACACCATTCCGGGGGCGGGCCCCGGCGGAACAGTAGGCTATGCCTCGAGGAGTGCTCTCAATGTTCGTAACAAGAATTTCGGCCACTCGGATTTCTTTGTGCCTGAAAATTTACGCGGACTGATTTCAAATGATGGTTTGTGGCATAGCTTCCTAACTCATCCGCTGGCTCATTTCAGGCCTGAAGGGGTCTTTGAACTCAATGTTAAATGGAAGCCTGCATGGTGGCCGGTGCGAGCATTTATGCGAACACTGCTCTATATCGTCTTCTGCATTTTTGGGCCATTGTCGTGGCTGCGTCGCAAGATCGACCCATAAATCAAATGTAGTTTCGTCACGCGTTTCAGGCTTTTTGAGTCGCACCGGGGTTCGTAGACACCTCCCTGCCATAGATGGACTGCCCCAGCGCAGTAGACATCTCCAGCTAATACAGGCTCGCCACCGACGGGCATGCGCGAAGGTACCGATACCGAGTTGGCCCGGTGTTACTTCGCACTGCTGCTCATCGGTCTTTGGATTAGCAAATGTCGTGTACATAAGCTCAAAGCGTCCGGCGGTTAGGATACATTGCTCAGGCCGGCATTATGCCACTGATGCTTTAGCCATCGTGGAACGCTGAAAATAGGGACAGTCGTAGGGGATCGGATTCGCATGCTCGAGAAAATCGTCTGTATCGATAACATCGGTGTCATCAAAAAGGGGATCACAAAGCCTATAGATCTGGAAAAAGTCAGCCTTATTTACGCTGATAACGCCCGTGGAAAGTCGACACTGTCATCGATCCTGCTGGCGTGTTCTACCTTCGACGCTCAGGATCTGATCGACCGCAAAACAATTGGCGCACTGACCTCACAGAAAGTCCATTTCCGATTCCGTCCCGGGGCCGGATCACCTCCCTTCAGCACTGAATTCGATGGTGCCTCCTGGAAGGGGCCGCAACCGAACCTTCACGTGTTCAACCAGGCTTTCGTAGATCGCAATGTATACGCAACTGCTGGTGTTCTTCCCGAGCAACGGGAGGCGCTACTCAATCTGGCCCTTGGCGACGCGGCTGTAGCCCAACGGACGAAATTCGACACCGAGTCCGCGACAGTGCGGGACTGTACCGCGAAGGTCGCCGCCGCCGAGGGGGCATTGCAGGGGTATAGAGGTAATTTGTCGGTCAGCCAATTTACCAAGCTCAAGCCAATTAAAGATGTCGACGCCCAGATTGTTGAGACCGACAGGCAACTGAACGAAGCTCGGGCATCCCAACAGATAATGAGCCGTCCAGCTTTCAAGATGGTGGATATACCAGCGTTTAATTTCGAAGGTCTGCCCAGCCTTCTGGAAGGCTCCTTCGAGAGTATTTCAGTCAACGCAGAACAAACAGCAAAAGCCCATTTTGCCAAACACAAAGGGCCAGCAACCGAGCGATGGGTTGCCGAGGGGCTCCAGCACCTTCCAGAAGATGAATGTCCGTTTTGCGGCCAGGAAACGAATGAGCTGAGTTTGCTCAAGGCTTACAAATTGTACTTCGACGGCTCCTACTCCGAATACCAGCGCCGCATTACCGCGCTTCGTCAGACTGTGCTGCAGAGGCTGGGTGATAAGAAGCTTGGAGGGTGGAGTGCTGCCAACGAATATAATCAGGGCCTTCGAAGCGTGTGGGCCGAAAGCCTGGGAGTCGCCGATATTCCTGTTCTCGACAATGTGGCTGCTTGGCAAGTGCTCGGCCAGGTTGAGGCAGACTTGCTTGCAATAGTCAGTCAAAAGGAAGGCGATCCGCTAACTGCACTCGATTCCGCGCCGTTCCTGAAAGTGGTAGAGCGGTTGAATGAACTTGCCCAGATTGCAACTGACTTCAACCAGCAAATCGTCAAGCTCAATGATGTGATTGCTGAATACAAGGCGAAGCTGGCTAAACCCGATATTTCGGGACTTGAGGCATCTCGATCCTCGCTCATGCTCGGCAAGACAAGGTTTGATGCTCCGGTTGTAGCTCTCGTTGCAGAGCTGGCCACTGCAAAGACGAAGCTGAAATCCGCAGAGGCTGCAAGAGATACTGCTCGTACTGAGCTAGACAGGTTGATGGGGCAAACGCTGAAGGATTTTCAAATATCCATTAACAATTGGCTCCGTAAATTCGCGGCCCCTTTCGAGATCCAGGCCTTGGCCCCCACCTATAGAGGTGGGGGCTTGCGCTCTGAATATGCGCTGAAGGTGAGAGGCGCCACTGTCATCGTTGGCCCCGGCGTAGGAGGGGACTTGTCATTCCATTCGGCTTTGAGCGAAGGGGACAAAAGGACGTTGGCGTTTGCTTTCTTCCTTGCCCGACTGTTCGCCGACGCCAATCGATCCGATGCTACGGTAGTACTTGACGACGTTTTCACCAGCTTGGATAAGCATCGCCGTCATAACACGGTTGAGGCAGTGCTACAGATGGTCTACCAATGCTCACAGGTCATCGCTTTGGGCCACGATGCCCACTTTCTACGTGAGGTCAAACGGCGTGTAGCGCGTAAAAAGCTTGGAAAGATAGGAGAGCTTTCCCTTCATCGGGATGCGGATGATTACAGTCGACTGGATGATTTCGATCTAGATGACTATTGCTCCTCGGAATACTACAAGCATTACCAACTCGTTGAGCGATTCATCGATGGAGATACTACCGTCAGCTTGCTCGAAGTGGCCAAAGCCTTGCGTTTACTGGTTGAGGGGCACCTGCATCGATGTTTTCCAAAAAAATTCACTGAAGGGCAGACGGTGGGCGACATGCTGGGCCAGGTCAAAGGGGCGGTCGCCCCAAATCCCCTGGCACTATTGCATCCGCTTCATGCTGAGCTGGTCAGCTTCAACGAGTTCGCTGCGGCATTTCATCATGACACCTCCGGGGGATACACCAGGGTAGAAATCAACGCTGCGGAGCTGCTGCCATTTGCCAAAGGCGCGCTGGGATTCATCCAGATGAGAAAATTCAGCTAATTGGAGTTTCTAAAGTTCTCTTCAGCGGCGAGCCCGAGAATTTGTTTCTTACTTGGCCACCGTAATGGTGTTTCCTAATACCAGGACAACCATTGAGTGCGGCTTTGCTAAAATCTACGATCCTAGCAATCACCCTCGATGCCGTTGGTGCATAAACCCATCCGAACGGGCAATTGCTTGCCACCATGGGGCGCGGGGGGAGGGTTGCACCAGGGTGGGCAACAGAGGGCCAAAACAAGCTCGGCGCCAAGCGAGGGGACAGTGGAAGCTGTGGAGTCGGTTGCCTACATATTCACTCTGACCACCTAGTGCCCCCCGGAACACGAAGCAATTTGCCAAGGTGATTGGATGCATATGAAGGGCCCCGTGCTACTGCTGTCGCGCGGCAGGCCGCCCTTTGGCGTACTATCCCCAGCACTTAGGGTTTGCCGGACACTGTAAGACAAGCGTCAAATTCAGCAGGAGCCATGGATAGGATGAGCTTTTCGACATGAGCGTGGGCATTAAACGTAGCGCTATACCCGCCAGCGGGTACATGTACCAGACACTGGTGGGGATCAAGCTACTGTGTGACTGGCTTGATACACCTTCACTTTATGACTGGGTCAAATTCGAGGCAGATGACGAGAAAGATGCTCAAGGTCTAGATGACATCGTGGCTCAACGAATCGACGGCAGGGTAGACCTAATCCAGGTTAAATTCACTGTTGATGTCTTTGACCCCAGCAATGCGCTGTCATGGAGCTGGCTGACCACCCGCAAAGGGCAGCGCGGTAGGTCATTGCTGGAGAAGTGGTCGAGTGCGTTCTTTCGCGTTGGCTTGGCGCGGTTGGGAGCGGTCCGCCTGATCACGAATAGGCGACCGGACGCGGCATTTACGCTTCATCTGGCCGACGTAAAAGTACGTTGGGAATCGTTACCCGAGGGGCTTCGTCAAGAACTCGAACCTCATTTGGGGGGCGCCGAGAGCGCCGCACTGTTCTTTGAGAACTTCGAGTTCTCCCATAGCTTCGCCGGCTGTGAATCGCTGGGCGGTACGGTGTCATCGGCATTAGAAGGAAATCACACGGACCATCTCGGCTGGCTGACCCTCTTACGCCGCGCCACTGAGTGGAGTATTCACAAAAATGCTCCCGCCCCTGACGGGCGCATCACCTTAGAAGTGTTGCGCAGTACTATCTCCGAGCGGCAACCTCGACCGTTGGACCAGGAGTTCCGGGTACCGGCAGGCTATCTGCCGCCTGACCCCCAGTTTGCAAAGGAATTTATCGACGAGATTCAGTCTGGCGACTGGAATGAACGGGTGCTATGGGGCTCTCCAGGGCAGGGCAAAAGCACCTTTTTAAGCTACATCTGCGAACAGCTTCGTGCCTTGGGCATGCAAGTCGTCCGCCATCACTACTTTCTCGATCTGCAAGATTCCTCTGATCGTTTTAGCTTGAAGAGTGTTGCCCGCTCGATGATGAGCCAGCTGTTGAGCGACTTCCCTGCAGACGTCGCTCATTTGGAGGATAAGCCCGAGCAGTTACGCAACTGGATAGAGGCGTGCGGTCGGGCTTGCTTAGAGCAAGGACGGCGGTTGGTCGTGGTGGTTGATGGGCTCGATCACGTTTGGCGCGAGAATGACGAAGAAATCCGGCCGCTGAATGAACTCTTCAAGCAGTTACTCCCCGCGCCACAGGGAATCACACTCATCCTAGGCACTCAGCGCGTGAGTGAGGACCAGTTGCCTCGGCGGATGCATAGTGGTCTTGATCCGCACGCGTGGGTAGAGCTGCCTCGCATGCAAATGACCTCGATCATTGCATGGCTCCGGGGGCAGCATGAGGCCGGCGTCTTTCAATTACCGCCCGGTGATCCGACAGAGCGACAGCTGGCACTTTTGTCCGAAGCGTTCATGGCACTAAGCGAAGGTCATCCGCTAGTGCTCACTTATATGTTCATGAAAGTGGCCCATGACCGACGCGTCGTCTCATTGGCAACATTACAACAAGTGGACTTTGCTCCGCAGGGCGATGCACGAGTTTACTACCAGACGCTGTGGCAACGGTTGTCTTGGTCTGTGCGCGACGCCCTACACCTACTAGCAGAGGATCGCTTCATCTGGCCTACCGGAGCACTTGAGCATTGTCTTGAGTTAAGGGACGTCAACCTGGAGGCGGAAATCGGCCATCTCTTGGCTACGGTCGACGCCGGTTTGCAGGCGTTTCATGGCAGTTTATACGTGTTCATTGCGCAACAGCCTGATCACCAGCGCCGTGTGGAGATGCTGCGGCCAAAAGTGGAGGCATGGCTTGACAAGCTTGCACCCGAGTATTTGCGTTGGGCTTGGTTGTGGTTGTACGAGTCTCGTCGGGGCGATCAACACAACCTGTTGAGCGGTACGACCAGGGGGTGGGTGCTGGATGCTCTCAGGCGTGCCTGTGAAGTCGGGCAGATCGTTCGTATCCTGAAAGCCGCGGAGCTGGTGGCTTTCGATGCGGGTTATTTCGAAATCGCGATCCGCAAGAGAGCTCTCAAACACCGGGTTGAAAACGGACTTGCTTATCAGTTGGAGGACGCTGACGCCTTGCGCGAATGCGCGCTGCAACTGACTCCAGATCCCTACCCAGCACTGCTCTTAGCCTCACAGGTCAATCAGTCCAAACTGCTTGCCCTGCAGCAGTTGGCCACCCTGTACCTGTCATTAGATCAGGTCGAGCGGGCTAGTGAAGTGCAGGAGCGGATGCGCAGCAAAATCAATGATCGGCTTCGTGCCAAAACTCTCAAAGCGCGAGACTACGAAGAGGCTATCAGTCGCTACCTGCAAGTAGCGGCAGGCACCGGGCGATATGAGCCGGACAGCGTCCTGAAGCTACTGCGACGGCATCGAAATTCGGTAGAGCTTTTTGAGCGGTTCCTGACCAACGCTAGCAGGGCTGAAGACCTGGAAGGCATCATGGTTTTCGCCAATCTTCCGATGCCTGCGCGCTTACGGCGGGTGTTCGAAGTCCAAGCGGTGCGGGTCGCCGGTTGGGCCGGAGCCAAATTGCAAAATTGGCAACAATTTCTGGGTTTTAGGAAGCATCCGCTTTCGGCATGTTGGTCCCTGTTGTACCAGCCCAAGCAAGCTCTGCGCATCCCTCAAGTAAGCGCTCATGACGCTTTAGCCATTGGCTCCACGAGCAACGATGAGGATGACTTCGCCCGCTATTTGCATTTCTTGTTCTTCGCAGCCGTGGCCCAGGGCCTAGCGCAAAAAGGAGTGCCGACCCCGTCCTGGCTAGGCGTCCAGACAGAAAAGAAATGGCTTTCTGCAATCCTGCTAAGTCTGGGCAACGCGGCCAATGCCACAGCAGCGATATTAGCCCGTGGTGAAATCCCACCCGCTTCGGTGGTATACCGACTCGTTGTCAGCGAGCGGCCCGCTCACAGCGATCATGAAGCTTGGAGCGACCTACGAGCTGTCCGTAGAGCGCTGGTTCTGATCACCGCAGACATTTTTTTGCTTACGCGAACACGGTCTGGAGCACCCCATCTACCGGCAACAGAATGGGGCGCTTGCAAGGCTTCTGGATTCTTCGCGCTAGAGCATTGGCGAAGTGATTTCCTCATGTGCAACTACCGCTTGCTCGATGCTGTAACTGCGCATGCCTACATCGCTGAGCAGGTCCAAGCGGCCAGACATACCGTTGGCCCCTTCAATGAAAAAGCTACGGCGCTCGCGGACTTGTGTAGTTGGGCTACCGCGTATGGACTGAGGGAGCTAGCTCATGAGTTGCTTGAGCGGACGTACGAGTATGCGATCGGCTATGGTTGGCGCAAGGACCCCGGCTTGGCGGTGGTACTGGAAGTGGTGGGTGACATTGCGAAGAGAGACCCTGCAGCAGCCGTTCAAGCAGTCAGCCGGCTAGCGCCCATTTACGACCAGATCGATGTCATGACGGAAGATTCTGGATCAAGGCCTTGTGATCTTGCCGCCTTGCTCTGGCAGTTGCTGCCTGAGGTTTACGTACGCTGCTACCGACACTTTCTGTCGCAGGGCGAATGGTATTACGCCGACCATACCTTTGCGGTTTTTGCCGAACGCGTCGACCTGAGCGCGCCGGAGAGCGCTGTTGCGCTCAGTGTTGCCTTGGGGGAGCAAACGGTTCAGGCGCTCCAGACTCGCTCGCGAACGACTGAAGGGGCGGTGATACCATCACAGGTCCGCTTATGGGATCGTGATCTTACTACTAGTTTGAAAGCTGGGGAGACATTGAACGAGCAGGCGCAGACCCATGCATCCCTCGGTGGTGCCCCAGATCTCGTTCAGCCAGATGCGCCCAATTTTGAACATTTCCCTCCCGCTCGACTCGGGGATTTTCTAGCAGAGGTTGGCAAGAAGGTAGATTACCAGCTGCGTTCAACGCTGATCCAAAATTGGCTCATGCACTGGGATGGGAAGGGTAATGGTGCCGAGATTCTTCGCGCACTTGAGCAACTGCTACAGGACGGGGGCTCAACCTCACGCGGAACCGAGCTACTTGATCCGGCTTTTCATCTGGCTTTACGTCTGCAAGGCCCGAAGCCGGCGTTTGTCTGGCTAGTCCGAGCACACCAGTACCGCTACGGTTGGTCGGAGCGGCACTACGGCTACTCAGAGTCGATCAGGCGCCTGGAATTGGTTGGTAAGCACTACCCCAAGCGCTGGAAGGAATTTTTGGCGCGATCATCGCTGCCTGCTCCAAATTCTTATGTTCAGGAACGGGCCATTCCTGATGCGGGCATTGTGCGCCTGTTATTGGAGGTAAACGATTTAGAGCGAGCGAAGAGTGTTTTCGAAACCATGATTGACATTGTTGTTGAAGAGTTCAGTGCCCAGCCTCTAGAGCAGCCAGAATGGTGGCAGGAGCCAGGCGCATGAATGCTAAACAGATTGCCGACATCGCGGTTGCGCGCCTAGGACTTCCCGTTCCAACGGGTAAACTGGTCATCATTCATTCCCTCGCGCAAGCGCTGCTGAATCCGCAAACTCAAGCAGTGTTCGGAGACGCTATAGTGAGGTGGTTGGCAACCTGTGAACTGGAGTCGGAATGTTTAGAGGCACTCGCCATATTTGTACTCGCTCCGCCGCAACCTGAATTCATGGTCCAAATTCAACACGCAATCTTGAAACCGTCCATAGCGTCGGATGCGCTGATATCGATAGCAACAGGCAACCCAACCGCCCCCCGGTCTTGGGCAGAATGTCATTCAGGGGCGATGCCTGTACGTTGCAATTTAACCAAGGCTGAAGAAGCACTGGCTAGCGGTACTTTCATACCGCCTTTCTTTGTCCACCAGTTGGAGGAGCTTCAAGCATCATCTGGACATCCTTTCCTCAAGCAATGGGCATTTGAGTTCAGCTCCCTCGGCGATCGTGTTAGCAGCAACAACGATGGGCATTTCAGCTACTTCGTCGGCGGTGAGCGCGACAACGTCGGGCAATTTGTTGCTCGGCAGGGACATTTGGCCAGGTCTGCTTATCTACGAGTTCTCGCGTTCGCTGTGGAGCACTGGTCTATGCCCCCCGAGCTTGCTGCAGATTATGCGCAGGTAGCATTCCCCGCTGAGCCCCTGTTTCTGAAACTGCTACCTGGAAAGGCCCCACCATGGGTGAGTAGAGTGCACCGTACTATCTATTCCGCCGCTGAACTGCCCGAGTCGTTAGTTCGCGAGTGCGTGGAGCGGGTAGAAAAATCCACCGACAGCCGCGTGATGCATTTATCAATGACTGTCATCGATACGGCCCTGCGTCATGTAGAGCTGGAAGCCTTTGCCGTGTTTGGGACGGAGCCTGTCAGAGCACAGCGTGTGCTTCGGGTTTATACAGGGATGCTCGGTGACATCACGCTGGCCCGTGATGGGCTCCGGGCGTTCGTTTCCCCGGAGCTATCGGCGGGGGCAGCAAAGAATCTAGGCTTCGTTCCGGCGTTACTACCGCTGATTGGTCCATTGGTTGGGTACTTGCAGACGGACTTTGTCGGCCGTATCCCCTATGTTCCGTTCTCGTCCGAATCACTACCCCAGATTGAACTAGCGCCAGGGGAGGGTGGGGCGCAATTGAGGTCACGAGGCGATGTGGTGGGCAAATTTGCCTTTTGGTATTGGCATTGGCAGGCGTCCCACAAAAGAAATTGGCCCAGCCCCACCGGCTGTTGTACCTACCTCACCCGGGAAGCCGCTGAACGCCTCGACTCAGACTATGCTGGTCAACCTCATTACGCATGGAAACTAACCACATGGGGGCGGACATCGGATTACGAGGAATGGGAGGAATCTGTACAGGTGGGGACAATCCCATGTCACCTGGATACGACTCAGCGTTGAGCGATTTTTCCAGCCTGGCGAAGCAACACTGCTTGAATGCAACGAAGGCCTGAGCATAGCGTTTCCCAGCATCGCGGGTGGACTGTCGCTGAACGAGACGCCTCAAAATGAGACAGCCCGCGAGTGTTCATCGATTTTTGTTTATGACATCCGTTTTGATAGCCACCGATGGAAGTCTCGCTGCAGGTGACCGGCGTGGATCAGTACGACGGCCGAATGCGCTTTCACTCCATCGTACTCAACCACTAGATCAAGTGACAGTAGTTATAGTGCTTTCACTTGAATTCGCGTCGGCTACATGTCGATTATTAGTTTTGTGATGATCTAACGTACGCCCGTTGATCAATGGAAGCGTTTTGTTCCATCATATTTAGATACTAACCAAGAGTTTGGCGGACAAAGGCATTCGGGAAAGTATTTTGGATTTTTTAAGTCAGGGTCACTCGTACAAATTGCCGGGTAGTTCTCAAGACCATGAGGAACTGCCGCAAGAGTGGCCAGATCACCTTCACCCCGAGGCAAAGGTCAAACCAGTCGAACGTGTGTTTCATCGAGGCGAGTTTCTGCTCGACTTCGCCAGGATGCCAGCGGCTTCTTTCGAACAGTTCTGTTGGTCGCTGCTGACCAAGGAGCAATCGCTGCATGGCTGTCAAAGGCTCGGTAAAAATGGAGCCGAGCAGGGCGGTATTGATCTTTTTGCTTATGATGAACGCTTTACCGACAAGCTTAATGTCTACGAGTGCAAGGCTTGGAAGAAATTCGATTCCACACGACTAACCGAGGCAATTGAGCGATTTCTTCAAGGTCGGTGGAAGAAAGATGCTCGCTCATTTACGCTTATTTTGGCACAAGAGGACCTGGGCGAGCCTCTGGCAAGACGTTGGGACATCGAAAAAAAACGCTTAAAGCGGTCTGGAATTGAAGGTGAACTTTGGACGGCTCACCATCTGACACAGAAAACCCAGTCTTATCCGGATCTGCTATCAAAGTTTTTTCCAGGGGCGCACGTCGAGACATTCGGCAATTTGTGGATGGAGCGTAGCGGGTTTCTCGATGCAGTCTCAAAAGCAGTCTTCGATCCCAGGGAGCGAGTCGCACAGAAGGCCAGAGAGTTCATTGAAAAATCGGGCAGGCTACTCGACAGCATTTCGGGTGGCAGTAACTTACCGGCTGGATCGACATTAGCCTCAGGCCATCAAATGACAGAGGCGCTGTCTTTTTCCATAGACGCGTTCCGGAAAGTCAGTCATAGCGGCCGGCATTGGTTTTATAGTGGGCCATGGTTCTCAGTTAGTGTGTTCCTTCCCGACCAAATATCTTCCAAAGCATCCGCCGCTTTTGACTTCCACCAGGAAGATTTAAAGGGAGTTACGATTACGGTGAGCCACGATTGGCTCCTGAAGTGCTTTCTCTTTGCAGCAGGGGCGCTCCTGTCGAGCAAAGCTCGCACATTCATCGTTGGAAAGATGCCAGGCGAGCCCAACCAGTACCTGATTGACCTACCTAATTGCCGGCTGACTCTCCAAGAAGAGATCGTCCAAGAATTAGCCGATGTATCTGATCTGTTAACCATGGTTATGCGCGATGCGCTAAAGGCCATCGAAAGTAATTGGTCAGCTGTAGATTTTCCATTTTTTGACTGGGGTGGGTCGCATAGAGTTGTCATTGCTTCCATACGTGAAGATGTTTGGAGAGAGATCGGACGGTTCACCGAGGAGCACGATTATACGAATGGCTCTACACCTTGGCACATATTCGACGGCCATGCGGAGTTTCTTAAGCCGTGCCATCAGGCTGCTACCGCAGAATTCGACGCAGGCTATCACTGTTTAATTAGCGCTTTAAAAGAGGAGGGGGCAACGTCCGGTAACAGGGTTAAGCTGCTATGGGCGCCAGATGATCTCACGTACAGATCCCCTTCGTCGAAAGGATGGTGGCCTTGTGAATTCGCTTTGCGCTGGTTGAATGAAACATTGCTTCCCGAGATAAAGCGGCGGGTATTTAGGCGTGAATTTGGCTCGTGGTGGAAGCGATTTCTGCATTCCAAACAAGCAGAGGAGTTCTCGAGGCACCTAGATAATATCTTCGTCGCACGGGATGCTCGGGAGCCATCACTTCTAGATCATGGTCGTTGGAACACTGATATTCTGCGTGGGGTAGAAGCCTTACAGTATTTCTTTACATCTGCTTCGATCGGGGCTGCAGGGCTCGAGATTTGCCAGCAAGATGTGGAAAACCTATACAGGGCCATCGCCATCGTCGCGGTTCGAAAGCGTGGCTTTCCAGGATATGTGGCTTCGTCCTTAAGCTTAGACGGTCGACCGGACGATCATGCTCAGCTCATTGGAATGATTCATCATCATATCGATTCTGGGCGTGTTGTTTCTAACTGCCATGTCGTCGATTATGCATTTCGCGCGATGCTCGAATTGCTCGATGAATCCGACTCCTGTGGTAGTACTTATGATCAAGAAACAATCATGAACTGGCTGCTCCCGTTCGCACGCTTGCGGGACGATGGCCTACTGGTCAGCCGTCACACTAAACGGACATGAACCCGCGCCGACCAAGAGGGAGCGTGAGCCCGTCAGTTGGCACGCGGGCTATTGGCACCAACTGCGGTAGATATGGTCATCAACGTTGGCAATCCACTCTACGGGACGGACACCGACGATCGATACGGTAGCGCTGTTGTTCAAAGAGGGCAGAAATCGCACTTTCGCCTATCGCGCGAACTCTGGTGGGGGAATGCGTTGACGGCGCGATCCAGCAGGTTTTTTCATCACCTCTTTCAAACGCTGAGCAGGTGCTTCTAACTCAGACGGCGACGCAAGGCTAATAGCAAGCATTAACGCATCACGACGTTTCTGTTTACCTTCCAAAATTTCAGAGAGGCTACTTTCCGGCTGAACTGGGTGTTTCATCGCTGCTGATCTCGATCTTCGGATCAAATTGGATACTAGCACAAGCCTTACAACCCACAGCCTTCCGTTGATCCCCTTTGCTTATGAAACGTGATCCATAAGATGTTCATTGCATCTCGCTTGGCAGTTCCGTTCGAATTCGGGAAAACAGTTCGTCGAGGGTGATCGGATTGTCCTGAAGCAGATAACAGCCTACGAGGATGGTCAGCGGATGAACGTCCATTACAGATGCTAGCTCGTCTACCTTCTCGATCGTAGGGCTCTTCAGACCGCGCTCTAGGGTGCTGAGATAGGTACGACTACTGACGTCGGAGAAATCTTCCTGGGAAAGCTTCCTCTCCGATCTCAGCTTTTTCAGGGCCGTGCCAAAAGCCTGTTTCAGTTCCATATTGCCGACCTCGCAAAAGGAACGATGAAGCCTTCGCGAGCTCTATAGGGCTACAATCTATAGTGTTCACTTTTGGGATGGCGCTATGTTCATCACTCACAAACCAGCAGAGATTTTCCTCGGCGCATACCTGGGTGATGACTCTACCCAGTACTGGCAGTACGTTGAGCAGACCACCCATTGTCCCTGGTTTTACCTCAGAGTAGGTCGTCAACACGGCAGTGAAGTGTTGACTAGCATGGTTATGCTTCCCAGCATTTCAGCGCTTGAGCAGTTACTTAATGAACAAGGAGCAGACATCTGGCTGCTCGATGTCCAGTTGGTTTCACCGGCTTATCTGAACCGAAGTGATGGGTGGAAGATGGAGAGGGTGTTAGAGGTGCGCGAGGCGGTGGATGACATCAGTGAGGAGGCGGCCTATGTGTATAGCTTGGAGGGAGGGCATATCTACACTGAAGCCTTGGGGTCCTGCAGATCCGATTTGCAAAGTCCTCGCATCATTTTTTCTGCCACACAGGCAACTCGGTGAGCGTGAGCCCAACATGCTTGAACGATTAACGGCATCTTTGATGCGCTAGCGGTTAGGAAATCTTGCCTGTCCGCGGCTTCAGTCAGCGGCGTTGGCAGCCTTTCTGCCACTTACCGCCCTCGCAATGGAGTCAGTATGTTTTCGACATCCAATCCTTTCAGCAGACAGTTTTGCGCAATTGCCGACAGTGCTTCATAGAGCTGGTCTCGCTGCTTTATCAAGTCAGCATTCTCTGCCTGCAGATGAGCAATTCGTTCTTCGAGGCTTCTTCGGCGGCGGGCACCGTCTGGATCTCTCCCACTCTCTTTGAGTTGTGCAATACGGGCGGACTCAATTCGCCTCCCACGATCACCTACTAGGGTAGCGCGGCTCGTCAGGCCCAATCGACGCTGCACTTCGGGGCGTGAAATAGGCGCGAGCTCCAGTCCTAAGCTAATCATTTGAGCGAGGAGGGCGTCGATAGCCTCGTCCAAGGTGCCGCCCCTCAAGATTTGTCGTTGCGCCATGGTTGCCTCTAATCATCCGAAACTGAACTGTGCCGTTTGTCCGAGTCCGCAACCGTCATTGGATGCCCGTTGGGAAACACGCGTTGCACACCTACACTGGTATCGCGTGCGAGGACGGAATTTAAATTGTTGAGCTTGTCTTCCTGGTCCGCCAGCCATACGTCGCTGCCTGCCTCTCCGGCGCCGGCATCGCGCATGATGGTGATTGCCGTCGTCAAATTCTCGGCTTGTTTCTCAAGGTTGGCCCGCTCCGACGGAGTGCCCATCAGATGGAGATGCGAGCAGCCATTCCAGCACTGAAGATGCTTAGGGCAGGGCGCTTGGGAGAAATCGTGAATGCAACCTCCGAAGGGTGTTACGTGTAGCGCCGTGGCGTGTACGGTGAGGAATGCTTCCGCAGTTGTCGTGCCTTTATCTGACAGCAACGCATGGTAACTGTCGGTTAACGCGCCCTGAATGCGTTTATCTCTTATGCCTGTATGCAGAAAATCGATGCGCTCGTGATGGCTATTGAACGCCAAGAACTCGTGATGCGCAGCAGTGTTTTCCTCAATGCTTGTGTGTTGGTAGTAGACATTCTGGTCGAGGCGTTTTCGCCCTAAGGCCAATGCTTGCTGAACATCACTCATGCCGGTCAGATGATAAATAGTGTTTCGCCAGTGTCGGGGTTGGTGGCTTGTTAGCCTAATCGGAGTGCCATCGGATTCGGTTAGTAAACGACGCGAAAAAATGGACGCATATTTTTCATCATCACCTAACGCGTGATTGATATCCACGATGCTGACCCGACGCGGGACCGCACGAAACACATTTGCCTCACGTCCACCGAAACGAAATTGCCCGTCGAAAGCGATGGCAAGCGTTTCGCTGGTTCTAAGCACGATACGAGCCTCTCCCCCGACATTTTCTGTTAGTACCGCGTGCCCACGGAGCTTCGGGACGATCAGTCTTTCAATCTCCCCCGCGACGTAGCGTCGCTTTAACGACCTTCCTCGTTTCTCATCGGGCTCATTGTCAAACGGATGGACGCCGTTGCGTGTGAGGAAAAGGTATAGATTTCTGTTTGCACTCCTTGTTTCGCTAAAACCTAGACAATCCAAGACCATTGCATCGGAGATCACCGACTGAGGAGGGTAGCTCCAAATACGTCCTGGGTGGAGTTCTTGCCAAGCGGCAATCTCTCGCTGCTCTTCGGTTAGCGTCTTCAATCTCTCTACCGCTCGCCTGGCTAAAGGAACGTCGCTTTCAGCCAACCAATGAACACGGGATTGAAATTGCTTTTCCGCAAAGTACCTAATTCCGCATTCGACCAGAGGCTTACCATTGGCATCTACAACGACCTCTCCTGTGCTCCCTTTGATCGGCCTCTCGACCCAACAATCATAGGGGATGACTGCTACTTCGTTACCTCGCTGTCCAGTCGCAATCAATAAATCGATCACGCGCAGCAAAATTTCTTCGCCGTCACTGAGCGGGTTGTTCGAACATAGGGCGTATGCTTCCATCGCCTCACGAGAAGGCAATCTATCATCAGATTTACGCTGTTTTACCGCACGATCAGGATCGTGCAATGAGATGTACTCGTGGCGGCGTTTCTCTGGTTTTGCATCATGTACGAAGTGGATGGCGGTCTCGGTTAATTGCAGTTTATCGATCGTATCCGCTATTACCTGAAGATGAGAGATCGCGTCGTAAAGGTTCTTGTAGCCACTCACGCGGAGAAATTCTACGACGCGGTCAAAATCACCCCGCGTCAACTGTGTAGGGTCGGATACGCGTCGTTCAAACAACGGATTGTAAAGCCGGCGTACGGCAATATTGTAGGCCGCGACCATCGAAAACTTCAGGCTTCGGGTGCGTTGAAGATATACGATTAATGCCTTGCAAAAATCCTGGAAATCTAAGGGGAGGGCAGCTTTAGGAGGAACAGAATAGCCATTCTTTTCAAGCGACTGTCGGTGAGTTTCAAAGGTTATGGTCTGTTGCTTTAAGCGCTGCGGCAGCCAATGCTCGACCGACCATAGCGTTAGCTCCCAAGGGGTTGTAATCGGTAATGACCGAAAAACCACTTGTTCCTGTTTGATGAAGCCCTCGAGACTCTGCGTTGCCCTAGACTGCGTCATCTGCGGCATCCTCCGTGTGTTTCCGGCAGCGCTCGATCGTAGCGCTTACCGCCAGGATGGTTGTCTGATGCTGGGCGAGGGGCCGGTTGTGAATGAGATCTCCGGCTTGTTCCGCCATGTCTATGAACCGTTGCGCTTCTCGTTGCAGCGCCTCTTTTACCTGCTCATGGCGGCCGTCAGCAAAGGGGTGAAACTTCTTGCAGGTGTAGCAGGCGTAGACGGGATTGTAGGGGCAGTGCGTATGAACCGGGAGGGCGCATGCACCGATGTCCCCAATGTACTGTGTGTCGATCACGCCACGGATCGCTCTTTCGGCAACAGTATCGCGGCGTTGCACGACTTCCCCGGTCAAGAGACTGCGCATAATGCGTTGATAGGCGGGACTCTTGCCGAGTGCTTTTTCTTTGATCCGGGCAATGTTGGGAGTTGCCGTGACGTAAGCGCGCGCCGCTACTGTGCTGTTGTGGCCAAGCAGTTCGGCAATCATGTCTGCCGGTGTTCCCTGGTCAGCCAAACCTTGCCCGAGGTGATGACGCAACAAGATAGTTACCTGGTTAGGCTTGTCTATCCCTGCTTCACGCAGTTCATGTTTAAGGCCTATGCCGATTTCGTTAACTGACAGACGTTTTCCATTAGGACTGACAAACAATGGTCCGCAGTCGCTGCCAAATTGGCGTTGAATTTCCGAGATGTGACGTGAGATTTTTTCACCCAGTCGGGAGGTGACTTTGCGGGGCCGTCGCTCAGGCCTGCGCTGGCCGACCTTTTTGGCCATGGGTAGCCACAGGGTGTAGTACCTCTCATGATCAGCGCTTTCAATGAACTCAAAATCCGCGATGTCAAGCGAGTGGAATTGAATCGAGCGTGGTGCGAGTTCGAAACCTAAATGAAGTACTATATTGAACTGGGCCTCCTCCCAAGAGATAGGTGAAACCTCTCGTTCAATGCGTTTGAGCAATCGAACTTCCTCATCGAGGTCTAAACCAGACTGCGAGAGAAAAATTCGCGCATACGGGTCAACTCGATCTGATTTCACATCCTTGATTTTTAAGTAGGTGATTGGATCGAAGCCATTGATTCCTCTATCCATTGCCCATCGGTAAAGCCTTCGAAATCCTATAAGTACTGCCCTCTTTTTTTTGAGTTCCTCGAGAGCAGTGACCAGTTGATGGGTGTCCCAAGGAAGTCCGGTCGCGAGATTTGTACTAGATAAAAAGCGTAGGGTATCTGCGAACATTGCCGCGGTTCGAGGAGCATATTTCTCAAGTGCATAGGCCATAAAACCTTTGCCTATTTCTATTAGCTCCGAATTCAATTGGAGTGCAGCCCAATCGATTTTCATCGCGAGTCCACCGTCGTACCACGTCCACACCGGCAGCCGGGTATCGACGTATCGTGGCTGGTCAGTGGTGCGAGTTCGAATCGCAACCTGAGCCGGGCCCTCGAACGCGTAGGTCGGAAAAGAGGAGGAGGGTGAAGCGTGTTCTTGATCGGCTGATTTGGTCACGGCGAACCTCCTTAACTGTCAAGTCGGCTCCAGGCTGCCGAAGCACGCTGGGCGTTGTGGAGGTTAGCCGACTCGGCTAGATAACGACTTGCATAACGGCGTGGCATCGTCGAAGTGTCGGACCAACCGCAGACTCGCCGGAGTTCGTCCGTGGCCCGCTCGAGGTCATACCCACGCTTCTCGACAAGGTAAGCCAAAAACCGATCGGCAAAGGTGTGGCGAAAGTCATGCGCGGAAAGTGTAGGCAACAACCCCGGATGAGCCAGTTCAATGGTCAGAAACAGCCGATCAAGGACGTTAGACAACGCGCGGATCGACAGCGGGCGACCTCGGTCAGAGATGAACAAATAGCGGTACAGCAATTTCATTGGTTTGCCATTACGCAGGGGGCGTCGCTCGCCCTGGATATAACGCTCGTAGACCTCATACAACTGCGCGGAGATACCTACTGTCCGTCCGTGTGTTTTCAGCGCAGGCTCTTCAGCGCGCGGGTCGCCGGGATCATGCTCGCGGTCATTGATGCTGACATAGGCATGCTGAGAACCCTCATTGACATCGGTGGTGTAGAGCTTGAGAAGCTCCCCTCGGCGCATACCGGTCTCCAGTAGTAATTCAATCATTAGCCAATTGCGCAGCTGCAGCCTTTCCGGGAACGGATTCTCCGTAGCGCCGGGGCGAATCAATGTGCGAATGATCTGGAGTTGCGTATCCGTCAGGCTGCGGTAACGAGCGCGGTCCTGCCGAACGTTGATGATATGGCTCTCAAAGCGCCGCTCAATGACGTCGGCGACATCTGCAAATACAACCTCGATGTTAGCCAGGGTGGTTGAATTTTGACGAGCGCGCGGGATGTATCGGGTGACACACCAGGACAGGTATAGCTTCAGCAAACGCAGGTACTGGTCACGAGTACGCGGATCGATATACGGAAAAGGTGCCGTTTCAGCTTTGCCGATTCGGGCGACCAGGTTGTCGGCTTGACGGCCGCTTTGGAGCCAGATGGCGTAGCCGTCCAGTAACGCCAGAATCGACTCGAATTGGCAGGCCAAGATGGCGTCATCAATATTGAGGTCACGGCTTTTAGCATAGATATAGAAAGCCTGGATCGCGCGCAGATGTGCCGCCGCCGTATTGTAAGCCCGGTGCCTGAGTCTGAGTTGGACGTAGATGAACGGAACGAGTATGGGCAACGGCTCCGCGTTACCAGCGTGCACGAGCAGCGGAACACGCTGACCTGAAGAGAAACGGCACTGAATCAGCTTCATCAGCAGCCACCACATTGAATGACTCGCCATGAACACGAAGGACATGGCCCGTTGAAAGAGTGGACGTCAGAAACGGATTTGTCGAATCAGTGGCTTAGACAGCTCATGAACATCTATGACATGACCTGTCGTTTAACATAATATACATTATGCGTAATATCGTAATGCGCAATCAGGGGCAGTGCCCATCACATTTCAACAGGCAAAACCCCTATCTCACTCAAACCTGAGCAAAGCCACCATCGACAAACATCTCACTGCCGGTCATGAAGCTGCTTTCATCCGATGCCAGGAACAACGCTGCCGCTGCAACTTCCTCGGGCTTGCCAATACGGCTCAATGGAACCTGCGCGGTCATGTCGTCGATGATTGCGTCTTTCTGTCCAGTACCTGAAAGCGCCAGGTCCAGACCCGGTGTCGAGATCGGCCCTGGTGAGAGTACGTTGACACGAATGCCCGTACCTTTCAGATCCAGCGCCCAGCTCCTGGCAAAGTTACGCAGCGCCGCTTTCGTAGCGCTGTACACGCTGAATGCTGGTGTGCCCATGGTGCCTGTGGTCGAACCCGTGAGGATCACCGAGCTGCCGGCGCTCATCAGTGGCAAGGCTTTTTGTACGGTGAACAGCGTGCCTTTGACGTTGATGCCGAAGGTACGGTCAAACGATTCCTCGGTGATCGAGCCGATCGGTTGAAAATCCCCCAGGCCCGCGTTGGCGAACAGCACGTCGACCCGGCCTTTGGCTGCTTTGACTTGGGTGAACACGCGATCAAGGTCGTCCAGTTTTGAAATGTCGCCTTGTATGGCGATGGCTTCAGGACCTATCAGTTGCAGCGCCTTGTCCAGTTCCTCTTGTCGACGTCCTACAATGACGACTTGTGCGCCTTCCGCCGCAAAGCGAATGGCAGTTGCCAGGCCGATGCCGCTGTTGCCGCCGGTAATGACTGCGATTTTTCCGTTGAGCCTGCTCATGGTGAACTCCGATGAATGAGGTTGAGGCCCAACTGTAGATCTGCGCTATTCTTTTGAATAGTATGCACCTTTAAGTAAGTACCCTATGCGGAGTCCTCTGGATCATGGCCAACCACTCATTCAATTGCGGGCTCGAGGCCGCCCTGGCGGTGATTGGCGGTAAATGGAAGCCGCTGGTGCTGTTCAACTTGGCGCAAAATGTTCATCGATATGGGGAATTAAGGCGCGCGATTGGCGGCGTGACCGATAAGGTGCTAATCCAGCAACTCAAGGAATTGGAGCGTGACGAGATCATTTTCCGGGTGGATTTCCAGGAAATACCGCCCAAGGTCGAGTACTCGCTGACACCGTTCGGGCGATCCTTGGCAACTGCGTTGGGCGCGCTGTGCCAATGGGGCACAGAGCATATGCAAACCGTTGAGCGTATCGCCGAGCGGCGTGTGGCCACCCTCTCCCAGTCTTGAGTCCCCTGCCCTGTGAGCCAACTCAACTAAATGACTATTTAGTTGAGTTAAATCAATTAGTTACATCTGAAATCGATCAACCGACTGCGACAGCTTTCCTGCCAGGTTGGACAGTTCATCGGTGGTCGACGCTGTCTGCTCGATCACTCGGCTATTGCTCTGCGACATCCCCGCAATCATCTCCACTTGGTGCGCAATTTCATTGCTGGCCAGGCTCTGCTCGCCGATCGTCCGGGAGATATCGTTGACCATTTCCGTGGTGTTCAACGTCGCTTGGAGAATCTCGCGAATTGCCCGCTCCACTTCGGCGGTTACCGCCATGCCTTTGTCCACCTGAGCAACGCCCTCCTCCATGCTGGTCACCGCTTCCCGGGTGTTCTGCTGGATACGCCCGACCATGGCGGCAATTTCCTGGGTCGATGCGCTGGTGCGTCCGGCAAGGTTGCGCACTTCATCAGCAACCACAGCGAATCCGCGCCCCTGCTCGCCGGCACGGGCGGCCTCAATCGCGGCATTCAGGGCCAGCAAGTTGGTCTGGTCAGCGATCCCCTTGATCACTTGGATAATGCTGAAAATGGCCTCGGACTCCTTGTCCAGCGTGCGAATCACTTGGGCGGATTGCTGTGCGGAACGAGCGATGCCGTCCATGTCACTGACCACCTGATGAATCACCCGGCCGCCGTCCTTGGCCAAGGTTTCCGCCTGGTTGGCCATGTCCAGTGCGCGTCCGGCGTGCCGGGTGATTTCCTCGATGCTCGCGGTCATCTCACTTGCAGCAGCGGCCATGGTGCTGGCGGCGGCGCTCTGTTGCTGGCTGCTGCCGGCCACTTCATGGCAGCCGCGGCTCAGTTGCTCGCTCATGCCATTGACGCCATGGGCGTTGCTGCGCACCACTTCGATCATGCCGCGCAGGTCCTTTTGCATGGTGGCGAGGCTGCGGATCAAGGCGCTGGCTTCATCCTTGCGCCGGGGCTCGACGATAGGTTCACTCAAGTTGCCACGCGCGATGCTGTCGGCAATGCGGCTGGCCGCCTGTAGGGGCCCCATGATGCTGAGGATCACCCAGCGCCCCTGGGCCAGCAGCAGTAAAAGACTGGCGATCAACACCGCGCCCAGCGTGAAGTTGGCGTTGCTGATGGCCTGTCGCGTACCGACGCTGGTCTGCTGGGTATTGGTTTCGATCAACTCGCTCAGGCTCGCCATTTGATCTTCCAACTGGCTGAACGCGGCATTGAATGTACCCAGTTCGCCGCGCGCGGCTTCAGGATTATCCAATGCCAGGGCGACGATGCGTTCGCCGGTGGCGATGTAGTTATCCAGGCTGGGTTTGATTTTTTCCAGGCTTGCCTTGAGCGAATCGTCCAGCGGCAGCTTGAGGTTATCTGCCAACACTTGCCGAAAGTGTTCGGCGTGCTCCTTTAGAGAACTATCGACGTCGGCCTTGCTGCTGGTGCTTTTACCCAGGCCCACCAACATCGCCGATAACACATCGGCGCGCAGGGCGTCGTGCATCATGTCGGCTTCCATGTGGTTGCGCAGCACCGTCATGCTCACTTCGTTGTCCTGCACGGCAGTGCCCATCCGGGTGTTTCCCAGGTAGCCGGCCAGGCTCATGATCAAGGCAGTGAGCAATCCGGTCGCTATCAACAGCATCAAGCGCAGTTTGATCGTCATGCTGGTATCCCCGTGCCTGGTCAGCCGGTTGAGAACCCAACCGTAGAAGCCCCGCTGCTCATGTTATCGGCCATCCATACTGCTTATTGAAGCCTAAGTTTGCGGATCTGCGCAGATCCCTTAAGCTGGCCGACCTTTGTTTGCTCCGCCCGGAATTGCCCATGTCTCGAAGTATCGCCCGCCTGGCCCTGCTGCTGGGCTTGATCACCGCCGTCGGCCCCTTCGCCATCGACATTTATCTGCCGGCCTTGCCGACCCTGGGCGCGAGCCTGCACGCCTCGCCGGCGTTGGTGCAGATGAGCCTCACGGTGTTTTTTGTCATCGTCGGCGTGTGCCAGTTGTTCTACGGCCCGATCAGTGATGTGTTCGGGCGCAAGCCGCCGATTTATGCCGGCCTGGTGATTTTTGCCGTGGCCAGTGTCGGTTGCGCATTGGCGCCTACCATCGAATCACTGATCGCCTTTCGGGCCCTGCAGGCGTTCGGTGCGTGCGCGGGCATGGTGATTCCACGGGCCATCGTGCGTGACCTGTACACCGGGCATGAAGCCGCGAAACTCATGGCGTTGCTGATGCTGGTGATGAGTGTCTCTCCGATTCTCGCGCCGCTCGCCGGTAGCCTGGTGATTTCGCTGTGGAGTTGGCGCGAAGTGTTTGCCGTGCTGGCGGTGCTCGCAGTGGCGTGCCTGGTGATGACCATCGTACAACTGCCGGAAACTCACCCGGCCGAACGGCGCTTGGGCAAGACCCTGGGCAACGCCTTCAGCAGCTACGGTGCGTTGCTGCGTGACCCGGTATTTATCGGTTTGTCGGTGGTGTGCGGATTCGGTTTGGCGACGTTCTTTGTGTTTATCGGCAGCGCGCCGTTCGTGTACATCGAACATTACGGCCTGACGCCCACGCAGTTCAGCCTGGGGTTTGCCGTGAATGCTGCGTCGTTCTTCGCCATGAGCCAACTCACTGCACGCCTCAGCGCACGCTTTGGCCTGGCGCCGCTGATTCGTTGGTCGGTGGTGGCCGTGGCGGCGGTTATGGCTGTACTCGCTGCCACCACGTTATGGATCGACAGCCTGGCCTTGATGATGACGTTGCTGTTTATCGGCTTTGGTTTCCTCGGCTTGTTGTTGCCGGCTGCCGGCGTGCTGTCTCTGGAGGACCACGGCGCGGTGGCCGGTTCTGCGTCGGCCTTGCTCGGTGCGATCCAGATGATCACGGCAGCCGTGTCCATGACGGTGATCGGTGTGTTCGCGGATCACACGCCAGCGCCGATGCTGATTGGCATTGCGTTGTGCGCCATCGCCGCAATGCTTACCACGTTGTGGACCTTGCGCCGCCTGCCGGCTCACTTGGCGAGCGCCCCGCCGTCCTCCTGATCGCTGCCCATCCCGGCCAGATACGCCCAGGGATAAATCCCGCGCTGGTGACCATCGCTGAACACCAGTTGTACGCCATAACCCTGAGGATGGATCTGCACCACCCTCACCGCTTCCGACACCAACGGCTGGCTGCCCCGCAACCGCAACGCCTGGCATTGGGAGCACGGGCATTCGCGGCGCAGGCGTGCGTGGTTAATCCACTGCGCGCCTTCCCTCCACTCCAGGCGCAGTCGACCGTCGCGGCCTTTACCAATGGCGTGCGGCGCGGCGGTCATTGCAGCTGCGCCAAGGCAATCCGCACGGCCTTGCGCACTTCCGGGTCGCCATCGTCGGCGGCATCGCGCAAGGCCGTCAGTGCTTGACGATCACCCAGTTCACCCAGTGCCAGAGCGGCTTCCTTGCGCAGGTTGCTGATGCTATGGCCCAGGGTCTGGACCAAGGCGTCCAGTGCGGGTAAATACCGTAACCGGCCCAGGCTGCGAGTCGCACGCAGACGAACCTGCCAATACTCATCGGCCAGCGCGCCGACCAGCGCATTCCCGGCATTGCGGCTACCGACTTTGCCCAAGGTGGTCGCGGCTTCCTCGCGCACTTGCCACGCCGGGTCCAGCAACGCTTGGTGCAACGCCGGTAAGACCAGGTCATCACTCGCCAAGCCGAGTGCGCCGGTAGCCGCGCGGCGGACTTCGGTGTCGGGATCACTGCTGGCCAAGGCGGCCAACGCCTCAAGCGCGGGTAGATGTTTGAGCCAACCCAGCACCCCCACCGCTTCACGGCGGACACCCGCATCAGCATCCACCAACGCCAGCAAGGCCGCCGGCGCAGCAGCTTCCAGGCGCAATTCGCGCAGAGCACGGAAGATGGCGGTGCGCACGCTGACATCGGTGTGCCCGGTCCAGGGCAGTAGCACCCTGCCCGCCTCGGTGGTCTTCAATACGCTCAGGCTTTGCGCCGCGGCGTCTCGCACGGAGTACTCGGTATCTGTGAGGGCTTCACACAATGCCTGTACCACTTCGCCGTCTTCCCAGGCTTCGAGCAAGGTCGCGGCCTGGGCGCGCACTTCTACGCTGGGGTCGTTGCGCAGGCTGTCCACCAGCCATTCCAAACCGTCAGGGTCTTCAAGATCAGCCAGATCGATCAGGGCAATGCGGCGCATGCCGGCGTCCGAGGCTTGCAGACGTGGGCGCAGGGCTTCTATTTCCAGGTTATAGGTCATATGGCAAATCGCGGTGTTGAATGATCGGTGGGCAACCCGAGCGGGTTCAGCCGTGGCAACTGGCGGCCATCTTCATGATGCAGCAGTGCCAGGCAATGACGCTTGAGGAGAGTGAATTCGGGGGTGGTCATCAGTTCGGTGTGGCGCGGGCGCGGAAAGTCCAGCTGAAAATCCTCGATGATGCGACCCGGCCGTGGGCTCATCACCAGGATGCGATCGGCCAGGAACAGCGCCTCATCGATATCGTGGGTGACAAACACCACAGTGGTGCGGATGCGCGTCCAGATATCCAGCAACAAGGCCTGCATCTTCATGCGGGTCAGCGCATCCAGTGCGCCAAACGGCTCATCCATCAGCAACAGGCGTGGTCGATTGACCAGCACACGGGCGATTTCCACACGCTGCTGCATGCCGCCGGAAAGCTGGTTCGGCCAACGCTCGGCGAAGCCTTCCAGCCCGACCAACGCCAAGATCTCATCCGCCGCCGCCAGCCGTTCAGCCTTGCTCACGCCGCGCATTTTCAAGCCGAACGCGACGTTCTCACGCACGGTGCGCCACGGGAATAACGTGTGCTGCTGAAACACCATGCCGCGCTGCTGGGACGGACCGACCACCGCCTGCCCATCCATCTGCAAGCTGCCCTGATTAGGCACCAGATGCCCGGCCAACGCGCCGAGCAAGGTCGACTTGCCACAGCCCGACGGCCCCAGGATGCACACAAATTGCCCCGGCTCGATGTCGCAGTCCAACGCCTTGACCGCCTCGAATGCCTGATCACGCTCGCCGAGCACAATGGACAATCCGCTGATTGCTATACGTCCTTCCATCAGGCTTTACCTCGCGGGCGATGCCAAGGGGTGAATACCGTGCCCAGGCGCTTGACCAGCCAACTGCTGCCCATACCCAGCACGCCGATCAACAACATGCCGACCACAATGTCGGCATAGTTCTGGATGGTGTACGACTCCCAGGTGTAATAGCCGATGCCGAACTGCCCGGAAATCATCTCCGCCGTCACCAGGCAGAACCACGACGTGCCCATGCCGATGGACAGGCCGGTGATGATGCTCGGCGCGGCGCCCGGCACAATCACCTCCAGCAGGATCGCGCCGCGCCCTGCCCCCAGGCTGCGCGCCGAAGCGATCAGCCGGGGGTCGACGCCTTCGACGCCATGCACGGTGTTGAGCAGGATCGGAAACAGCGCGCCGGTAAAGGTGATGAACACCATGGAGAGCTCTGACGACGGAAACATCAGGATTGCCAAAGGTATCCAGGCCACCGCCGGAATCGGGCGGATCACTTCCAGGGGCGGTAGCAGCGCATCTTCAGCCCATTTCGAGCGGCCGATGGCGATGCCCAGGCCAACGCCCACCAGCATCGCCGCCAGGTAGCCTTCGAACACCCGGGTCAGGCTGGCACTCAGGTGCTGGGCCAGCTTGCCCGAATCCACCAGGCCCAGCGCCGCCTCGACCACGGCGCCCGGCGTGGGCACGTTGGCAAAGGTCACCAGCCACAGGTTCCAGTGATGGCTGGCAGCGAGTTGCCAGAACAGCAGGCACACCAGCAATGAGGCCGCGCGCGGCAGCCAGCGATAGGTCGACATATCAGCGACCGGCCACGGCCTGGGCGCCGGCGCTGGTGAAATCGAACACCTGGCCGCCCTGGGCATCCGCGAATTGCTGGGCCTGACCCTTGAGCAGGAACGCACTTAATTTGCCCTGGCGATCACTGGCGAACCAGGCCTGGTTGGCGAGCAGCTTGATGCCGCTGTCTTCGGCCTGGGCGTAGACCGCACGCACGTCCTTGCCGTCCTTCTTCAAACGGGCCAACGCACTGAAGGCTGATTCAGCCGACGCGTAGTCACGCACCTTGGGCTCGCCTTTCACCCAGATCTGCGCCACGTGTTTCCAGTCGGTGATCGGCTTGCCGGTCAACGCGTCGTTGGCTTTGAGCGGGCTCTGGGCGTAGTTGCCCAACTGTGCCTGATAGTCCAGGCCGGACGCCTTGAAGGCAGCGCGCAGGTATTGGTCGTCGATAAAGGTATTGAGGTCCAGGCCACGGTCGGCTTTTTTCAGCAGCTTGAGGGTGTCGATGGCGGTGCCGACGGCCTGGCGGTATTCCGGCTTCCAGCTCAGGTCACGGGTTTGCACGCCCAGCGGGCCATGGAACAGGTAGTTGACCTCAGCCTCGACGCCGGTAACTTTTTCGATCAGCTCGCTGTATTTCTCAGGCTCTGCCGTCAGCAGCTGATTGGCTTCGATACTGGCTCGCAGGTAAGCAACCACCACTTCAGGGTACTGGCGGGCGTAGCTTTCATCCACCAGGGCGCCGTGGAAGGTGGGCGTGTTGGACTGCGAACCGTCGTAGATCTTACGGGCGAACCCACGGTTGGGAAACAGCTCGGCAAACGGCACGAAGTCGGCATGCGCGTCGATCTTATTGGCCTGCAACGCCGATCCGGCCACTTCAGGCGCCTGGGCGATGATGTTCACGTCCTTGAGCGGGTCCCAGCCTTGCGCAGCGACCGCACGCAGCAACATGCCGTGGGCGGTGGAGGCGAACGGCACGGAAATGGTCTTGCCTTTCAAGTCCGCCAAGGACTGCGCGCTGGACTCGATAGGCACCACGATGCCATTGCCACTGCCCTTGATATTGCCCGACAGCACACTGATAAACAGGCTGTGCTTGCCCGCGCCCTCGAACGCCACGCCGTTGAACGCGCCGGGGAAGTCCGCCATGGCGCCAAAGTCCAGCTTGCCGGCCACCATTTCATTGGTCAGCGGTGCGCCACTGGTGAAGTTCTTCCACTGGATATCGTAGGTGGCGTCCTTGTACTTGCCATCGTGGGGCAAGTACTTGTCCAACAGGCCCAACTCCCGGATCAGCAAGCCGCCGGCGGCGCAGTTGATAGTGGTGTCCTGGGTGCCGATGGCCACCCGGATGGTTTCAGCCTGTACCGACAGGCTGATGGAAGCCAGCACCAGGCTGGTGAAGGTTGCGCGCAAGAACATTGGGTGTTTCCCCTCGAATCATGGTTATAGGATCGTCTCCGCCGTGATCAGGCACGGTGGGAAACGAGGGGTATGGCAGTGGCGTCCGGTGATGGCGGATGGCTTTGGATTGATACGCTCAGCGCAGCAGGTACGGGATCTCGACCTTGACTGCGCCTGTGGGGCAATCCTTTTCGCAGGGCATGCAGTACCAGCATTCGTCGAACGCCATGTACGCTTTCTGCGTCGCGGGATTGATCGCCAACAAGTCCATCGGGCACACGTCGACACACACCGTGCAGCCTTTTTCGGCGATGCACTTATCTTCGTCGATCGTCACCGGCGCGTTGGAGCGAAAGAATATTTCCTGGGGTTGGTAGGCCATTTCACGGTGTCCTGGGCATTTTGTAGTGAGCGGTCAGGCAGCATCAGCACCGACACGCAGGCGGTCGTAGGCTTGCATTTCTTCGGCATCCAGCGGAATTACGTAGGGTTCCACGGGTTTCTTGAAGCTGACCATCTGCCCGTCATCGCCCTTTTTCAGGTGGCAATGGCAGAACCAGTCGGCGTCATTGCGCAGCGGGTGATCGACGCGGTGGTGGTACAGGCCCCAGCGACTTTCGGCGCGGTACAACGAGGCGCGGGCGGCCATTTCGGCACAGTCACGGATCACGCTGGTTTCCATGGCGCGCATCAGTTCGTGGGAGTTATGGGCTTTCATCTGGTCGAGGTCGCGCTCGATATCGCTGAAGCGCTGCAGGCCGATTTCCATCTTGCGGGTGACCTTGGGCGGTTGCAGGTAATCGTTGACGAAGCGGCGCAGCTTGTATTCCACCTGGGCCGGGGGCAGGCCGGTTTCACGGTCCAGCGGCGCGTAGACACGGGCCTGTTCGGCGGCGACCTGCTCGGCATTCACCGCGCTGAAGTCTTTTTCCACCACATACTGGGCGGCGTTGGTGCCAGCGAACCAGCCGTAGGTAAAGGCGCCCAACATATAGTTATGCGGCACCGCCGCCATGTCCCCGGCCGAATACAGGCCCTTCACCGACGTCTCCGCGCGCTCGTTCACCCACACGCCGGAGGCCGAATGCCCGCTGCAAAAACCGATTTCGGAGATGTGCATTTCCACCATGTCGCTGCGGTAATCGGTGCCGCGATTGGCATGAAACTGGCCACGGCTCGGCCGTTCATTGCTGTGCAGGATGGTCTCGATGTTCTGGATGGTTTCCTCGGCCAGGTGGTCGAGCTTGAGGAACACCGGGCCATTGCCGCTTTCGAGCTCCTGGTGGAACTCCCACATCATCTGGCCGCTCCAGTAGTCGCACTCGATAAAGCGCTCGCCCTTGTTGTTCGCGGTGTAGCCACCGAGCGGACCGGTAACATAGGCGCAGGCCGGACCGTTGTAATCCTTGATCAACGGGTTGATCTGGAAGCACTCCAGATTCGCCAGTTCGGCGCCCGCGTGATAGGCCATCGCGTAGCCGTCGCCGGCATTGGTGGGGTTTTCATAGGTGCCCATCAGGTAACCCGACGACGGCAGGCCCAGCCGGCCCGCCGCGCCGCAGCACAGGATCACAGCCTTGGCCTTGATCACCTGGAAGTCGGCCGTGCGGCAATCGAAGCCCATCACACCGTTGACTGCCCCTTCGCTGTCGGTCAGCAAACGTGTGCACACCAAGCGGTTAGTGATGGTCACCCGCGCACGCTTGAGCTGGCGATACAGCACCTTCTTGATGTCATGCCCCTCGGGCATCGGCAGCACATAGGCGCCCATGTGATGGACCTTTTTCACCGCGTAGTCGCCGGTCTCGTCCTTTTCGAACTTGACGCCCCAGCGGTCCAGTTGCTCGATGGTCTCGAAACTGTGGGTAGCGTAGGCGTACACCGCCGCCTGATTGACGATGCCGTCATTGGCGATGGTGATTTCCTTGGTGTACTGCTCCGGCGTCGAGTGGCCGGGGATGATCGCGTTGTTCAGTCCGTCCATGCCCATGCTGATCGCACCGCTGCGCTTGACGTTGGCCTTGTCCACCAGCAACACACGCAGCGCCGGGTTGGCTTCTTTGGCCTTGATCGCCGCCATCGGCCCGGCCGTACCGCCGCCGATCACCACGATGTCGTATTCCAGCTCCAGGGTTGTGCGGCTCACGGGCGGCTTCCTCGTTCACGGTCGATGCGCAGGCGATACTGGAAGGCGTCGCCACGGTAATACAGGTGTTCAAAGTCAACGGGCTGGCCGTCGGCGGTGTGGGTCAGGCGCTCGATATGCATGATCGGCGAGCCTGGCTCTACATTCAGCGCCTGGGTCAGGTCGCTGTCGGCCAGCACGGCGTCGATGGCCACATCCGCATGCCCCAGTTGCAGGCCGCAGTCGTTTTCCAGGATCAGGAAGATGTCGCGGGTGACCAGGTCAGCCTTTTCCAGGCGCTCGCCGAGGGGTTGCGGCAGGTAGGTGATTTCCAGCGACACCGGCTCTCGGTTGATCAGGCGCACCCGCTTGATCTGCGCAACCACGGTGCCCTCCTCCACGCCCAGGCGCTCGGCCACCTGCTTGTCGGCCGGCACGAAACGAAAACTGCGCAAGCGGTTGATCACTTCATAACCGCGCTCGGTCATCGACTCGGCCAACCCCTGCAAAGTGCTGACGTTCTGGTAGGCCTTGGGCTTGGACACAAACGTGCCTTTGCCATGAATCTTGTAGATCAAGCCCTCTTTCTGCAGATCGCCCAATGCCTGGCGCACGGTGATGCGGCTGACGTTGAAGCGCGTGCCCAACTCGCTTTCTGAGGGCATTTGGGTGTTTGGCGCGTATTCGCCGTCGAGAATGCGACTGCGCAACAGGTCGCGCAGTTGGGCATGCAGGGGAATGCTGGACAGTGGAGAGAGGCTGGAATCGTTCATCAAGGTCACTTGTCATAACGAGTTATGACGTGATCTTAAGAAGTCTAACGGCGGCGGTGGAAATACCGTTTATGCATAAGCTTAAAGCCAACCACTCGTCGGGCTTCGGCGGCATCCGTTACAACTATCGCCCGGCATGTAACTACTAACCCCATAGCCCCTTTGCACTGCTATGGAGATTGATATGACTGACTATCCTCGCCCGCCCTTCACCCCTCAAGCCCAAGCTGTCCCAGGTGCGCAGAAAAAAATGGACCCGTACCCCGACTGCGGCGAGAAAAGCTACAAGGGCTCCGGCCGGCTCGCCAACAAGATCGCGCTGATCACCGGGGCCGACAGCGGCATCGGGCGCGCGGTGGCTATCGCCTTTGCCCGTGAAGGCGCGGACGTGGCCATCGCGTATCTGGATGAACATGAGGACGCCAAGGAAACCGCCCGCTGGGTGGAGGAAGCCGGGCGCCAGTGCCTATTGCTGCCCGGTGATATCGCGCAGAAAAATGTGTGCCACGCGCTGGTCGACAAGACGGTCGAGCAATTCGGCCGTATCGATGTGTTGGTCAACAATGCAGCGTTCCAGATGAGCCATGAAACGCTGGAAGAAATCTCAGACGAAGAGTGGGTGAAGACCTTCGATATCAACATCACGGCGATGTTTCGTATCTGCAAGGCCGCTGTACCGCATATGAAAGCGGGCAGTTCGATCATCAATACATCGTCCGTCAACTCGGATATGCCCAAGCCGACATTGATGCCCTACGCCGCCACCAAGGGTGCAATTGCCAATTTCACCGGTGGCTTGGCGCAGTTGCTTGGCAGCAAGGGCATTCGCGTAAACAGCGTTGCGCCGGGCCCGATCTGGACACCGCTGATTGTGGCGACCATGACGGATGACGACGTGAAGAGCTTCGGCAGCGAAACCCCGCTGGGCCGCCCGGGCCAGCCTGTGGAAGTTGCACCGATCTATGTGCTGCTGGCCTCTGATGAAGCCAGTTACATCTCGGGTTCCCGTTATGCGGTGACTGGCGGCAAACCGATCCTCTGAACCTGCTCCTACAGATCAAACCGATCCACCGCCCGCCGCCGCTCATTGTCGTCACGCACGTCATAGCTGGCGGTGGTCTGGATATTGGTGTGGTGTGCCAGTTTCTGCGCAATCGACAGGTCATGCTCCTCGATCACCCGCGTAATGAACGAGCGGCGGAAATCATGGGGCATGATCTTTACCCCTACCTGTTCGCCACGCTGGCGGGCGATGTAGTAGATCGCATGCTTGGTGATGCGTTCGCGGGTGATATGGCTGCCACGGCGGATACGGTTGAACAGGAAACTGTCGTCCTGCTCGCCCTCCTTGAGCTGTTCGCGGCGAAACGCCAGCCACGCCTGCAACTTGGCGAACGCCCAATCCGGCGCGTACTTGATCAACTCCTTGTTGCCCTTGCCGATCACCCGCAAGCTACGTTCTTCGAAATTGATCTGGGCCAGGTCGAGGTTGACCGACTCCGACTTGCGCATGCCGGAACCATAGAGAATCCCAATCACCGCCGCATCGCGCAGGCCCTGCGGGCGTGGGTCGGCGGCGCAGACTTCCATCATTTCGCGGATCAAACTGCGCCGCAAGTTGCGACCCTGGCTCAGGCGTGTGCCCGGCGCAGCCTTGACGGTGCGCATGCGCAACAGGTGTTCCTGGCTGATCAAGTTCATCCGCCAAGCTTCGTTCATCACGCCACGCACCGCATTGACGTACAGCGATGAGGTGTTCGGCGCATAGCCATCCTCACGCAAGGCGGCAACCAGGGCGATCACGTGTTCGGGTTGCAGCAGGTGCCAGTCGATGTCTTCAAGGTTGATGTCCTCGAAGCCCAGCCGGTCGGCCGCATCTTGCAGCACGTAGCGCATGGTCAATTGGCTGGAGGGCGCCAGACGAGTGAGGTAAAGGGTCAGCGGGTTGCGGATAGACTCAATCAAGATACGTCAGCCTTTGGCTTAAATACCCCGAGCAAGCCTTTGTTTAATCGAGGTATTTAGTGAATTGGCGAAGGCCGAGTCTAACCCAGGACCGGCCTTGGCACAAAATCACGGGGACGTGTCGTCATCTTCGGTAGAGTCCTGCGGCTGGACCTGGGCCTGGCTCCAGTCGCTGTCTTGCTTCTGCATCAGCGCGAACCAGTGCTGGCGCATGAACGCCAGGTAGGCCTCGGGGGCCTTGGCAAAGTCCTTCTCGTCGCCGTAGCAACCGGGCAACGGCAGCTCGGTGCCCTGCTCCTTGTACTGGCTCACCAGCGCCTGCTGCCCGGCCACGCTGCAATCCTTGGGCAACGGCATGCCGCGCAAGGCGCCGGCCTCCTCGTCCCACCAGGCCGCACCGACCCGGTCGACACCGCGCAAACGGTACTTCTGCGACTTGCCGACATGCATGATCAGCTTGAATTCATTGGGGCTGACATCACTGGTGCAGGTACGCGAATAGCCCACGGTGGCCTGGGTGATGCCGTCGCCGGTCAGGTCGGTGACCTTGGTCGCAGCGCGGTCGAAGCGCAACGAGGCGTCGAATTCGCAGTGCTGTACATCGTCGTAGAGCATCCACACGCGTTTGGGGCGGTTGCCATCGATCAAATACTGGGCCGCGTACACAAAAGCCGACTGAGTGCCGTCGTCGTCACGCTCGCTGACCTGCTCGGCGAGCACCAGCAGGTTCTTGCCTTGCTTGTCGTCCCAAATATAGGCAGCGATCTGCTTGCCACGCACCTCCACCCCATCCGGCACCTGGTCGATGCTCGTGAGCGCGACCCCGTCGTCGGCTTGTACGGTGGTGATACACGCCACGCTCAACAACAAACCCATCAACACTGGCCGCAACTGGCCACGTAAAAGCTGCACGCTATTCATCCGATCACCCTGGCAAGAGACGGCTTACTTTACCGGCACTTGGGGCGCCTTGCAGAGAAGATTCTTCACTAAAATTCGAGGGTGGAACGTCGGCGCTCAAGTTGAACCAATTGCCCTACAAACAGTTCCTATTTCGCTTACTAACTTAAGCCGACGCGCCGTTAGTTGCTTAGCTGAACCCTAGCTGTCTACCTGTCAAATAAACGAGTTTTTCATCTGCCTTTCATATCTGTTCCACATTTTTACGCTTAATCTTAAAGACAGCACTTCATAGCAAACCGCGCTATATCGTCTAACCTCTTGATTACGCTTCATCTTTAGCGCCGTTTATTAACCTGCGGCCTGGACTTTCGCCCAATGATTGCTGCTGTTGCCACGCGCCAAGTTGCTCTAACCCCGAGGTCATGAATCTTTGAAACCCTACCCTATTCATTGCGTGTCGATCGTTATCCCGGTCTACAACGAACAAGAGAGCCTGCCTGAATTGCTGCGCCGCACCACGGCAGCCTGCAAGCAACTGGCCTACGAATACGAAATCATCCTGGTGGATGACGGTAGTCGCGACAATTCGGCCCAACTGCTGGAAGACGCCGCCGCTGAAGACGGCAGCAACGTGGTCGCGGTGATCCTCAACCGCAACTATGGCCAGCATGCGGCGATCATGGCCGGTTTCGAGCAGTGCCGGGGCGAAGTGGTGATCACCCTTGACGCCGACCTGCAGAACCCGCCCGAAGAAATCCCGCGCCTGGTCGAACAAGCCGCCCTCGGCTACGACGTGGTAGCCACTGTGCGCAACAATCGCCAGGACTCGGCCTTCCGCCGCTGGCCTTCGCGCTTGATCAACCTGGCCGTGCAGCGCTCCACCGGCGTGGCCATGACCGATTATGGCTGCATGCTGCGCGCCTACCGCCGCACCATCGTCGATGCGATGCTGGCCTGCCGCGAGCGCAGCACCTTTATCCCGATCCTGGCCAACGGCTTTGCCCGCCACACCACCGAGATCCTGGTGCACCACGCCGAGCGTGAACACGGCGAATCCAAATACAGCGCCATGCGTCTGATCAGCCTGATGTTCGACTTGCTGACCTGCATGACCACCACCCCGCTGCGCCTGCTCTCCATCGTCGGCTTTAGCCTGGCGGCGTTGGGCATTCTGTTTGCCCTGGCGTTGATCGTCATGCGCCTGGCCTTTGGTGCCGACTGGGCCGGCGACGGCTTGTTCGTGCTGTTCGCGGTGCTGTTCGTGTTCACCGGTGGCCAGTTCATCGGCATGGGCCTGTTGGGTGAATACCTGGGCCGCATGTACAGCGACGTGCGTGCCCGCCCACGCTTCTTTATCGAAAAAGTGCTGCGCAACCAACCGGCAGCACCGGCTCCCGTGGTCGTCGTCGACGGCCTGGTGTCTTCCCATACCTCTACTTCTTCTGCTGATCAGGTCCAATCATGAGTTCAAAAGCTGTTGTATTCGCGTACCACGACATTGGTTGTGCAGGCATTGAAGCGCTGCTCAACACCGGTTACGAAATTGCTGCTGTGTTCACCCATGCCGACGACCCGAAGGAAAACAATTTCTATGGTTCCGTTGCCCAACTGTGCGCACGTAACGGCATCCCCGTGCACGCGCCGGAAGACGCCAACCACCCGCTGTGGATCGAGCGCATCGCCAAGCTGAACCCTGACTACATTTTCTCGTTCTACTACCGCAACCTGCTGAGCGAGCCCCTGTTGGCCACTGCGCGCAAAGGCGCGTTCAACCTGCATGGCTCGCTGCTGCCGAAATACCGTGGCCGCGCCCCGGCCAACTGGGTACTGGTCAACGGCGAAACCGAAACCGGCGTGACCCTGCACCGCATGGTCAAGCGTGCCGATGCCGGCGCGATCCTGGCCCAGCAGAAAGTCATCATCGAGCGCAACGACACCGGCCTGACCCTGCACGCCAAACTGCGCGACGCCGCCAGCAACCTGCTGCGCGACGCCCTGCCGCAACTGGCCCAAGGCAAGCTGGCTGAAACCGCCCAGGACGAAAGCCAGGCCACTTACTTCGGTCGCCGCACCGCTGCCGATGGCAAGCTGGAATGGAAAAAACCGGCTGAAGAACTGTTCAACCTGGTCCGCGCCGTCACCCAGCCGTACCCGGGTGCCTTCTGCGCCGTGGGCGAGCACAAGCTGATCGTGTGGCAAGCCGAAGTGGTCAAGGGCAACGAAGGCCTGGCGCCGGGCCGTGTGATCAGCGTCAACCCGCTGCGCATTGCCTGCGGTGAAGACTCCCTGGTGGTCAAGTTCGGCCAGCGCAACGACAACGGTCTGTATCTGGCCGGTCCTTCCCTGGCCAACGAATTGGGCCTGGTCGACGGTTCCGTGCTGCGCGGCGCCGAGTCCGGCCGCACGCCACGCCGTACACGCGTGCTGATCCTGGGTGTGAACGGTTTTATCGGTAACCACCTGTCCGAGCGCCTGCTGCGTGACGACCGCTACGAAGTCTATGGCCTGGACATCGGCTCCGATGCCATCGAGCGCCTGCGCAGTCACCCGAACTTCCATTACGTGGAAGGCGACATCAGCATCCACACCGAGTGGATCGAGTACCACATCAAGAAATGCGACGTGGTCTTGCCGCTGGTGGCCATCGCCACGCCGATCGAATACACCCGCAACCCGCTGCGCGTGTTCGAGCTGGACTTCGAAGAAAACCTCAAGCTGGTGCGCTACTGCGTCAAGTACAACAAGCGCGTGATCTTCCCGTCGACCTCCGAAGTCTATGGCATGTGCCAGGACCAGTACTTCGACGAAGACACCTCCAACCTGGTGGTCGGCCCGGTCAACAAGCAGCGCTGGATCTACTCGGTTTCCAAGCAACTGCTGGACCGCGTGATCTGGGCCTATGGCGCCAAGGGCCTGAACTTCACCCTGTTCCGTCCGTTCAACTGGATGGGCCCGCGCCTCGACCGCCTGGACTCGGCACGTATCGGCAGTTCCCGCGCCATCACCCAACTGATCCTGAACCTGGTGGAAGGCACGCCGATCCGCCTGTTCGACGGTGGCGAGCAGAAGCGTTGCTTCACCGACATCGCCGACGGTATCGAGGCCCTGGCGCGCATCATTGATAACGACAACGACGCGTGCAACGGCCAGATCATCAACATTGGCAACCCGGAAAACGAAGCCAGCATCCGTCAGTTGGGCGAAGAGCTGCTGCGTCAGTTCGAAGCGCACCCGCTGCGTGGCAACTTCCCGCCGTTCGCTGGTTTCCGTGATGTAGAAAGCAAGGCGTTCTACGGCACCGGTTACCAGGATGTGGCCCACCGCAAGCCAAGCATCGAAAACGCCAAGCGCCTGCTGAACTGGGAGCCGACCGTTGAAATGAGCGAAACCATCGGCAACACGCTGGATTTCTTCCTGCGTGAAGCCATGCTCGAAATAGCGGACAAAAAGTAATGCAGGCTGGCTTGCGAATCGACGTCGACACCTACCGCGGCACCCGTGAAGGTGTGCCACGGTTGCTCGAATCCCTGGATGAAGCCTCGGTTAAAGCGACGTTCTTCTTCAGTGTCGGGCCGGACAACATGGGGCGCCACTTATGGCGCCTCATCCGCCCGCAGTTCCTGTGGAAGATGCTGCGTTCCAACGCCGTCGGGCTGTATGGCCTGGACATCTTGCTGGCCGGCACCGCCTGGCCGGGCAAGCCGATCGGCCGTGACCTGGGGCATTTGATGCGCCAGGCCAAGGCCGCCGGGCATGAGGTGGGCCTGCACGCGTGGGACCACCACGGCTGGCAGGCCAACACCGGGCGTTGGAGCGAAGCACAGCTGGTCGAACAGATCCGCCGTGGCGTCGACACCTTGAACGACATTCTCGGCGAGCGCATCGACTGTTCCGCCGCCGCCGGTTGGCGTGCCGACGAGCGCGTGGTGCAAGCCAAGCAAGGCTTCAATTTCCGTTACAACAGTGATTGCCGGGGCACCAGCCTGTTTCGTCCAACCTTGGCCGATGGCAGCGCGGGCACCCCACAAATTCCGGTGGACCTGCCGACCTTCGACGAAGTCGTCGGGCCGGTGGTGGCTGCCAAAGACTTCAATACGTTCATCCTCGACCGCTTTGCCGCGTCGAAGCTCAACGTCTATACGATCCACGCAGAAGTAGAAGGGATTCTGATGGCCAATGATTTCCGCCAGTTGCTCGCCCAGGCAGGGCAGCGCGGCATCGACTTCAAACCGCTGGGTGACTTGTTGCCGACGGACCTGACTACCCTGCCCCAGCAACAACTGGTGCGCGGCGTCTTGCCCGGCCGTGAGGGTTGGCTCGGAGTGCAACAGGTATGATCCGCCGTTGGGCCCTGCCCCTGCTCCTGTTGGCATTTGGCGTGTTTTACCTGCTGCCGCTGGCTACCCATGGCCTGTGGATTCCGGATGAAACCCGTTATGCGCAAATCAGCCAGGAAATGCTGCTGACCGGCAAATGGGCGTCGCCGCACTTCATGGGCATCCGCTATTTCGAGAAACCGGCGGCGGGCTATTGGATGATCGCGCTGGGCCAGGCGATCTTCGGGCAGAACCTGTTCGGCGTGCGCTTTGCGTCGGCGTTGAGCACCGGATTGAGCATCCTGTTGGTGTACCTGGTGTCGCGTCGGTTGTGGAATGACCCGCAGAAGAGCCTGATCAGCACCGTGCTGTACATGAGTTTTGTCAGCGTGGCGGCCCTGGGCGGTTATGCCAACCTCGATCCGCAGTTCACCTTCTGGGTGAATCTGACCGGCGTGGCCTTGTGGTTTTGCTTCGACAGCACCACCCGTAATGGGCGGCTCGGTGCTTGGGCGCTGCTGGGGTTTGCCTGTGGCATGGGCTTCATGACCAAGGGTTTCCTCGCCTGGTTACTCCCCGTGTTGATCGCCCTGCCCTATGCGATCTGGCAAAAGCGATTCCGTGAATTACTGGGTTACGGCCTGGTGGCGGTGGTGGTGGCGATTGTCATCAGCCTGCCGTGGGCGCTGGCCGTGCACCTGCAAGAGCCCGACTACTGGAACTTCTTCTTCTGGCACGAACATATCCAGCGCTTTGCCGGCGACGATGCCCAGCACGCCGAGCCGTTCTGGTATTACCTGCCGTTGCTGGTTGCGTTCTGCCTGCCGTGGGTGGCGTTGTTGCCGTCCACGCTCAAACAGGCCTGGCAGGACAAACGCAGCGCACAAACCGGCTTTGTATTGCTGTGGTTGCTGATGCCCCTGGCGTTCTTCAGCCTGGCCAAGGGCAAGTTGCCCTCCTATATCATGCCGTGCCTGCTGCCGTTGGCGTTGCTGATGGGCAGCACCCTGGCCGACAAGCTGGCCCAGGGTCGTTACCGCGCATTGCGTATCAACGGCTGGCTGAACCTGATCATCGGCGTGGTGATGCTGCTGGCGCTGAGCTGGTTCCAACTGAAAAAGCCGGTGTATGAACACGGTCAGGAAACACTCAGCCTGGTACTGGTGTTCACATTCCTGTTCGGCTGGATACTGGTCAACCTGCTGCAGGCCGCACAGCCGCTTCGCTTGTGGGCGATGCCAGTGCTTGGCAGCTGGCTGATGGTCGCCCTGTTGCCAGCCGGGCTGCCGCACTCAGTGGTCTACAACAAGACCCCCGACCAATTCATCATCGATCACCTGCAGGAACTGCAACCGGCCACTGCACTGTTGAGCAATGACCTCGGCGCCGCATCGGCCTTGTCGTGGCGCCTGGCGCGGCCGGACGTGACGCTCTACAACACCGTCGGTGAAGTCAAATACGGCCTCGCCTACCCGGATGCCGGGCATCACAAGGTGGATATGCCTCAGGTTCAGCAGTGGATGAGCGATGCGCGTAAAAAAGGCACGGTCGGTGTGGTGATGCGCGTCAAAGGTGACGATGAGCGAGCCGAAATCGCTTTGTTGCCCAGCGACGGCCAGCGCTATGAGCAAGGCAATATCGTGATTTTGATCTTCCCGCAGGTGACGCCTTGATCACCCTGCTGCTGCTATTGGCTGCCTGCTTGCTGACCTGCATGGGCCAGGTTTCGCAGAAATTCGCCGTGGAAAGTTGGCGCGACCTGCCCGAAGGCTGGGCGCTGAAATTGCGTTCGCCGTGGTTGTGGTCGGCGCTGATGTGCCTGGGCCTCGGCCTGCTGGTGTGGCTGCTGGTGTTGCAGCGCCTGGAAGTGGGCATTGCCTACCCCATGCTCAGCCTGAACTTCGTGCTGGTCACGCTGGTGGCGCGGTTTGTCTTTCATGAGCCCATCGACAGCCGTCATTGGCTGGGCGTGGCGCTGGTAATCGGTGGTGTCGTGTTGTTGGGGCGCCACGTATGAGCCGGGTTCAAGGGTTTGCCTTGGCCCTGGGCAGTGTCGGCCTGGTCAGTGCCGCCCAACTGGGCATGCGCTGGAGCATGACGCGCTTGCCGCTGCCCAGCGATTGGCTCAGTGCACAGATCAATCTTGGCGCTCTCGGCGTGGTAAGCCTGGCGATCCTGGCCTACGCGCTGTCGATGCTCTGCTGGTTGGGCGCGCTCAAGCACCTGCCGCTGGGCCGCGCCTACTCGCTGTTGAGCATCAGCTACGCCTTGGTGTACCTGCTGGCGGCCAGCCTGCCGGTGTTCAACGAACATTTTTCCGTTTCAAAAACCCTGGGGGTGGCGCTTGTCATCCTCGGTGTGCTGGTTATCAACTCTCGTCGTGCTAGCGCTACAAGTCCCAGGAATGCCCCATGAAAATCAGTGTATTTGGTAGTGGTTACGTCGGTCTGGTGCAGGCCACCGTATTGGCCGAAGTCGGTCACGATGTCATCTGCATGGACGTTGACAAAAACAAGGTCGAGTCTTTGCAGAAAGGCCATGTGACGATCTTCGAGCCGGGGCTGGCAGCGATGGTCAAGGAAAACCTGGAAAGCGGGCGACTGCACTTTACCCATGACGAGAAACTCGCGGTCGAACACGGCGAAGTGCTGTTTATCGCCGTGGGCACGCCTTCGGATGAAGACGGCTCGGCTGACCTGAAGTACGTGCTATCGGTGGGCGATGCGGTCGCTCGTCATCGCAAGGAGCCGGTGATCCTGGTGGAAAAATCCACTGTGCCCGTCGGCACTGGCGATACCCTGCGCGCGCATATCGAAAAAGCCCTTCACCTGGCTGGCCGGCATCTGGAGTTCGATATCGTCTCCAACCCGGAATTCCTCAAGGAAGGTTCAGCCGTGGCCGACTGCCGCCGCCCCGACCGCATCATCATCGGCTGCGAGCGTGAAGAAGTACGCGAGGTCATGCGCGACCTGTACGCCCCGTTCAACCGCAACCATGACCGCATCATCTTCATGGACCTGCGCAGCGCCGAGCTGACCAAATACGCCGCCAACTGCATGTTGGCGACCAAGATCAGCTTCATCAACCAGATCGCCGAGTTGGCCGAGCACCTGGGCGCGGACATCGAAGCCGTACGCCTTGGTATCGGCGCCGACTCACGCATCGGTTACCACTTCATCTACCCCGGCTGCGGTTATGGCGGTTCGTGCTTCCCCAAGGACATGCGTGCCCTGATCCACAGCGCCAAGCAGGCCAACTGCTCCAGCGACCTGTTGGAAGCGGTGGAGGCCATCAATCAGCGCCAGAAGAGCAAGCTGTTCGAACGCATCAATGCGTTCTTCAAGGGCAACCTGCGCGGCAAAACCTTTGCCCTGTGGGGCCTGGCGTTCAAGCCGAACACCGATGACATGCGTGATGCGCCCAGCCGTGTGCTGATGGAAGCCTTGTGGGCCGCCGGCGCCAACGTGCGTGCGTTCGACCCCGAAGCCATGCAGGAAACCCAACGCATCTACGGCGATGATCCACGGTTGATGCTGATGGGCACCCCGGAATCCACCCTCGGCGGCGCCGATGCGCTGATTGTCTGCACCGAATGGCAGCAGTTCAAGGCGCCGGACTTCGACTTGATCCACCAACGCCTGAAAACCCCGGTGATCTTCGACGGCCGCAACCTCTACGACGGCGAGCGCCTGGCGCGCAAAGGCTTCCAGTACTACCCCATCGGCCGTGGCGACTCCTGCCAGTTGCCGATTCCGCAGCAACAATGGTTGCCGCAGGTTGTGGAAGCCTGATACGTGAACAAAGCTCAACCGTCCCTGTTAAATCCAACGGTCCGCCGCCAATCCCTCGGTTTGGGATTGCTGGCGTTGTTGCTATTCATAGCCGGCAGTTGGCACCAGGCAATCATCGGCTTCGACTCCCGCTTCGTGCTGTTTGCCCAGGAAATGTTGCGCCATGGGCCTGGTTTCTTCCCGACCACCTACGGCCAGCCTTATGCGGATTACTTGGCCACGTCGACGTTGATGACGTGGCTGGTGTCGTTGCCGTTTGGCGAGGTCACCCGCTTTACTGCCTGGCTGCCTACGGCCGTTGCTTCGGCGTCGATCGTCACCCTGGTGTATCGCCTGACGGCGCCCTACTCCCAGCGCTGGGGTCTATTGAGCATCGCAATGCTGTTGCTAAGCAGCAGTTTTATCAGCGAAACCCGTGCGGTCTCTCTCGACCAGATGTTGGCGGCGATCGCCCTGGCGGTGTTCTACCTGGGGTATGCACACGACCACTTCGGTGCAGGTAAACGCCTGCATTGGTTGTACCTGCTGCTGATTCTCGGCTTTGCGGTACGTGGGCCGATCGGGCTGGTCATTCCCACTGGCGTGCTGTGCAGCTATTACCTGATCAACCGCCAATGGCGGCAACTGTTCAGCTTTGGTTTGATTGCGTTGGCATTGCTGGTGGCGTGCGTCGGCTTGTTATTGCTGATGGCTAAACTGAGCGGCGGCGAGCGTTTCATGCAGGACGTGATCCGCATGCAGTTCCTCGGGCGCATGGATGGCAGCGAAGGCTCCAGCGGCGTGCTGTATTACTTCACTAGCTCCCTGGGCAACTATGCCCTGGCGTATCCGATGGCTGTGCTGGTGCTGTTGGCGATGGTGATCAGTGGGCGCCGGGCGCCGGGACCGGCATTGCAGTTGGTGTGGTACTGCGCCGCCGCAGGTCTGCTGGTGATGCTGGGCTTGTCGATTCCCCAGGCAAAAAAAGCGCGGTATGTACTGCCAATGCTGCCCATGGCGGCGATAATTGCCGCGTATCCATTCCAGGTGGCACATGGGCGGCTGTTTGCCAGTTTGCGTGGGTTGATGCTCGGTATCTGGACCTTGTTGCCGACGCTGTTGATAGCCGGGCTGCTCTTCGCGCGGCCGCGCTACCCGGAACAATTGAGCCATTTGGGCTGGGTGTTCGGTGTGCTTGGCGGGCTGCAGCTAGTGGCGTTGCTGGCGCTGCTCAAAACTCAATTGCGCACGGTCGGACCGGCTTTTGCAGCCGTACTGGCGGTATGGGCCACTTATATCCTGGTGGTCGAACCGCTGGAACGCAGTGTCTATGACACCCGTACCTTTACCTTGCAAGTGCATGAGCACGTCATGCAGCAAAAGGCACCCGTGGTGTTGCACGGCCTGGGCAAAGACGCCAAGGCGATCAAATACATGGTCAACCTCGACTGCGACCAAGTGCCGTTGTTTACGCAGCTGGAAGCCGAGCTGAAGCCAATCCAGGGGCCAGCCTGGTTGGTGATGAGTCAAGCGGATTACGAAGGCTTGCAGGCCCCGCGCTTTCGCACCCTTACCCCGACCCTGGTCGGTGAGTTTGACCGCAACCCTTACGTACTGCTGCACTTGGCCAAAGCGCCGCAACCTTGACCACTGCACCGGCAGTACCGGCATTCAATTCATTATTTTTGCACTCAACCTGCATCAATATGCATTGGCGCCATCCTTCCTAGGTCGGCACACTGCATGAGTTCCTTCCCCCAAATGTTGGAACTTTCAAAGGGCTTTTCCGGGCAACCAGACAAGCCTTTTTTTTGCCCGCTGTTTATGGATCCCCTTTCAATGCTCGCTCGCTGGTTCCCCGCTGCTATTAATACCCGCCCCACTGAATGGAGCCGCGCCGCCATCGGCATGGCCTTGGGCACCCTGCTCAGTGTCTGGTTGTGTTCCCAAGTATTTGGCATGGAGGTGGCGTTGCACCTGCTCGGCCCCCTCGGCGCTTCGGCGGTGCTGTTGTTCGCCGTGTCGTCCGGTGCATTGGCGCAACCTTGGTCGATCATCGGCAGCTATCTGTGTGCGGGTGTGGTTGCGCTGCTGGTAGCTCGTGTCTTGGGTCCCTCCCTGGGCGGCGCCTGCCTGGCAGCGGGCATGACGGTGGTGCTGATGTGCTGGCTGCGTTGCCTGCACCCCCCGGCCGGTGGATTGGCCATGACGCTGGTTTTGGCCGACCCTGCCTCCGCCGCTCTGGGTTGGTATGAATTGGGCGCCGTGTTGCTCGGCGCCAGCGCCTTGCTGGCCTGCGCACTGGCTTACAACAACGCGACGCGCACGCGTTATCCCAAAGGCGCTGCCGAATTCCCGCCGGCTATTCTCAATCGTCCGCAGGCCGGACGAGACCCTGCGATCACTGCCGCCGACTTGAAGCTCGCGCTGGCTGAAATGGAGCAATTCTACGACGTGGAGCCTACGGAGCTGGAACAATTGATCCACGCCGCAGAAACCCACGCGCGCCGCCGCAGCATCGGTGAAGTACTGGCCAGCCGGGTGCCTTGAAGCCATCGTCCACTCCCTGCATAAATGCAAAAACGACCTGCATGATTCATGGTTGTACTGGGCAAATTTGCACTGGTACGATCGCGAGATGGTTCGTCCGCGAACATCTTGATAAAGAACAATAAAAGCAGGGAGTTATCGATGACTGCTCAGGTTTCATCCGAGGCAAGCCACGCAGAAACACTTCAGGACGAAGTCCTCGCCGAGGTCCGTAACCATATCGGCCACCTCACCCTTAATCGCCCCGCCGGCTTGAACGCCATTACCCTGAACATGGTGCGCAGCCTGGCGTTGCAGTTGCAGGCGTGGGCGGACGACCCGCAGGTGTACGCGGTGGTCCTGCGCGGCGCGGGTGAAAAAGCCTTTTGTGCCGGTGGTGATATCCGTTCGCTGTATGACAGCTTCAAGAACGGCGACAGCCTGCACCAGGACTTCTTCGTCGAGGAGTACGCACTGGACCTGGCCATCCACCATTACCGCAAACCGGTACTGGCACTCATGGATGGGTTTGTCTTGGGCGGTGGCATGGGCCTGGTGCAAGGCGCCGACTTGCGCGTGGTCACCGAGCGCAGCCGCCTGGCGATGCCGGAAGTGGCCATCGGCTATTTCCCAGACGTGGGCGGCAGCTACTTCCTGCCGCGTATTCCGGGTGAGCTGGGGATTTACCTGGGCGTCACCGGGGTGCAGATCCGCGCAGCCGACGCGCTCTACTGCGGGCTGGCGGATTGGTACCTTGAAAGCAACAAGCTGGCCGACCTGGACCAGAAGCTTGATCGCCTGCAATGGCACGACTCGCCGCTCAAGGATCTGCAAGGCGTGCTCGCCAAGCTGGCCGTGCAACAACTGCCCGATGCGCCACTGGCCGCCTTGCGCCCCGCCATCGACCACTTCTTCGCGCTGCCGGATGTGCCGAGCATTGTCGAGCAACTGCAACAGGTCACCGTGGCTGACAGCCACGAATGGGCGCTGACCACCGCCAACCTGATGCAGACCCGCTCCCCCCTGGCCATGGCCGTTACCCTTGAAATGCTACGTCGCGGCCGCCGGCTGCCTTTGGAGCAGTGTTTTGCGATGGAGCTGCACTTGGACCGCCAATGGTTCGAACGTGGCGATCTCATTGAGGGCGTGCGCGCGCTGATCATCGACAAGGACAAGGCCCCGCGCTGGAACCCACCCGCCCTGCATGGGCTGTCCCTAAGCCATGTAGAAAGCTTCTTTCAACACTTCGAGCAGGTTGCGAACTAAGCCATGCAAGACATTGAATATACAGAAGAACAAGTAATGATCCGCGACATGGCACGCGACTTTGCCCGTGGCGAAATTGCGCCCTACGCCCAAGCCTGGGAGAAAGCCGGCTGGATCGACGACGCCCTGGTCGCCAAGATGGGCGAACTGGGTCTGCTGGGCATGGTGGTGCCTGAAGAATGGGGTGGCACCTATGTCGATTACGTCGCCTACGCCCTCGCTGTGGAAGAGATTTCTGCCGGTGACGGCGCCACAGGCGCGTTGATGAGTATCCATAATTCAGTGGGTTGCGGGCCGATCCTCAACTACGGCACAGAGGCACAGAAGCAGACTTGGCTGGCGGACCTCGCCAGCGGCCAGGCCATTGGCTGCTTCTGCCTGACCGAGCCCCAGGCCGGCTCCGAAGCTCACAATTTGCGCACCCGCGCCGAATTGCGTGATGGTCAGTGGGTGATCACTGGCGCCAAGCAATTCGTCAGCAACGGCAAGCGCGCCAAACTGGCGATCGTATTTGCCGTGACCGACCCGGAACTGGGCAAAAAAGGCATCTCGGCGTTCCTGGTGCCCACCGCAACACCGGGATTCGTGGTGGACCGCACCGAACACAAAATGGGCATTCGCGCCTCCGACACCTGCGCCGTCACCCTCAACCAATGCACAGTGCCCGAGGCCAACCTGCTGGGTGAGCGCGGAAAAGGCCTGGCGATTGCCCTCTCCAACCTGGAAGGCGGACGCATCGGCATTGCCGCCCAGGCGCTGGGCATCGCTCGTGCGGCGTTTGAGGCGGCGTTGGCCTACGCCCGTCACCGCGTGCAATTCAATAAGGCGATCATCGAGCACCAGAGCGTGGCCAATCTGCTGGCCGACATGCAAACCCAGCTGAATGCCGCACGCTTGTTGATCTTGCATGCTGCACGACTGCGCAGTGCCGGCAAACCGTGCCTGTCGGAAGCCTCCCAGGCGAAGCTGTTTGCCTCGGAAATGGCGGAGAAGGTCTGCTCGTCAGCAATGCAGATTCATGGCGGGTATGGGTATCTGGAGGATTACCCGGTGGAGCGTTACTACCGGGATGCGCGGATCACGCAGATTTACGAGGGGACCAGCGAGATTCAGCGGATGGTGATTGCCAGGGAACTGAAGAATTACCAACTCTAGCCGCCACACTTACCCCATGTAGAAGCTGGCTTTTGTGGGAGCTGGCTTGCCTGCGATGCACACAGGTATCTACACATCTTTTGACGGCGCAGAAGCATCCTGTAGTGAGCGGGCTTGTCCCGCTCACTACAGGGGATTTTTTCAGCTTCTGAAAGTTGTGTAGGTACCTATGCTGCGATACAGGCACCCCGGTTTATCTGTCAGACCGAGGTGATGCTATCGCAGGCAAGCCAGCTCCCACATTTGATGCTCAGTGTTTGGACGATCGCATTATTGATCTTTGAACTCGGGTGCACGCTTGGCCACGAACGCCGCCATGCCTTCCTTCTGATCCTGCGTCGCGAACGCTGCATGGAACACCCGGCGCTCAAAGCGCACGCCTTCCGACAGGCTCACTTCAAACGCACGGTTCACGCTTTCCTTGACCATCATGCTGATAGGCACTGACTTGCCAGCAATCAGAGTGGCGACTTTCAGCGCCTCTTCCAACAGCTCATCAGCCGGGACAATACGCGCGACGATCCCGCAGCGCTCGGCTTCTACCGCGTCGATAAAACGCCCGGTCAGGCACATTTCCATGGCCTTGGCTTTGCCCACGGCACGGGTCAGGCGCTGGGTGCCGCCCATGCCCGGCAGTACGCCGAGGTTGATTTCCGGCTGGCCGAACTTGGCGCCGTCGCCTGCCAGGATAAAGTCGCACATCAAGGCCAGTTCGCAACCGCCACCCAGGGCAAACCCGTTGACGGCGGCAATGATCGGCTTGCGGCGGTTGGCCACACGATCGCTGTCGCTGAACAGGTCGTCAAGGTAGATCTGCGGGTAGGTCAGCTCGGCCATTTCCTTGATGTCGGCACCGGCGGCGAAGGCTTTCTTGGAGCCCGTCAGCACAATGCAACCGATTTCCGGGTTGGCTTCCAGGCCATCCAGTGCCTGGTTCAACTCACTGACCAATTGCGCGTTGAGAGCGTTCAAGGCTTGCGGGCGATTGAGGGTAATCAGCCCGACGCGGCCTTGGACGTCGAGCAAAATGGTTTCGTAACTCATGTATCGGCTCCTTAGAGATTGCGTGAGATGACCATGCGCTGGATATCGCTGGTGCCTTCGTAAATCTGGCAGACCCGCACGTCGCGGTAGATCCGCTCCAGAGGGAAGTCGCTCAGGTAACCGTAACCGCCCAGGGTTTGCAAGGCGGCCGAACAGACTTTCTCGGCCATTTCCGAGGCGAACAGCTTCGCCATCGAGGCTTCCACCAGCGCTGGCTTGCCGCTGTCACGCAGGGCGGCGGCGTAATGCACCATCTGCCGGGCGACCGCGATTTGCGTGGCCATGTCCGCCAGGCGGAAGGCCACGGCCTGATGTTCAATGATCGGCTTGCCGAAGCTTTCACGCTCACGGGCATAGTCGCGGGCGGCTTCAAAGGCGGCACGGGCCATGCCCACCGCTTGTGAAGCAATACCCACACGGCCGCCCTCAAGGTTGGCCAGGGCAATCTTGTAGCCTTCGCCCTCTTCCCCAAGACGGTTGGCGACTGGCACCTTCACCTCCTCGAACAGAATCTGACAGGTGTCGGACGCATGCTGGCCGAGTTTGTCCTCGACCCGCGCCACGCTGTAGCCCGGCGAATCGGTCGGCACGATGAACGCGCTGATCCCGCGTTTGCCCGCCGTCGGGTCGGTCACGGCAAACACAATCACCACCCCGGCGTTTTGCCCAGAGGTGATGAACTGCTTGCAGCCATTGAGCACGTAATGGTCCCCTTCCAGGCGTGCGCGGGTTTTCAGGCTGCTGGCGTCGGAGCCGGCCTGGGGCTCGGTCAGCGCGAAGGCACCGAGCATGGCGCCGCTGGCCAGGGGCTTGAGGAATTGTTCTTTCTGCTGGTCGTTGCCGAACTTGAGGATCGGCACGCAACCTACCGAGTTGTGCACGCTCATGATGGTGGAGCAGGCGCCATCACCCGCGGCGATTTCTTCCAGGGCCATGGCGTAGGCCAGGTAGCCGGTGTCGCAACCGCCCCACTGTTCTGGCACCAGCATGCCGAAGAAGCCCAGTTCGGCCATTTCACCGATGGCTTCCTTGGGAAAGCGATGCTCGCGGTCCCATTCGGCGGCAAAGGGTTTCAGGCGCTCCTGGGCAAATTGCCGGGCCGCGTCGCTGATTTGCAGTTGTTCGTCATTGGGCAGCATGGTCAGTCCTTAGTACAGGCATTCAACAGCCATGGCCGTGGCTTCACCACCGCCGATACAAATGGCCGCGACGCCACGCTTGAGGCCGTTCTGGCGCAGGGCCGAAAGCAGCGTCACCAGGATCCGCGCACCGGAAGCGCCGATCGGATGGCCCAGGGCACAGGCGCCGCCGTGGATATTGACCTTGGCGTGGGGGATTTCCAGCTTGCTCATGGTCACCAGGCTGACCACGGCGAAAGCTTCGTTGATCTCGAACAGATCCACTTCATCCAGGTTCCAGCCGGTCTTCGTCATCAATTTGCGGATAGCGCCCACCGGCGCCACCGGGAACAATCCCGGCTCATCGGCAAATGCCGCATGCCCACGGATCACCGCCAAGGGCCTGAGGCCACGTTGCTGCGCCTCGGACTGACGCATCAGCAGCAAGGCCGCTGCGCCATCGGAAATCGAGCTGGAGTTGGCCGCCGTCACCGTGCCGCCTTCACGGAACGCCGGTTTCAGGCTGCTGATCTTGTCCAGCTTGGCCTTGGGCGGCTGTTCGTCATGCAGGATGGTTTTCTGCTCCTTGCCCACGGTGACCTGCACCGGAACGATCTCGGCGGCAAAATTGCCATGGGAGATCGCTTCCTGCGCGCGGGTCAGCGACGCAATGGCAAACGCATCCTGGGCCTCGCGGGTAAAACCGTTGTGCAGGGCACAGTCCTCGGCAAAGGTGCCCATCAGGCGGCCTTTGTCGTAGGCATCTTCCAAGCCGTCGAGGAACATGTGGTCCAGTACCTTGCCGTGGCCCATGCGGTAGCCATTGCGGGCGCGGTCGAGCAGGTACGGCGCGTTGGACATGCTTTCCATGCCACCGGCAATCACCACGTCGACGCTGCCGGCCAGCAGCGAATCATGTGCAAGGATCGCGGCTTCCATGCCCGAGCCGCACATCTTGTTGAGGGTGGTGCAGCGCGTGGCCTTGTCCAGCCCGGCGCCCAACGCCGCCTGGCGTGCCGGTGCCTGGCCGAGGCCTGCGGGCAGGACGCAGCCGAATAGCACTTCATCCACGGCATCGGTGGCGATACCGGCCCTGTCGACGGCCGCACGAATCGCGGCGGAACCCAGCTGCGGCGCGGTCAGGCCCTTGAGGTCACCCTGGAAGCCACCCATGGGCGTGCGCACGGCGCTGACAATAACGATGGGATCGGTCATGGAAAATCCTCCTTACTTGGCTGCCATGCGCAAGGCACCGTCGAGACGGATCACCTCGCCATTGAGCATGCTGTTTTCAATGATGTGCCGCACCAGCGCGGCGTATTCGGCGGGTTTGCCCAGGCGTGGCGGGAATGGCACGCCGGCCGCCAGGGATTCACGGACTTCCGGGGTCATGCCAGCCATCATTGGCGTCTCGAAAATGCCGGGCGCGATGGTCATGACGCGGATGCCAAAACGCGCCAGTTCACGCGCGGCCGGTAGGGTGAGGCTGGCGATGGCGCCCTTGGACGCGGAATACGCCGCCTGGCCGATCTGACCGTCAAACGCGGCAACGGAGGCGGTGTTGATGATCACACCGCGTTCGCCGTCGGCATTCGCCTCGGTTTCGGCAATGGCAGCGGCTGCCAGGCGCAACAGGTTGAAACTGCCGATCAGGTTGACGTTGATCACTTGGGCGAAGCTGGCCAGGCCATGGGGGCCGTTCTTGCCGAGGATTTTCTCGCCACGCACTACGCCGGCGCAGTTCACCAGCCCATGCAACCCGCCAAAGGCTGCAACAGTGGCCTGTACGGCGGCTTCGGCGGCCGCTTCCTGGCTGATATCCGCCACGCTGCTACGGGCATTCTCGCCCAGCTGCTGGGCCTTGGCCGCCACGGCATCGGCGTTGAGGTCTACCAGCATCACCTTGGCGCCTGCCGCTACGAGCATTTCAGCGGTGGCCGCACCCAGGCCGGAAGCGCCGCCGCTGACCAGGAAGATCTTGTTTTCAATCTGCATTGTTATTCTCTTTAACGGTCCGAATCGTCGAAATAGTCGCCCCAGAGCGTCACTGCGGCAATGGTCAAAGCCCTCAACCTGCCTGACTGGTTTGGCCAGTCATCGACCCCGCCGATCAGCCAGTCAGCCCAAGCGATTGGACGGGCGCAGTGCGTGCTTCTAACCTGATGGGCTGCACCAACACAGAAGCTCGCCCCCTGAATGATAGTCCGACCCAAACCCAACCTCCTGGGCATCCTGTTTTCCCTCAAGGGTTCGATAGCCAAGCGCATCGCCCTGCGCAGCCTGTTAGTCACCCTGCTGGCCTCGGTGATCGTGCTGGTGGAAACCCTGCACCCGGCGTATTTCTCCAAGGTCAATGCCACGCCATTCACCTTGCTCGGGCTGTCACTGTCGATCTTCATGAGCTTTCGCAACAACGCCTGCTATGACCGTTGGTGGGAGGGCCGCAAGCAACTGGGGCAGATGATCATCGATGTGCGCTCGTTGATCCGCGAAACCCAGGTGCTGCGGGATCCGGCCGAGCGTGCGGGTTTGCTGCGCAGCGTGTGCGGCTTCGCCCATGGCCTGGTCGCACGGCTGCGCCATGAAGATGAAGCCCAGGCCATAAAGCCGTGGAGCCAGTTCCAGGCCAATCATCCCAACCTGCCCGACAACCTGCTGCAACAGGTCGGCGCACGGTTTTGCGCATTGGCCGAGCAAGGCGTGATCAGCGAATGGCGCTATACACAGTGGGAGGCGCGCCTGGTCAGCCTCAGCCAAGTGCAGGCGTCCTGCGAGCGGATCAAGAGCACGCCGCTGCCCTTTCCCTATACCTTGTTGCTGCATCGCACTATCTACCTGTTCTGCATCCTGTTGCCGTTCGCCATGGCCGAGCCGTTGGGTTGGTTGACGCCAGTGTTCACTGCCATCGTCAGCTACACGTTTTTCGGCCTCGATGAAATCGGTGATGACCTGGAGGACCCGTTCGGCTTTGACGAAAACGACCTGCCCTGCAATGCCCTCCTGCGCACTCTGGAGCGCGAAGTATTGGCCGCCCTCGGTGAAACCGATCTGCCACCGCCTTTGGAACCGGTGGAATACGTGCTGACCTGATGCGGGTTTGACACCTGCCGTGGTCTGACCGAAGCTGACGGCTTTGCTGCCCACGCTTTCGGACGCCTGCATGTCAAAGTCACGCCGTTACTCCCTCGTCGGCCTGTGCGCCCTGTTGTTGATTGTGCTGATCACCTGGTATTTCTCTCGCTCCACCCCGGTGGCTGTAGCGCCCGCTATTGCCCACGGTTACTCCAAGGCCCTGAAACAGGCGCGTAACGGCGAGCCTGGGGCGGCGCGGGTGTTGTACCAGCAACTGGGTCGGCCGGACCTGTCCCCCGAGCGCCGCGCTGCGTTGCATGCTGAGTTGCCTAACTATCCCAGTCCCCAGGCCCTGAAGTTGGCAGACAAAGACTTGGCCAGCGAGTCGCCTCTGGTGCGCGAGGCCGCCATTCACAGTATTGTCGGACTGGTCCCGACCGGTCAGCGCACGCTGTTGCTCGGCCCGGTGCTGGACGATCCCGAGGAAGAGGTACGGTTTGCCGCCGCCAACGCGCTGCTCGGTCTATCGCCAGATACCTTGGGCCTCTATTTTGGTCCGTTGCAGCAGGTACTGGACGAGTTCGTGAAAAAACTCAAGGCCCAGCCCGAAACGGCCGAAGGCTGGATTCAACTGGCACGCCTGTACATCCACAGCGCCCTGTTGCCGGAGGCGCAAAATGCCCTGGAACAGGCGATGCGCCTGCAGCCAGACAACCTGCAAGCCGTCGTCGCGCAGATCGAACTGCTGGATAAACAAGGGAAGACCGATGAGTCCCGCCAGTTGCTCGCGCGTCAGTTGTCCGCGCACCCCGAGTCGGCCTACCTGCAGCACGCGTTGGGCATTTGGCTGTTGCACCACGGCGAGCGGCCCTATGCCCTGCTCGGTCTGTCCAAGGCCGTAGAGTTGGAACCGGACAATCAGGACTATCGCTACGACCTCGCCACGACCCTGCACGCCCAGGAAGAATTGGAGGCGGCCCAGCGCCAACTGGAAGAAATCATCCAGCGCCACCCCGCCAATCGCAAGGCGCGGGTGTTGCTGATCAATTACTGGAAGGAAAGCGGTCAGTTGCAGAACGTCCAGGTCCTCCTGGCGCAGCTTGAGCAACAGAATCCGGATGATCCGGCGTTGCAACAAGGTCTGTAGGTCCAGGCTGAAAACTTGTAAACCCAAGCTATCGTTGTACAAACTTCACGAAACGTTGAACCGCTAAAGGTCACTACGGTCAAGTAAATATGGCGCGCCAAGAGCGGCGCGCCCCTCTATTTGAACGTGACCTGAGGGCACTCCTTGTCTACATCCAACGAGCTGTTCAGTGAAAAGGCCGCCACCGGCATCGAAGGTCTGGATGACATTCTTTCCGGGGGGCTATCGCGCAGCCACCTGTTCCTGCTGGAAGGTGAACCAGGCACCGGTAAAACCACCGTCGCCCTGCATTTTCTGCAGGCGGGCGCGAAAAACGGTGAGACTTCGTTGTACATCACCTTGTCCGAGACCGAACGTGAACTGCGTCAAGGTGCCAAGTCCCACGGCTGGGACTTGGACGAGAATATCCATATCTTCGAGCTGACCCCACCGGAAAGCCTGCTCAACGCTGAACATCAGCAAAGCCTGCTGTATTCCTCTGACCTGGAACTGGGCGAAGCCACGCGGCAGATCTTCGAGGTGGTTGAGCGGGTCAAGCCGACCCGCGTGGTCGTCGACAGCCTCTCCGAAATCCGCCTGCTGGCGCAGAGTTCTTTGCGTTATCGCCGACAGATCCTGGCGATCAAACATTACTTCGTCCGTTATGACGCAACCGTGCTGCTGCTGGATGACCTGACCACCGAATCCTTGGACAAGACCGTGCACAGCGTGGCCCACGGGGTGATTCGCCTGGAAGAACTGACGCCCAGCTACGGCGCCGAACGTCGCCGGATACGGGTGGTGAAGTACCGGGGCCAGAAGTACCGTGGCGGCTTCCATGACTTCACCATCATGCAAGGTGGTGTGCATGTGTTCCCGCGCCTGGTCGCGGCCGAGCACCGTGGCGGCTACAACCGCGAGACGCTCACCAGCGGCATCCGCGAGCTCGATTCGCTGCTTGGCGGCGGCATCGAGACGGGCTCCAGCAGCCTGATCCTCGGCCCGGCCGGTACAGGCAAGTCGCTGATCTCGATGATTTTCGCCGCCGCCGCCGTGGCCCGTGGCGAAAAGGCGGCGCTGTTCATCTTCGATGAAGAGTTGGGCCTACTGTTCGAGCGCATGAAGAATATGGGCATCGACCTGGCGGCCTTGCAAGCCACCGGCAATCTGCTGATCGAGCAAGTGGACGCCGCTGAGCTGTCTCCCGGCGAGTTCTCCCACCGCGTCCGGCGTTGTGTGGATGAGCGCGGGATCAAGACCGTGGTCATCGACAGCATCAACGGCTATCAGGCCGCAATGCCGGAAGAGAACGCACTGATCCTGCATATGCACGAGCTGTTGCTGTACCTGAACCGCAGAGGCGCAGCCACCTTCATGACCGTCGCCCAGCATGGCCTGGTCGGAGACATGCAGGCGCCAGTCGATATTACGTACTTGGCCGATACGGTGATTCTGCTGCGTTACTTCGAGGCAGTCGGCGAGGTGCGCCGCGCCATCTCGATTATCAAGAAACGTACCGGCTCCCATGAGTCGACGATTCGTGAGTACCGCATCGGCAGCCGTGGCATGACCGTCGGCGAGCCGTTGAACAACTTCCAGGGTGTCCTGCGCGGCATTCCCACCTACATGGGCGCCGGCTCGCCCCTGCTCAAGGACATGGGTTAGTGACGGTCGTGACACCTGTCTCCGAGCGCGCGATCATCCTCGCGCCGCTGGGACGTGACAGCTCGCTTGCGCTGATGATGCTCAATGAGGCCGGTTACAGTGGCATCATTGCCAGCGATCTGGGCACGTTGTGCGAGGCATTGGAGCACGGCTGCGGTTTACTGATCATCGCCGCCGAAGCGCTGCGCGGCGTTGACCTCGAGCCCTTGCTGGAGCATTTGCACCAACAACCTGCCTGGTCAGACTTGCCTATTGTCCTGATGACCCACCACGGCGGCAGCGAACAGAACGGTTCATCCCGGTTCAGCGGCTTGCTGGGCAACGTGACGTTTCTGGAGCGTCCGTTCCATCCGGTGACGCTGATCAGCCTGGTCAGCACCGCCCTGCGCGGGCGCCGTCGGCAGTACGAAGCACGGGACCGCCTGATAGACCTGAGTGAAAGCGAACTGCGCCTGCAGCGAACGCTGGAAACCCTCGAGCAACAGGTCGAAGAACGCACTGCCCAACTGCGTCACAACGAAGATGCTTTGCGCCAATCGCAGAAGATGGAAGCGGTCGGCCAGTTGACCGGCGGCATCGCCCATGACTTCAACAACATGCTGACCGGCATCATCGGCAGCCTGGAGTTGCTGCGAAGGCGCGTGTCCCGGGGCAAACTGGACGACCTCGACAGCCTGATCGACCTCGGCGTTACCTCGGCCAATCGTGCCGCCGGCCTCACCCACCGGCTGCTGGCGTTCTCCCGCCGCCAATCCCTTGATTCCAAACCTGTGGAGATCAACCAACTGGTCACGTCCATGGGTGAGCTGCTGCAACGCAGCATCAATGAAAGCATCGCCCTGGACATGCGCCTCACCGGCCACCTGTGGACCGCCGAGGCCGACCCCAATCAATTGGAAAGCGCCCTGCTCAACCTGGTGATCAATGCGCGAGACGCCATGCCCAACGGCGGCAGCCTTACCGTGGAAACCACCAACCGCCACCTCGACAACGTGTTCACGGCCGCTTATGGCACCTTGGAACCCGGTGACTACGTCGAATTGAGTGTCAGCGACACGGGCTGCGGTATTCCGGAAAGTGTGATGGGGCGTGTATTCGATCCGTTCTTCACCACCAAACCGATCGGCCAAGGCACGGGCCTGGGGCTATCGATGATCTATGGCTTCGCCCGCCAATCCCATGGCCACGTCACCATCCACAGTGAAGTCGGCAAAGGCACGACGGTCAGCCTGTTTCTACCTCGATTCATCGGGGAAATCGTTGCGGACGTGGCGGCTGACGCGGCGCTGCTGCCTTTCGCCAACGCGGGAGAAACGGTGTTGATCGTCGAGGACGACCCCGCGGTGCGGGTGTTGGTCAGCGCGGTGCTCAAAGAGTTGGGCTATGGCTTTGTCGAGGCCGGTGACGCCAACACTGCGGTGCCGATCATCGAATCCGATCAGCGTATTGACCTGATGATCAGCGATGTCGGCCTGCCTGGCATGAACGGCCGGCAACTCGCCGAAATAGGCCGGCAGATCCGCCCTGACCTCAAGGTGCTATTCATTACGGGTTATGCCGAACACGCGGCCGTGCGGGGTGGGTTCCTGGACCCGGGTATGCAGTTGATCACCAAGCCATTTACCTTTGATTTGTTGACGGCGAAGGTGCGGGAAATGATACGGGCGTGATGATGAAACACGGGCGACCTTGAAACATTGAGGCATGATTGCTCTGATTTGATGTGGAATCTCTTTTTGTTATTTCAACACGAATGTTTACCTACGGATGTGTGAATACGCCGTAGCTAACGTTGAAATTAAGAAACAGGGACCACAATGACGACTCTTATCAGCAGTTCACATTACGCGCTGCGCACTCCTGCGAATGCTGCGCCTCTGCAAACACCCGTGGCTCAAACGATCACCCGTCACCGGCGTGAAGCCACCGCTGAGCCAGTGCCGCTCCCAGAGAGCGGGAGCAGTCGCGAGACCGGCGACAAAGCGTTGGCTGCACTGTATGGCCACGCGCTGCTGAAAAGCCTCGAGGGCAGCCATGACGAGGTCATGGTCGAGAATGTTCCGCACCATTCGACGTTTGGCCAGTGGTGGGCTCAGTTAGGTCGAGCCATGGAGTCGCGTGGGGTTAAAGATTGGCTTGTAAAGCAGAACGCTGACATGAACTCTGTGAAAATCAGCCCCGAGTCAGGTGAAATCTCCTTCAAACTCAAGAGCCGAACGGCCTCCGACAGAAGGATAGAGAGATACGGGCCCTCCAATGCACGCTGGGCAGATGTAGGCAGGTTCGTCAAGGAAGCTGGCAGTGTCGCATCATCGAATTCCCCTTTTTCTTTTCAACCGCCGCTTTCAGAAGACAGCAGCAGCGTACCGCTGTGGCTGATTGGAAGATTCTACGGAGAGGGTAACTTATCAGACGATGAGGCTCGGACGCGCGCGCAAGCGTTAATACGTGACAACACGTTCGTTGAGCGCCCCAGTGACTACTACGGGTACCTTGATGAAGCGCGCAGCGAAGACAAACTAGGCGAACAGAAAGCGGCGCTGGCAGACAATAATACCCGGCTAAACGTAGTGATCTCACTTAAAGATTTGATCTCGACGGTGACGAAGGATCCAAAAACAAGCGATCAGATACTCGACCTGTTGAACACGACCAGGGTCCGGGTCGAGCCTGACAGCACGTATCCGCAAGCGCTTTTAAACGCAAACAACACGACTAGTTTGAAGGAGTACATCACAGAAAAGGGCTGGAACATTCCCAAGAGTCTTCCAGAACTGAGAAACCTTGAAGCAGCGATCTTGTCCCCAGCTCCCCAACCTACACGCTATGGCAATTATGGCGGCGCACTGGCATGGCCAATACCGCTCAGTACTATCAACCAGCAAAAATTGAAAGCTATGCTCAACCGCGGGGAAATTGGCAACATCAGCACTGGCAGCGCCAAGTCCGTATTGGACTATTTGATGCAAGGCAGAGTGTTTGATCCTTCCGACTTGCGCAACCCTCGATCCGTGATAGATACCTTGATCCAGTCACCCAAGGGCAAGGCGCTGGGCGAAGCAATCAAAGCTGAATTCGACGCGTTGGAGGTCGAATGCAGTGCTGAGGACTGGTTACTGACAGCGCTGAGTTTTTTCAATCTTCATCCGACATACCCTATGAGTAGCAAGGGCGACATTCCTGTTGCTCAGCTGGAACACGGCGATGCTTTCGGCCGATCTGCCCAACAGATCTTTACACGTGTAGCCGATGACCTACTGTCCAGCGGTGCAGCGACATCGCCAGAGAACGCCCGCGTTCACGCGCATTTATTGCTTTCATCCAAGGCGCCTGAGTACTTGGTGAAGGACATCCCAGAAAAAGTAACCCTTGGCTCACATAGCTGGGTCAGCTTTACTACTGCGGTGGCGCGTCTGGAAGCAAAGTCGCCCGGCTCGACGGCATCCATGAGCTATGGCGATGTCATGCTCGCCGCTGAAATTGCTCCGATTTCAGCGCAAGAACAAATTATCGAGTACGAAGCTCAGGAGCGTGCGCTCAAGTACTGGGGCCTTGCCAATGGTTTGGGTTACCCCATGAATGAGACATCAAAGAAAAAAGTGCGCGATGCTTACAATGAACAAATCAGTGAGTTGAAAACAGCCTCTGGCGCTCAGAACACACCGATGCCGACTGCCAAGGACATCGCATTGGCGGAGCTGAAAAAGGCTCTGCCGGAAATGACCGAGAAACAGTTTGAAGAAAAGTGCCTGACATTGGAGCCCTATATCCCAGACTATCCTGGGCCTTATTCGGTGCTTGATCTTTACCTCAAGGGTAAATTTGAATTCTATTCAGAGCCCCCGCAACGTGCAGCCACCGACCTTCAAGGTAACTTCATTACGCAAGACGCGTATAAAGGAACGCTTGTTTCATCTTCGACTAACGTCAATATAACTGAGCTATTACCCACTTTAGAACAGCTGCCCAATGTAGCAGAACCATTCACAAAGCAATTTTCAGAATACAGTCATTTAATAGAGAGAAATACCGCCGCCCAAGTAAAGCACCTGATTGCAACACAGCCCTTGAATATCCGTCGAGATTTGGAGTTTGGCAGCATTACTATCATGCGTGAGGACAGCCTTAAATGGAAGAAAACGCAGGCGGCTTTGACACCGGAAATCCTTCCTCGCGAGCATAACAATTTGATAGTAAGAACTGTGCGAAATGGACAGCGCCGAACCTATGAGATAGATCCGACAGCAGGCCGCATGATTGAGCGCTTGGATTTGAATGGTGTGGCGGTTGGCGGTATAAGATTTCCGGAAAAAAGGCTTGTAGAGATAAAACCTGAGGGCTATGCAGACTATATTTACACTGAGCATCCTCACCCCACGAGTATTCCATATAGTTTTGACAGTTCTAGAACACATCTAATAGCCGATGCATTCAAAGAGCACATTGATATAAAAAGCTACAGGGATGAGGCGCAAGGGTTGACTACCTTTGATACTGAAATACCTTTTTACAAAAAGGCTCAAGAGTTCTTTTTCGATTTGATTCCGCTAAGGTCTGCGATCGTAAATTTTTCTAATGGTAATATTCAGGATGGTTTCGGAGATTTGATTTTCGATGCATTTGGTTTTGTAATAGGTCTTGGCGCGGCTGCAAAGGGCGCAAAGGCTTTACATACGGGGGCCTCAGCAGCGGACAAAGCTATCAGAGTTGGGAAAATACTTGGCCGCGCAGCCGTAGGCGCGCTTAACCCCATCGATGGCCTTATTGACCTTGGCAAGATAGGCATCGGGCTCGCAAAAAAAGGCGTCGGACTCGCAAAAAAAGGCACACATATAGTAGTCGACGGTTTCAGATCAATCACACGTAACGCTGACGACGTGGGGAGCGTACTGTTATCCAGCAAACACTTGAATAACGCATCCGTCGGTACTTTTAAGGTCGGCAGCGAGACCGTACAAGGCCCCGCGATTTTTAAAAATGATAACTGGTATGCCTATAATCCAACTAAAAATGAAGCGTTTGGCTCCGCCCTCGTAAACTTCAAGCCTACCAATGCCTCCCGCCCTCTCTCTCACGCTGACCTGACCAAAAGCTGGGACAAGCTAATGGCCAAACCAGGTAGAAAATCTGGGGTCTGTTATACGGCGTCAGTGCAATTGGGAGAGGCGGAGCAAGCACTCTCCAGCAACGTTCTCGACGCTATTAGAAAGTCGGCAAGCACAGTGCCTGGCACTAACTACACGCCCGCATACCTTGAATTAATGGGCATAAATCCTGCTAATACGAAATCAATATTTAATCCCGCAGAAATTTCCGAGTCAGGGCTTATTAACTTTAAGTCGCTCCACGGAGAAAAAAACTTTAAACACACTGTTTACCTACAAAAAACCGAGAAAGGCGAGTTATTTCTATATAACTTCAATGGCGTTCCCTTGGACGGCGCTATGCTAAAAAACGGCCATCCGTTGAAACAAGTAAGCGGTGGGGGCTTCGTCTATGATATCAGCCACGGCAACCACAAAGGCCTTCAGGACTATCTCGATCATCCAATTGATGGTGCTGAATATACCTTCACTACAGCGGGAACGCTCAATGCCAACGTGCAGAAGTTGAAAGCCTAAACCCTGCGAAATGTGCGGCGTCCTGTTGCAGACGCCGCCCTGCTCATGCCAGCAAGCGCTGGATATGCTCTTGCAACGTATCCAGGTCAAACGGCTTGGCCAGGATCGGCGCGTTGCGCGTGATCGGGCTGTTGCAGTCGAGGATTTCCTGCGGGTAACCGCTGATGAAAATAACCTTCAATTCCGGTCGCAACTTGATCGCCGGCTCGGCAATCTGCACGCCGGAGATCCCGCCCGGCAAACGGTAGTCCGTCACCATCAAATCCAGGTGCGGCTTGGTCGCCAGAATTTCAAAGGCCTGCTCCCCATCGATCGCCTTCAACACCCGATAGCCCAGGCCAGCCAGGTATTCACCCAGCACAAACATAATGGATTCGTCGTCCTCGACGATCAGTACGACATCTTGTGCATCTTCACTCATGGGAAGCCTTAGTCCGGTCAGTTGCTGCAAGTACGACCATGGGGTCACGCAGAGGTTGCGTCGAGGTGACGATTGAATTCATGCCGCGGCCTGCAATGGCAGGCATACCCGGAACAAGGCGCCCTCGCCTATCTGGCTCTCGACCTCGATGGTGCCACCATGGGCTGCAACGATCTGCTCGGAAATGAACAGCCCGAGGCCCAGGCCCGCAGCCACTTGGCTGGCGGACACGCGCTCGAACTGTTGGAAAATACGCTTCTGGTTTTCTTCGCTGATGCCGATCCCATGGTCGCGCACCTCTACCCGCGCCTCGCCATGCTCGCTGTACACGCGCACCGCCACCGGGCTCTTGGCCCCGTAGCGCAGGGCGTTGGTCAGCAGGTTGGTCACCACCTGTTCGATACGGAACTCATCCCAGTTGCCTTCCACCGGGCCGTCGGCAACCAGTGTCATGGACGAATCCGCTGCGGCGACCTGGGGGGCGAAGTTCTCCACCAGATTGCTCACCAATTGGGTCAGGTCGAAGTGGGCCGGGCGTATTGAAAGCTTGCCGGTGCGGATGCGCGAGACATCGAGCATGTCTTCGATCAGGCGGATCAGGCTCTGGATCTGGCGCTCATCGCGGTCGACCATGGCGTGCATCTTGTCCAGGGTGAACGCGGCGGCATTGTCACGGGCCAGGTGCATCTTGCGCAGCTGGGTCTCAAGGATCAGGCCGTTGAGGGGCGTACGCACTTCGTGGGCGACGATCGACATGAAGTCGTCACGCATGCGCACGGCCTGTTCCAGCTCGGCCTGGGTCGCCTGCAGGCGCGTCAGCAGCAGTTCCTGCTCGCGACGGCTGCGCTCCAGGGCCTCGACCTGTTGCTTCATGGCCTTGCTTTGGCGGAACAGGTCGACGAACACGTTGACCTTGCTCTTCACCGCGTGAATATCCAGCGGCTTGTGCAGGAAATCCACGGCGCCGCTCTCGTAACCCTTGAACGCGTAATTGAGTTCGCGGCCGGCTGCGCTGACAAACACGATCGGGATGTTCTTGGTTTTCTCGGTACCGCGCATCAATTCTGCCAGCTCGAAACCATTCATGCCGGGCATTTGCACATCGAGAATCGCCATGGCGAACTCGTGCTCCAGCAACAGGGACAAGGCCTCGTCGGCACTCAATGCCTTGAACACCTGGCGGTCCTCGCGCTTGATCAGCGCTTCAAGGGCCAGCAGGTTTTCCGGCAGATCGTCGACGATCAGCAGTTTGGCCTGGATAGTACTTAACATGGGGAATATTCCAGGGAAGCCAGCAATGAGCCAATGTGGCTCAGCGTCAGAATGTGGTCGGGTGTATGCAGCGCCAGGGCTGCACGGGGCATGACGGCAACGCGTGCTTCTGTGGGCTCTTGCACCACAGTGGTTCCACCTTGTTGCTTGACATGGGCCAAGCCGCGCGCGCCGTCATGGTTGGCGCCGGTCAACAGAATGGCCAGCAAGCCCGTGCCATAGGCATCGGCGGCGGATTCAAAGAGGTAATCAATCGCCGGCCGCGAGTGGTGCACGCGGTCTTCCTGGCTCAAGGACAGGCTGCGGTCATGCTCTACCGACAGGTGATAGCCAGGGCCGGCAAAATACAGGGTGCCCGGCTTGATCACTTCCTTATCACGGGCTTCCACCACGGGCATGGCGACGCGACGGTCGAACACTTCAGCCAGTTGGCTGCGACGCTCGTCCGGCAAGTGCAGCACTGTGATGATCGGCAAGCCGAAATCGGCAGGCAGCTCGGCGAAAATCGTCAGCAACGCCTCCACGCCACCGGCGGAGGCGCCGATGACGATCGCTTCTATGCCCCGGACCGATGCCGGGCTGGCAGCCGCTTGATTCATAGTTTGCGGTAGATCCGTTCCTGTTTGACCAAGGGTTCGAACTGTTTGCCGTAGGCGGAGAAATCCAGGGTCTCCTTGCTGCCCAGCACCAGGAAGCCGCGATGGCACAGCGACTCATGGAACAATCCAAACGCGCGATCCTGCAATTTTTTATTGAAATAAATCAGCACGTTACGACATGAAATTAATTGAGTTTCTGAGAATACACTGTCGGTCGCCAAGCTGTGATCGGCAAAGGTGACATTTTCGCGCAGCGTTTTATCGAATATCGCGTAATCGTAAGCCGCGGTGTAGTAGTCGGCAAATGAACGTTGCCCACCGGCCTGCTGATAGTTGGCAGTGTAGGCGCGTACGTTCTCCAGGGAAAAAATGCCCTGCTTGGCCTTGTCCAGGGACGCCGGGTTGATGTCGGTGGCGTAGATGATCGTACGCTCCAGCAAACCCTCCTCACGCAGCAGGATGGCCATGGAGTACACCTCCTCGCCCGTGCTGCAGCCGGCAATCCAGATCTTGATCGACGGGTAAGTCTTGAGCAGCGGCACCACTTCCTGGCGGATCGCCAGGAAGTGCGACGGGTCACGGAACATCTCGCTCACCGGAATCGTCAGGAACTGCAGCAACTGCATGAACGCCGCCGGGTCGTGCAGCACACGCTCCTGCAAGGCGGAAATGGTCGCACAATCGAACTGGCGCAAGGCATGGGCCACGCGCCGCTTCACCGACGCCCCGGAGTAATCGCGGAAGTCGTAGCTGTACTTGAGGTAAATCGCCTCGATCAACAGGCGTAGCTCAATGTCGCTGCTTTTTTCCAAGAAACTTCGCTCCACTTAAATGCGTTCCATCTTCGGTAGCCATACGCGAATCAGTGAGAACAGACGGTCCAGATCAATCGGCTTGGCCAGGTAATCATTGGAACCGGCCGCGAGACAGCGCTCCTGATCGTCCTTCATGGCCTTGGCCGTCACGGCGATGATCGGCAGCTTCTTCCAGCGCGGGTCCTGGCGGATCAAGGCGGTGGCCTCGTAACCGTCCATTTCCGGCATCATCACGTCCATCAGTACCAGGTCGATATCCTCGACTTCATTGAGTTTGTCGATGGCTTCACGACCATTACGCCCGATCACCACCACGGCGCCTTTGTGCTCCAGGGCGCTGGTCAGGGCGAAGATGTTGCGTACGTCGTCGTCCACCAGCAGGATTTTACGCCCCTCAAAGACCTTGTCGCGGCTGCGGGCGGTCTTGAGCATCTTCTGGCGGTCATGGGACAGCTGGGATTCGACTTTGTGCAGAAAGAGTGTCACTTCATCCAGCAAGCGCTCCGGCGAACGTGCACCTTTGATGATGATCGAGCGCGAATACTTGCGCAGCTCAGCCTCTTCATCGCGGGTCAGGTTGCGCCCGGTGTAGACGATCACGGGTGGGAATGAGCAGATGTCCTCGGTCGCCATGCGCTTGAGCAGCTCGTTGCCAAGCATGTCTGGCAGCTTGAGGTCGATGATCATGCAGTCGTAGATATTCGTGCGCAGCAGGTCCAAGGCAGCCTGGGCGTAGCCGACGTCGGTGATCTCGATGTCATCGTCGCCGATCAGGCGCGCAATGCTGTCGCGTTGCAGGTCATCGTCCTCAACCAGAAGCACGCGCTTGACCTTCTGGGTCAGCTTGGCTTCCAGGCGCGCGAACACGTCCTTGAGTTCTTCGCGAGTGGTTGGCTTGACCGCATAGCCGATGGCGCCCATGTGCATGGCGGCTTCGACGCGGTCTTCCACGGAAATCACATGCACCGGGATATGCCGGGTGCTGGCATGTTCTTTCAGGCGTTGCAGCACGGTCAGCCCGGAATGGTCCGGCAGGCGCATGTCCAGCAGGATCGCATCGGGTACGTATTCCTCGGCCAGGCTGTAGCCCTCGTCCGCGCCGTGGGCCACCAGGCAGTTGTAGCCCAGCTCATGGGCCAGGTCGAAGAGGATACGGGCGAAGTTGGGCTCGTCTTCCACCACCAAGATGCAGCGCGTGGTGAACGGCGCCTTGTCGCGGTCGTCGGCAAAGCGCGGGATCAGCTTGGCGTCGGCCACTGGCATCGGGGACACCTTCACGGGTGTCGGCGCAGGCGTCACCACCACTTGGCGCGGTTGCTCAATGGGGGCAGCGTCTTCTTCGCGCTCGACATACTGTTCCGGCAGGATCAGCGTGAAAATGCTGCCCTTGCCCGGCTCGCTGGTCACGCTGATGTAGCCTCCCAGCAAGGTCGCCAGGTCGCGGGAAATCGACAGGCCCAGGCCGGTGCCACCGTAGCGACGGTTGGTGGTGCCATCCGCCTGACGGAAGGCTTCGAAGATGCTTTCCTGCTGATCCGGCGCAATGCCAATGCCGGAATCGCGCACGGCAAAGGCAATGCCCTCCCCCGGTGCGCGGGACACTGACAGGCTGACCTCGCCCTGTTCGGTGAATTTGACCGCGTTGGACAGCAGATTCTTGAGGATCTGCTCCAGGCGCTGGCGATCCGTGAACAGCATGCCCGGCGCGCCTTCCTGCACCTCCACCTGGAAGCCCAGTTTGCGATCGGCCGCCAGCGGCTCGAACATGCCACGCAGGCCGTCGACCAAGCGTGCCACGCTGGAGTTTTCCGGGCGCATTTCCAGCTTGCCGGCCTCAACCTTGGAGATGTCGAGGATGTCGTTGATCAGGTTGAGCAGGTCATTACCGGCGGAGTAAATCGACTCGGCGAACTTGACCTGTTCAGCGCTGAGGTTTTCCTGGGGGTTCTCGGCCAGCAGCTTGGCCAGGATCAGCGAGCTGTTCAGCGGTGTACGCAGCTCGTGGGACATGTTGGCGAGGAATTCGGACTTGTACTTGCTGGAACGCTGCAGTTCTTCAGCGCGATCTTCAAGCTCAAGTTGAGCCTGGTTCAGTTCAACGTTCTTGCGGTCCATGGCGTCACGTTGCTCGGCCAGGGTTTCGGTCTGCTCGGCCAACTGCTCGTTGGTCTGCTCCAGCTCCGCCTGCTGGGTTTCCAGGTGGGCCTGGGATTCCTTGAGGATGCGTGACTGTTCTTCCAGCTCTTCGTTGGCGGTCTTGAGCTCTTCCTGCTGCACTTGCAGCTCTTCGTTGAGCTGCTGTGTCTCGGCCAGCACTTCCTGCAAGCGCTGGCGATAGCGGGCGGCTTCGATGGAGGTGCCGATATTGCCGGAAATCAGCTCCAGGAGCTCGATGTCGCGCTCTTCCAGAGGGCGCAGGAACCCCAGCTCAAGCACCCCGTTGACCCGTTCGTCATTGTTGGTCGGCACCACCAGTACACTGCGGGTAGTGCTTTCACCCAGGCCGGAGCTGACTTTGAAGTAATCCACCGGAACGTCATCCAGGCGAATCAGGCGACCCAGGTTGGCGGACTGCCCAACGATGCCCTCGTCGCTGTAGATCGACTGTTCCTGCTGCTCCTGCTCGCGGGAGAAACCATAGGTGGCCACGCGCTTGAGGCCGCCATGTTCTTCACGCACGTACAGCGCGGCGACGGCCGAGCCCATGTACTGGGCAAAGAATTGCAGGATATTGCGGCCCAGCATGTTCAGGGTGAGCTGGCCGAGCACCTGTTCGGCCAGTTCGGTCTGGCCATTGCGCAGCCAGGCTTGTTGTTCAAGGCGCCGCGCGATCTTCTGTTGTGACGCGAGGTTATCGCTGTAACTCTCTGATAGTGAAATTAAATTCTTGCGCCCGATGTAGGCCAGAAAAGCACTCAACCCCAATACGAACGCCAAGTACAAGGTGACACTGATCACCGTGGTACGGGTAACCTCTTCATTCCGGGTGATGCGGAACTGCTGCTCCATCGCCACCGCGTCGTCGTATTCCTTGCGGATCTCGTCCGTCAGGCGCTTGCCACGACCGGCCTTGACGGCGCTGCGGTAGTCACCGCTCTCACGCTGCATATCAATCATCGACTGGGCGTATTTGTTCCACTCGATTTGCAGGGCTTCCAAGCGTTTGAGGCGATCCACCTGTTGTGGGTTGTCGGCCACCAGGTCCTGCAAGTTGCGCAAATCGGCAATGATGCGCGGCTTGGCCACTTCGTAAGGGTCGAGGAAATGCTCGTCACCCGTGATCAGGAAGCCGCGCATGCCGGTTTCCAGGTCAACGGTCAGCTTGGACGACTCATTGAGGTTATTGATCACCCGATCGGTGTGTTCAACCCACTGGATCACCGACAACAGATAGGTGATCAGTACTACGAAGAACACCGCGCTGAGCACGCCCACACTCAAGGGCAGCGCGACGTTTCGGCTCAGGAGGTTACGAAAGCTCTTTTCATCGATGGACGACGCTGGAGTCATGGGCATGCCTTGGCCAAGTGTGGAAAAACCGGGAGTTTGCCCCAAAGTTACGGTTCAACGCTATTTTTCTGCCATTTCAGTCGTTCGCTTATGTATCGGCTCTCAGCGCGTCCATCCTTTTTCTTACGGTCTCAAATCCTAATACTTCGCCTGCACCAAATTCGGAACTTGGTTGGGTAGCTTTCCCACTGACCTTTGCGTCTGGGAAAATGGAAGATCCGCGTGATAGACGCACACCTTTATTCTTACACGGTGCACGCGCATGACTATCTCTTTGCAATCCCGTTACGTTTCATCACCCACTCCCCTCTCCTTGCAGACGTCGGAACCTGCCCAACTTCCGCCAGCCGCGCCTCCAGTGTCTAGCGACAAGGCGTCTGAGCAAACGGAGCAACCACTCGCCGTCAGCACACTCGGTCGTCCCTTCAATCTCAACCAGGCGTTGGGTCATAACCATAACTTGAAGATTCTTGGAGACAAGCTTGCCCAGGTGGCTGATCGTTTAGGCCCTGACGCGTCCTCAACGGCGGTCCTTCACGCGCTGAAAACAACGCCCATGACGCTTCATTCAGATTCGCCAGGTTTCACGGCGCTGGGTGAGCACACTACGCTTGAATCATTTATCAACCACCTTGGCTTGCGTTTGCCTCACGACCATTTCTCTCTGGGCGGGCTTTCGGACGCGGTGATCAACCGGTCGCAGGAACACCCACTGGGAAGTTTGGACGGCGCACTTGGTTGGCCGGTGCCAATAAGCGAAAGCGGGCAGAAAGCGTTACGAACTCTAGGCCGCCGGCTTGCGCTGACTAAAGGGTATAGCGGACGACTGTTGGAGTACTTGAGGAACAACGCTAGGCTTACCGCTGACACGCTGAGGGATCCGGTCAACACGCTAAACACGCTTGTAAGTTCTCCAACGGCGCAACAGGCGGGAATATCATTTCGGGACCATATGAGAGGGATCCCCACTGATACAAGCACCCTGGACTACCTGCTGGCTGCACTGGTACTGCAACTTGACCATGACCCCGATCCGGGCTCCAGCAGAGTCCCTAAACGCAACACTCTCGGGGGGTTCGATCTGGCCAGCGAAAACCACTGGGGCAAGCCCGCGTCCGAGATAGTGAATGGCCTGAAAACGCATTTATCGGACCCGCTCAGGGCTGGCCCCGAGATGGCGGATGCTGGCACACACCTGTTATTGGCCGCTCGCGCGCCGGTTTTTCTGATCAAGGACATCCCGGACAGGGTGACTTACGGCAGCCCGGCCTGGGTCAACCTCGCGGTGGCTGCTGCAACAATAGAAGCCGAAACGCCTGGACGCTTGGCCAGCATGACCTTTGCCCAAGTCATGCGTGAAGCCGAAGGCGCGAGCCTGGCAAACCCCGCCGTCACTGCAAACGCGCAACGCAGCGCATTGATTGATTGGGGCGTGGCCAATGGTGTGCTGGAAAAAAAAGACGACCATCAATACTCAGCCGATGAACTAAATACGCTGGTGACCACCTTCAAAACCCGCCAATCGTCAATGGCGCAGGCAGCACAGGCCTTTGAGAAAGACATCCCCTCCCGTAAAGAAATGGCGCTGGCGGAGCTTAAAAAACGCTTTCCGGGCCAGGAATCAATGTTTGAAAACAAAGTGATCACGGCGCTCCCTCATAGGTCGGCCACTGAGTTCGGCCCACACTCCCTGTTGGACGTCACCATGATGTACGCTGACGCTAACTCAACGTACACCTCTACCGACCCCCGGACCCCCGTGGCGCAACTGAACGAGAACCCAGGGTTTGGAGTGTTCGCTGCATTTCAATCGCAATTCAAAAACACCATCGAAGAAAAGAAGGCTGCGGTCAGTACCTCCATCAAGCACCTGATTTCTCAGTTGCCTCTGCAAGATCGCGAAAACTTTGAATATGGCAAGGTCAGTTTTTATCAAACCCACTCCCAAAAACTGGGAATGGGTTTCTTTGACAAGACGCAGCTACCAAAAGACCCGAAGTTGCTGGTAAGGATTGAGCGTGACGGGGTGCCTATTGCGTATGAAATTGACTTCAATGGGGGCGCTATCCGCAAGGTCCCGGAAAGTGACGCAACAACGGGTACCTGGCGAGCGGCAAATATCGTGTATGAAAAGAAAGCGTTCACGCCCTCTGTAAACGCGACCAACCTGAGCACTGAGCAATCAGTGCCCAACGACCCGCGGCTGGACAGCTTCGCTTCGACGCGCACTCAACTTATCGCTGACGCCTTTGTCGAGCATATTAATCTCGATGACCCCGCTATCCATGAGCAGGCACTTGGGCAGACCATGGGCGATAAACATCGCAAAGCAGCCAATACCGTCGGTCATTTCATGCTGGACTTAATCCCTTTTGTTTCGACAGTCAAGAACTTTAGTCAGGGAAAAATTGCCGAGGGTATTTTCGATCTCGGACTGGACATATTTGGCTTCCTGACAGCAGGTGTGGGCACGGCCGGAAAGCTGACGAAGATCGCCGGTAGCGCGGTGTCCACCGCGACCAAAGTGGCACGGGCAACCAAAATCATTGGCGCGGCTGTTTTCGGGCAACTCAACCCCATGGATGGTGTGATTGGCCTTCTCGGGGGCGGCGGGAAACTTATCGGTGCAGGGGTCAGCAAGATCGCTGAGGGGGTCAACAAACTCAGGGGGGCGAGCGGCAGTTACGACCTGCTGAAAGCCGCCAGCGTAGACAACATCGTCGTTGCAACGGGCAGCCTGAAAGTAGGCGAGCAGAGTATCGACAGCGCCGCCGTCCTGAAAAATGGCAAATGGTATGCGTTCGATGTCGACAAGATGCGTCCTTATGGCGCGGCGCTTGAGAGCTTTACGCCAACGAAGGTAGCGGCAAAGGGAGAGCTCAATCAAAGCTTTACCGACTGGCTCTATAAAAAGTTGGCGGGTGATTCGTTACCGCCCCAAGGGCCACCTACCGTATTGGGCCTGTATGTGCCCGCAGAGTTCGAGACCACATTAGCCAGGGCACGACGTCCTGAGAACGCTATCGACTTCGACCGTGGCTACGAGCTTGGAAAGCTGGACGACGTGCCAGGCTACTCGTCGGGCATGAGTATTATTGAGCTTCAGGCCCTGGTTTCCCTGCCCGGAATGAGCGCCCAGGATGTAGGCACCTTGGTCAAACAAATCGAACGCCAGAAAGTACAGCTTATCCAGGACGGGTTTCTACTGTTTCAGCGGGACATCCAAGAGGCCGGTGGCACGGTGATTCCCATGCCGCAGGAGTTTTACCTCAGTCAGACCCACTTGGCGTCACCCGGCGAGTGTGCGGGCATGGCCAACACGTTGGCGCTGGCCATGCAGTCTGGAGACGAAACGGTCTTCCTGGGTAATATTTTCAAGGCCGCCGCCAACACACGCGATCCCAACGCTGCGCGCTTCATCGGCGACCTCAGATCGTTTCACCATTCAGTCAGCGGTCACCAAACTTTCCACATGGGTAAACGGCCACGGCAAATCCCCTATGACCAGATCGCTTCCGAGCTGACCAGCGCTTCGCCGCCACGGACTCTCAGGATTGCCACGCAGGATCATGCATTGGTTGCCGGCGTAACGGAAAGGAATGGCCAGCCCATCTGGTTCTACTTTGACCCAAATTTCGGGCTCGCAAAATTTGATTCAGCCGAAGCCATGGAAAAGGGACTGGAGCGCACCTTGAACCGAGGTACCAGCCCCTTCCGGCACAGGGCATATGGAGAGAGTCGAAGCACGCCTGAGTACCAAGTAAGTGACTTTGATACGGCGGATATGGCAGCCTACCGCAATCAGGCAGACGTTGCCCGGATGGCCTCGACCCCATTGTAGGTAAACGAGCGGACCGGCGGGACATTCTTTCTCACTGCCGTCACAATGCCAGCAACTCTTTCGGAACTTGCTGGCATTGTTGCCACTCACTAGTGAGTGGCCTTTACCTCATCAAGCCCAGCGCCTTCATTTTCAGGAATGTTCACTATGCTCACCCCCACCATCCTCGTAGTCGAAGACGACGCCATCGTGCGCATGCTGATCGTCGATGTTCTGGAGGAATTGGAATTCAGCGTTCTGGAAGCCGCCGATGCTGAAGAGGCGTTGGCACTGGTGCGAGACACCGCGCAGGTGATCGACCTGATGATGACCGACGTCGGCCTGCCGGACATGAACGGCCAGCAACTGGCAATCAAAGTGCGCGAATTGCGCCCTTCACTGCCCATCCTGTTCGCCAGCGGCTATGCCGAGAATATCGACGTGCCTGCCGGCATGCAGGTGATCGCCAAACCGTTCTCGATCGATCAATTACGCGAAAAAGTCAAATCGATGCTGCCATAGCATTAACGCCCGTTCGCTATTGAGTGCCGCCTGCATGGGCGGCATTTTTGCGTCAAACGTACAGAGATTAACGTGACCTTCGGCCAAGAAAACCGGAAACTCAACGCCTCCCCGCGCCACTCAGCCCTATTCTTCAAAACGCACTCACGAAGGACGCAACAACATGATTGGAAAACCGACGCGCCTGCTGTTGGCGAGCCTCTCGATACTCATGAGCACCGGCGTCTGGGCCGACTTCACCGCCACCCCAGGCGAAGCCCGGGCGATCGCCAAGGAAGCCTATCTATACGGCTATCCGGTCGTAGAGATGTACAAGACGCTCTACACCCAGGCCGTTGATCAAGGTGGCACAGGTTTCAAAACGCCGATTAACCGTATTAGTCACTCCGCCCAGGTGCTGGGGCCTAAAGACACGTCGCAACTCAAGCCCAACCCGGACACTCCCTACTCCTTCGTCTGGATGGATCTGCGCAGGGAGCCACTGATACTGACGTTGCCCCGGATCGAAGACGATCGCTATTACTCAGTGCAGTTGATCGATCTCTATAGCCAGAACATCGCCTACCTGGGCACCCGAAACACTGGAAACAATGGCGGCCACTACATGATCGCTGGGCCTGACTGGAAGGGTCAGCAGCCGGTGGACATAGACCGGGTGATCTATAGCGAAAGCAACCTGGTGTATGCGCTCTACCGCACGCAGTTGTTTGACGAAAAAGACCTGACCAAAGTCAAACAGATCCAGAACGGCTATAAGGTGCAGCCGCTGAGCGGCTACGTGAAACAACCTATGCCGGCCAAGGTGGCTAAAATCGAATGGCCCAAGCCCACGGCAGCCATGACAGACAGCCCGCAACTGTTTCGATACCTGAACTTTATGCTGGCCTACGCCAAGCCTCAGGACAGCGAGAAAGACGTGCTGGCTCGCTTTGCCAAGATCGGCATCGCGCCGGGTGAGCCGTTCAAGGTCGGCCAACTGAGCGCCGAACAACGCAAAGCCCTGGAAGACGGCATCGCAGACGCCAAGGCCGAGTTTGCAGCGTTCAAGAAAGACAAGCTCGATACCCATCAAGTAACCAGTGGTGAACTGCATGGCAGCCGTGACCGCCTGAAAAACAATTACCTGTATCGGTACGCCGGGGCCAACCTGCGCCTGTTCGGCAACTCGCCAGACGAAGTTGCCTACCTGACCTACGCGGTCGACAGCGAAGGCAAGCCGGCCAACGGTGCGCGTCACAGCTACACCGTCCATTTTGCCAAAGACCAACTACCGCCGGCCGATGCGTTCTGGTCACTGACCATGTACGAGGCCAAGACCGGGCAATTGGCGCCCAACCACAAGAAACGCTACCTGATCAATTCGCGGATGCTGCCTAACCTCAAGCGTGATGCTGACGGTGGGCTGACCCTGGCGTTGCAGCACCACGAGCCGCCCAAGGCTGAACAGAGCAACTGGTTGCCCGCACCGCCTGCGCCCTTCTATGCCGTACTGCGCATTTACCTGCCCAAGCCGGAGGTGGCTAACGGCCAGTGGAAACTGCCGCCGTTGACGCCGCTCAAGTAATGCTGCCTGGCCGGCGGTTGTTTTCACAACACGCCGGCCAGCGCTGGGCTCAGTGCTTTTTGAGCTTGACGAACGACTGGTGCAGGTCCGACGCCCAGCCATCGATCACGCCTTTCACATCCTCCGCTTTCATCACTTGCGAATCATTGGCCAGCGGCTTGCCGGTACCTTTGCGCACCACCTGAGCGAGTACCTTGCCGCTGGCGCCGTCGAGAAACTGCGCCTCCGTGCCCAGGGTGGTTTCCTGGTCACGGATGCCAGTGCCGGTACTGACGGCGGCAGCGACCAGTGCGACGGGTACAAACTCATAGGGTTTGAGCCCTTCGGTCTTGCTGCTGACTGCGGTGATGGCCGCGCGCACCACGATCACACCCGGGCCGGGGCCCTCGGCCAGGGGCAGCGACTTGACCAGCTCACGCTTGAGCGCCTGGTTGAAGTAATTGTTGATACCGTGCAGGGTGCTGTCCGGAATTTTCGCCGTTGCCTGGGGTTTGGGGTAAAACTGCGTGGGCTCGATATACACAGCGCTATAGCGCTTTAAATCCAATTGAGGATCGACCCAGCGCATCACTTCAGCGCCGGAAGGCGACTTGGCTTCCTTTAGTTGGCTGTAGTCCGAGAGGAAACCGGAGTATTCATCCGGTTGCGTAATCTTGCTGGCACAACCCGCCAGTCCAAGCGAAGTAATGCACAGCGTGCTGATCAATAGCCTTAGTTTCATCGATGAACTCCCTGGCGGTCGGCGCTGGAACAGTGAGCTGTAGGTATAGCAAATCCTGGGAAAATAGCCCTGCGCCTACCGCCAGCGGTTCAGGCACGTTCGCGTGGAATCAGGCTCTGCAACTGCGACGCCAGGAAATTCGCGTCGAAACCAAAGGTGTCCGGGTCTTTCAGGCCATTGGTCTTCTTCCACAGCCAATCGTTTTTATCCGCCGGCAGCACCAGCGAAACGCTGCCGTGCCGCGCAGCGGTCAAGCCCATGACCGACACGGAGATCAATCCGCCCACGCCCATCACGTCTGGCACGAATTCCACCGGTTTGCCGGTGATCTGCACCGTCAGTTTCTCGGTCTTGAACGTCGATGTCTCCACCGGCACGCTGGGGCCGCTGGCGACATACGCCTCACGATGCACCTCCAGCAACCCGACCGTCTTTACCGGCTCAAGCCACTGCTCGATCTGGCCGAACAACTCATTGAGCTTTTGCGCCCAACGAGCCGACTGCAGATCGAATTGCTGTTTTTTATGCGCTTCGCTGTCTGCGTAATGACGAAGCATCTCGCCCAGTTGTTGTACATCGTCCATTGCGGATCTCCTTGGGTGAGCCAGGTTGCGAAGCCTGATCATGGCAGATGCAGTCGTTCAACGTACGGCTTAAAACTGATCCGCAACAATGAGGGTTTTCTGAGCCTGTTTTGTTTTGCCCACGCTTCCTACAGTGCCGCCACTTGGAACCGTGGGAGGACTGAGCATGAGCACAGCAACAATCGGGCAGGCCTATAACTATAAAGTCGTCCGCCAATTCGTTATCGCCACCATCGTCTGGGGCGTGGTGGGCATGGCCATGGGCGTGTGGATCGCCTCGCAACTGGTGTGGCCGGAAATGAACCTGGACTTGCCCTGGACCACCTTTGGCCGTTTGCGGCCCTTGCACACCAGCCTGGTGATCTTCGGTTTTGCCGGCAGCGCGCAGTTTGCCGCCAGCTATTACGCGGTACAGCGCACCTGCCAGGTGCGGCTGTTTTCCGATGGCCTTGCGGCGTTCACCTTCTGGGGCTGGCAATCGGTGATCGTGATCATGCTGATCAGCTTGCCACTGGGCTACACCACCACCAAGGAATACGCCGAGATCGAGTTCTCCGGCGCGGTATGGATGGCCGTGGTGTGGGTGGCGTATGCCATTGTGTTTTTCACCACCGTGGTGCGACGCAAAACCAAACATATTTACGTGGGCAACTGGTTTTTCGGCGCATTTATTCTGGTGATCGCCATGTTGCATGTGGTCAATCACCTGGCGATCCCCGTGGATTGGTTCAAGTCGTACCCGGTGTATTCCGGGGCTACCGATGCCATGGTGCAGTGGTGGTACGGGCACAACGCCGTAGGGTTTTTCCTCACTACCGGCTTTTTGGGGATGATGTATTACTTCGTGCCGAAACAAGTCGGACGCCCGGTGTACTCCTATCGCCTGTCCATCGTGCACTTCTGGGCGTTGATCACCCTTTACATTTGGGCTGGCCCACACCACCTGCACTACACCGCCCTGCCGGATTGGGCGCAGTCATTGGGCATGGCCATGTCGCTTATTCTGCTGGCACCAAGCTGGGGCGGAATGATCAACGGCATGATGACCTTGTCCGGCGCCTGGCATAAGTTGCGCACCGACCCGATCCTGCGGTTCCTGGTGCTGTCCCTGGCGTTCTACGGGATGTCGACGTTCGAAGGCCCGATGATGGCGATCAAGACCGTCAACGCCCTCTCCCACTACACCGACTGGACCATCGGCCACGTACACGCCGGGGCCCTGGGATGGGTGGCGATGATCACCTTTGGCTCGCTGTACCACATGATCCCCAAAGTGTTCGGGCGCGAGCAGATGCACAGCGTGCCGCTGATCAACCTGCACTTCTGGCTCGCGACTATCGGCACTGTGCTGTACATCGCGTCGATGTGGGTCAACGGCATTACCCAAGGCCTGATGTGGCGGGCGGTCAACGATGACGGCACCCTCACCTATTCCTTTGTCGAAGCCTTGCAGGCCAGCCATCCGGGGTTTGTGGTGCGGTTTGCCGGGGGTGTGTTCTTTCTCACGGGGATGGTGCTGATGGCCTACAACACCTGGCGTACGGTGCGAGTCGCGGACTTGAAAATGGCGCAGCTCGATGCGCGGATCGCCTGACGTGTGGGGCCTAGTGATGATGGTATGCCTGTACGGCGCGGTGGAGTATTGCCTGCGCGGGCAGTCGGACCAAAGCCTGGACGACGCCAGCCTGATGCCCTTTGCCGATGACCCAGAGGTGGCGCGACGCGTGGAGCAGGCGACCGGCAAGCAAATCAACGCGGTAGCGCCAGAGGAAGCCAAGCCGGGTTGGGTCAACCTGGACATGTAGAACTGCACCGGTCATTTCGCGGCCAACTGCGTATGACTAATCCCCGGCCGATGGGTAAGGTGAAGCGACTTTCCTTGTCAGGAGCATCGCATGCGCACCATCGGCCTAATCGGCGGCATGAGCTGGGAGTCCAGCGCCGAGTATTACCGCATCATCAACCAGCGCGTGCGCGACCAGCTCGGTCCGCTGCGCTCGGCGCAACTGTTGATGTACAGCGTGGATTTCGGCCCGGTGGAACAGGCCCAGCACGCCGGCCGTTGGGATGACACGGCACTGATCCTCGAAGATGCCGCGCGCCGTCTGCAAGCCGGTGGCGCTGAGTGTGTGGTGCTGTGTACCAATACCATGCATTTGGTGGCGCCGCGCATTGAAGCGGCGGTGTCGATTCCGTTCCTGCACATCGCTGATGCCGCGGGTGCGGCGGCCGTGGACGCCGGCACGCTGACCGTCGGCCTGCTCGGCACCGCGTTTACCATGGAGCAGGATTTCCTCAAGTCGCGCCTGGCGGCCCAGGGCCTGACCGTGCTGGTGCCCGAGGCGGACGAGCGCCAGGCTGTGCACCGGATCATCTATGACGAATTGTGTGTCGGCGTGATCAGCGATACGTCACGCAAGGTCTACCAAGGCGTGATCGAGTCCCTGGCCGCACGTGGCGCCCAGGCGATCATCCTCGGTTGCACGGAAATCAGCCTGTTGATCAAGCCCGAGCACAGCGACCTGCCGTTGCTGGACACCACCGAGCTGCATGCGCATGCTGCGGTGGCGTTTGCCTTGGGCTAAGCCGACTGGCGCAGGCGCGCCATGCTGACGGTGTCGACAAACTGGCCGTCACGCAGGGCGTAATCACGCAACACGCCTTCGACCTCAAAACCGAACTTGCGGTACAGCCTCTGTGCCGCTTCGTTGTCGGCGTACACGGTCAGTTCCACTCGGCGCAGGTTCATCCAGTTGTCGGCCACGTCCAGCGCGGCGGTCAGCAAGCGCGAGCCCACCCCTTTGCCCTGCCACGCCGTCGCCACGCCCATACCAAATGAACCCACATGGGCCTGGCGTACCCGCAGGTATTGTTCCAGGCCAAGCTGGCCGATCACCTCGCCACCGTGCACGGCCACCAATTGCAGGCGCCGCTCGTTGTCCTGTACCAGCTTGTTACGCCACGCCTCGACCGACTGGAAAGGCATTTGCAGCACCTGACGGCACACGGCCGGTTCGTTATAGAGCGCCGCGACGCCTTCAAGGTGGGCCTCGGTGAAACGCTGGATCACGATGTGGGGTTCAGGTGTGTGCATTGTGTTTCATCCTTTGAAAGACAAGTGGCCGACCAGTGTAGAGGCGATGTGAGCCAGATGGCTAGGGTGCTGGCACCGTCGTCCACAACGCTGGCCAATCACCGTAACCGACCCCGGTACAGCGCGGCATCCTGTGGAACTCACTGAGCTGGAAGCGCTTGCCGTCAAACACCCAGGATGCACCACCACCGCAATCCCCGATCCCACGTTGTTTGTAGAAATAACTCAGGGTTCCGGACGCTTCGTCATACCCGACAGAGCCTTGCAGCGCGGCGTCTTCCAGGGGTAGCGGCTGCAGGTCCATCGGCGTTTCCTTGTACGGCGCTTGGCGCTCACGGCTGCTGACGTCGAACTCGCAGTTATAGGCCGCGCAGTCATAACGCGTTACCGTCATTGCCTGTTGCGCCGTCAACGCGCCGACTGTTGCCTCGGGCTCACCTTCCTCGGGCTTCACGGCCTGCAATGCAGCAGCCACCAGGCCCGCCTGCTCCTCTGCGGTCAGCGGTGCAGCGGCTGTAAACTTACGCAGCACCGGCGCGGGCGCGCGTGGCGCAACCTCGCTGGCCGCGCCCTTGCCGGGTCGGGAAAGGGCCGTCACGTTGTCTAAGCGTCCCTGTACAGCATCCATCAACAGCAGCGAAGCACTCAGGCCGCTGAGCGACACATGGGCCGCCTCGTCGCCCGGCAACTGCAGTCGCTGGCCATTGCGCAAACGCTGCAACCAACGCCGCGCGGCCGCGTCCTCGATCACCCCGAAGGACTGCACCTCAGGGTCGCCACCCTGGTCGTCCAGCTCGATGTGCAAGTCCTGCGTCAGTTCCAGGCCCAGCGGCTTACCATCCAGTAGCAATGTGGACAGATCCACGTCCTCCCCTCGATGATCAAAACGCAAACGCAGATACCCTTGAGGACCGGCCTGGTGCCAGAGGTGCAGGGTCAACGAGCTGTAATCCTCTTCGTCGACGCCACTGGGCGCGCTAAGGGCGTGGCAATTGCGCAGGTTGTCGCAACCGATGACCCACTGCTTGATCTCCCGCAGCAGCGGGACCGTCTCGGTCGGTGGTTGAGCAAAGGCTGGGGCGGTGGCGCCTGTCAGAAACAGGGCCAGGAGTGCGGGGCGCAGCATGGGGACTCTCCGTGTCGAAAAGGCGCGGATTGTCCCATGTCCGGGGTTTTACGTCAGCGGCGTGTTGCCACGCGCCACAGCCGCGCAATATCCGCCGCCCGCTCCTGCAACAAACGCTGCGCCTCAGCGCACGCCTGTTCCAGGCTCATCGGCCCGGAAGGCAAGGCGAACGCTGCGTCCACGCCGTGGGCGTACATCTGCTCATAGCCATCGCCCAATGTGCCGGCAATCACAATGACCGACACGTTGTGTTGTTGGGCGATGCGCGCCACGCCGAACGGAGTTTTACCGCGCAGGGTCTGGGCATCGAAGCGGCCTTCCCCGGTGATGACCAGGTCGGCGCCGCGTACGGCTTCGTCCAGGCCGACCAGTTCGGCCACTACCTCGACACCGGCGCGAAATTGCGCGCCCAGGAAGGCCTTGGCGGCAAATCCCAGCCCACCCGCAGCGCCGCTGCCCGGTTCGTCGCGTACATCTTTAGGCAGCACCTTCGCGCAGTGGTCGGCGAAGTGGCCGAGGGCGGCGTCCAGTTGGTGGACCTGCTCGGGATTTGCGCCTTTTTGCGGGCCGAATATCGCCGACGCACCGTGGTGGCCGCACAGCGGGTTGTTGACGTCGGCGGCGATTTCAAAGCGCACCTGGGCCAGGCGTGGGTCCAGATGTTCAAGGCTGATCTGCGCCAGACGGGCCAAGGCCAGGCCACCGGCGGGTAGCGCTTGATGTTCGGCATCGAACAGTTGCACGCCGAGCGCCTGCATCGCACCCGCGCCGCCATCGTTGGTGGCACTGCCGCCAATCGCCAGGATGATGCGCTGGGCGCCGGCATCCAGGGCGGCGCGGATCAGTTCGCCGGTGCCATAGGTGGTCGTTTTGCATGCGTCGCGCTGGCCCGGAGGGACTAACTGCAAACCGCTGGCTTCAGCCATTTCGATGATCGCGGTGTGGCTGTCGGCCAACCAGCCCCAATGTGCGTCGACGGCTGCGCCAAGCGGGCCGCGTACGGTGTGGTGACGCAACTCGCCATTGCAGGCAGCCAGCACCGAATCCACCGTGCCTTCACCGCCATCCGCCATCGGGCACTGAACCAACTGTGCATCCGGCCAAACCTGGGCCAACCCTTCGGCAATGGCCTGGGAGACGCCTTCGGCACTCAGGCTGTCCTTGAACGAGTCGGGGGCGATGATGATTTTCATGGGCTTTCTCCGATTTTTATGATGCCCATGCTGCCAGTTGCCAGGGCTGCTGACGCCGGTCAGATGCACAAGTACGACGGCGCTTTGTTGTTCATTCAGACAAAGCCTGGGGCAGCAGCTGTACGCCGAGGTAGAGGGCGAGCATACCGTCCAGGGTCAAAGGGTCGACACCACTGAGTTCGGCAATACGCTCCATGCGGTAACGCAGGCTGTTGCGGTGAATACCAAGGGCGTCCGCACAGGCCTGGCTTTGCCCGTCGTGTTCACACCAACTGCGCAGAGTCGCCTGCAACTGACCATTGCTGTCCTTGGCCAGCACTTTACGCAACGGGTTGAGCAGTTCGTCGAGCGCGTCGTCATTGCGATGGCGCCAGAGCATAACGGGCAAGCGATAGCGATTGAGGGTCAGCAGGCGCGACTGCGGCAGCACATCACGGCCATAAGCGAGCAGATCGCCGACACGCCGATAGCAACGGCGCAGGCCGGTCAGGCCGTCCGCTTGCCCACCCACGGCAACGCGCAAGATGTTCCAACCGAGGCTTTCGAGTTTTTCCAGCAAGCGCGGGTTGTCGACCTGCACAGATGCCGGCCGGCACCACAGCAATGAGTATTGCGCCGAGCTGACACACCAGCTGTCCGGATAACGCGAGGCAAGCCACGCACTCAACGCTTCCGCCGATTGCCCCGCGCCCAGTTCAAACAGGTACGGCGTGCGTGCCAGCTGCGGCTTGAGCCCCAGTTGCTGGGCTTCGTCCACCAGGCGCGGCGAATCGCCAGTTTCCGCCAGCAGCAAGGCCAGCAGATCATCACAGCGCTGACGCCGCCATTGTTGCTCGGCCTGCTGGTGACGATGGCTGACCAGCATTTCGGCGGTCATGCGCACCAGTTCGGCGTAGGTGCGCAGGCCCTCCGGTTCGCCAGTGATGCCGAGCACGCCGATCAGGCGCCCGTCATGCAGCAGCGGCAGGTTGATGCCCGGTTGTACCCCCTTGAGGTGCTTGGCGGTCTGGCCATCGATTTCCACCACCCGGCCGTTGGCGAGCACCAGTTGTGCGCCTTCATGCCGGGTGTTGATACGCTCGGGCTCACCACTGCCGAGGATCAGGCCCTGGCTGTCCATGACATTGACGTTGTGAGGCAGGATCGCCATGGTTCGATCGACGATATCCTGCGCCAGGTCATGATCCAGCTCGAACATGGGGTTAAATTCCTTAAAAAGCGGGGTTGTTCATAGGCACAGCGCAAAGCCGGGTTCGCTGTGCGCAAGCACAAAGACAGCGGCCTGCCAGGTGGCCGAGACTCAGTGGGCGATCAACGTTACCCTCGCATCGCAAAAAATCATAATAAAGAGAGACTGCCATGTCACAGAGCGCCACGACCCCACTGGCCACCGATGACGATAAAAACGCCATCTACAAGCGCATTACCCTGCGCCTGATCCCCTTCATTTTCATCTGCTATCTGTTCAATTACCTCGACCGGGTAAACGTTGGCTTTGCCAAGTTGCAGATGCTCGATGCGTTGAAATTCAGCGAAACCGTGTACGGCCTCGGCGCCGGGATCTTCTTCATCGGCTACGTGCTGTGCGGCGTACCGAGCAACCTGGCGTTGACCAAGTTCGGTCCACGGCGCTGGATCGCGTTGATGATGATCGTCTGGGGCACGCTGTCTACCTGCCTGCTGTTCGTCACCACGCCGACACACTTCTACACCTTGCGCCTGTTCACCGGTGCCGCCGAAGCGGGCTTCTTCCCCGGCGTGGTGCTGTACCTCTCGCAGTGGTTCCCGACCTTCCGCCGTGGGCGGATCATGGCGCTGTTCATGTCGGCGATCCCGGTTTCCGGGTTGCTCGGCAGCCCGTTCTCCGGCTGGATCCTCAACCACTTCGCTGCCGGCCAAGGTGGCCTCGCGGGCTGGCAGTGGATGTTCCTGCTGCAAGGCATCCCGACTGTCGTGCTGGGCGCCCTCGCCTACTTCCTGCTCAGCGACAGCTTTGCCAACGCCAAATGGCTCAAGCCCCACGAACGCGCGGTGCTGGAAGCCGACCAGGCCACCGATCTGGCGAACAAGCCGAAAACCACCACCGACTCCTTGGCCGAAGTGTTCAAGAATCCGGCGATCTGGGCGTTCGGCCTGATTTACTTCTGCATCCAGAGCGGCGTATACGCCATCAACTTCTGGCTGCCGTCGATCATCAAGAACCTGGGGTTCAGCGATAACCTGGTGATCGGCTGGCTCAGCGCGATCCCCTACCTGCTGGCAGCCGTATTCATGTTGCTGGTGGGTCGCTCCGCCGACTTGCGCAAAGAGCGTCGCTGGCACTTGGTGGTGCCGATGTTGATGGGCGCTGTGGGCCTGGTGATCGCGGTGAATTTTGCCACGACCCCAGCGATTGCAATCCTCGGCCTGACCATCGCCACCATGGGTGCCCTCACCGGTCTGCCGATGTTCTGGCCGGTGCCCACCGCCATGCTCAGTGCCGGCGCGGCGGCAGGCGGCCTGGCGTTGATCAACTCCATGGGCCAGATGGCCGGCTTCCTCAGCCCTTATATCGTCGGCTTTGTGAAAGATGCCACCGGGTCCACGGATGTGGCGCTGTACCTGCTCGCAGCGGTGATCGTCGCCGGCAGTGTGTTGGCGTTGCGGATGACGCGAACCCTGAAGGCTTAAACCGCTCTAGCCATCAGAGCAGACCGCCGCCGTCGATGTCGATGACGGCGCCGGTCATAAAGCCATTTTCCATGGCCAGCACATATCCCGCCGCAACCTCCTCCGCATGGCCCACTCGCCCCACTGGCAGTGCGCTACCGGCCTTGGCGAACATTGCCAAGCGCTGATCTTCTGCAAGCCCTGCATAGGCTGGCGTGTCAATCACTCCTGGGCTGATCGCATTGACCCGACGCGGCGCCAGTTCCTTGGCCAACTGCTTGACCAGGGCTTCGGTCGCGGCGTTGATGCCGGTCTTGATGAACTGCCCCGCCACGGATTTACGCCCCAGTTGCCCGGAGGTCAGGCTGATGCTGCCGTGCTCGTTCAGATATGGCAGCGCCAACTGAATCGCCCGCAGTGAGCCCCACAGTTTTACGTTGAAGTTTTCCTGGGCTTCGACCAGGTCGGTTTCGATCAGGGTTTTGGCGCGCACGCTTGGCCCCGACGTGTAGACCAAGTGGTCAAAGCGCCCCACGCTTTCGAACAAGCGTTGCAGGGAGGCCGAATCAGTGACGTCAACCGGCTCGCTGCGCAGGCCGTTTTCAACGCCGGACACCAGGCGCCGCCCAACCAGCACCACCTGCGCACCCCGCGCAGCGGCGGCCTTGGCTACGGCGGCACCGATGCCGCTGCTGCCGCCGATCACGATGACGGTTTTGCCGTTGAGGGGAGTAGTCATGGGGAAATTCCTGAGTGAGAAAATGAGCGTTCATCTTCACAGCTTGGCAATCGGCGAAAAATCCCGGTAAAACGACAAGATCTTTAAAGGATTTTTACAAATGAGCTCGACCCTCGACCTAGAAGTCTTCGTGCGCACCGCCGACAGCGGCAGCCTGTCTGCCGCCGCACGCGGGCTCGGCCTGACCCCGGCCGCCGCCAGTATTGCCCTCAAGCGCCTGGAAACCCGCCTGGGCATTCGCCTGCTGGCACGCTCCACGCGCAGCATGCGCCTGACCGAGGAAGGTCGGCGCTACCTCGAGAGCGTGCGCGTCGCGCTGGAAGCCCTGTCCGAGGGCGAACAGGCGATCAAGCAACAGGGCCAGAGCCTCAGCGGGTTGCTGCAACTGGCGGCGCCCTCGGATTTCGGGCGCAATGTGTTGCTGGGCTGGCTGGATGAATTCAAGCTCGAACACCCGAATATCCGCCTGCAATTGCTGCTCAACGACAGCAATGCCGACCTGTTCCGCGACACCGTCGACATCGCCCTGCGGTTTGGCGTGCCAAGGGATTCCAGCCTGGTGGCGCTGCCGGTGGTGCCCGATCACCACCGCATCCCCTGTGCCAGCCCGGCTTACCTGGCGCGCCATGGCACACCCCTCGCTCCGGCTGACCTGGCGCAGCACAACACCCTGCGCTACATGCGCCAGGGCCGGGCCAACAACACCTGGTATTTCCGCCAGGGCACGGTGCTGCAGGAGGTCGAGGTGTCGGGCGATTACCTCAGCGATGACGGTGAAATCGTGCGGCGCTGGGCGTTGGCCGGTCACGGAATCGCCTATAAGGCCAATCTGGACATTGCCCAAGACATCAAGGCCGGTCGACTGGTGCCCTTGCTACCGGATTGGCAAGGCGAACCCACGCCCTTCAACCTGATGTGCCCTCACCGCCTGCAGGTGTCGGAACGCGTGAAGGTGCTGCATCGCTTTTTACAGCAGCGTTGCCAGACATTGCTGAGCCCATGAAGAAACGCGCGCAGGGCTTGTCCCAGAGCGGCTGAGTCTGGTATTGCATGGGTACATTTCCCGCCTTGAGGAGTTATCCATGATTTACCGCACATTGGGCCAGTCCGGGTTGAAGGTGAGCGCCTTGACCCTGGGCACCATGATGTTTGGCGAACAGACCAACACCGAGGACTCGCTGCGCATCATCGACAAGGCCTGGGACCAGGGCATCAATTTCATCGACACGGCGGACGTCTATACCGGCGGTCGCTCCGAGGAAATCGTCGGCGAAGCCATTGTGCGCAATCGCCAGGATTGGGTGGTGGCGTCCAAGGTCGGCATCGGGCCGGTAGACGGTTTGCCCAACCGCAGCGGCTTGAGCCGCAAGCGCATTTTCAACGCGCTGGAGGCCAGCCTGACACGCCTCGATACCGACTACCTGGACATCTACTACCTGCACCGTGAAGACCACAACACGCCGCTGGAAGTAACGGTATCGGCGATTGGCGACCTGATCCGCCAGGGCAAGATCCGCTACTGGGGCCTGTCCAACTATCGCGGTTGGCGCATCGCCGAGGTGATTCGCGTGGCCGAGCGCCTGGGCGTCGACAAACCGGTGATCAGCCAGCCGTTGTACAACATCGTCAACCGCCAGGCCGAAGTGGAGCAGATCACCGCGGCAGCCGCCTACGGCCTGGGTGTGGTGCCTTACAGCCCACTGGCCCGCGGCGTGCTCAGTGGTAAATACGCCCCGGACGTTACCCCCGAAGCCGGCAGCCGCGCGGCGCGCCAGGACAAACGCATCCTGGAAACCGAATGGCGCGTGGAATCGTTGCGCATCGCCCAGCAGATCCAGCAGTACACCCAAGGTCGTGGCGTCGGGATCGTCGAGTTTGCGATTGCCTGGGTACTGAACAACTCGGCGGTCAGTTCGGCGATTGTCGGGCCGCGTACCGAAGCGCAGTGGGATGCCTATATTGGCGCGCTGGAGGTGAAGATCAGCGCCGAAGATGAGGCGTTTATCGATTCGTTGGTGACGCCGGGGCATTCATCCACGCCGGGGTTCAATGATGTCGGGCATTTCGTCTCCGGTCGCATACCACGCGCATAACCCCTCCACTTCGTAGGAGCGAGCTTGCTCGCTCCTACGAAAGGCTGCGAGAAATTTTCCTGAAAAACGCCCCAAAACAGCGCAACCCTCTCCCGCCAAAAGCTCCATAATCCCCCCATCTTTTGTATCAACGGTTTTCGCGAGGATAGTGTGTCTAAAGGTGTTGTTTTATCGGTCTTGGCCTCAGTGTTGTTTGCCGTGATGTATTACTTCACATCATTGCTCACGCCCTTGAGCGGCCTGGAGATTTTCGGCTGGCGCATGTTGCTCACCGTGCCGTGCATGACGATCTTCATGATCGTCAGCGGCGAATGGCGACGGGTGTGGGAGCTGGCGCAACTGCTTGCGGCCAAGCCGCGCTTGATTGCGGGTGTGTTGCTGTCTTCCGCCTTGTTGGGCGTGCAGCTATGGCTGTTTATGTGGGCGCCGCTGAATGGGCGCAGCCTGGATGTGTCGGTGGGTTACTTCCTGTTGCCGCTGACCATGGTGCTGACCGGGCGCCTGGTGTGGGGTGAACAACTGTCCTATCTGCAACGGATCGCCGTGTTTTTTGCCGCCCTCGGTGTACTCAACGAGTTGTACCAGGCGGGTGGATTCTCCTGGGCAACGCTGGTGGTGATCATTGGGTACCCGGTTTATTTCATCGTGCGCAAATACCTCAAGACCGACCATCTGGGCGGGCTCTGGCTGGATATGGCGCTGATGCTGCCGGTGGCCTGGTGGTTTGTGCAGAGTGGTGAGCAAGGCTTTGCGGTCATGGATGCCCACCCGAAACTGTATGCACTGATCCCAATGCTGGGCCTGATCAGTGCCTCAGCGCTGGTGAGCTATATCATCGCCAGCCGTTTACTGGCGTTCAGTCTGTTTGGCTTGCTCAGTTATGTGGAGCCTGTGCTGCTGCTGGGCGTGGCATTGATCCTGGGGGAAGGGATCAAAGGTGGCGAATGGTTCACCTACATCCCGATCTGGCTGGCGGTGATGGTGCTGGTGTTCGAAGGTTTCAAGCACTTGGTCCGCCAACGCAAAGCCTGATGCGCAGGCGATAAAAAGCCCGGCCGGGGTTACCCTCGGCCGGGCTTTTTTACGTTTAGTCGGCGCTCAACACACCACGGCGCACCTGGTCGCGTTCGATGGACTCGAACAGCGCCTTGAAGTTGCCCTCGCCAAACCCATCGTCGCCCTTACGCTGGATGAATTCGAAGAACACCGGACCCATCAGGGTTTCCGAGAAGATCTGCAGCAGCAGGCGCTTGTCGCCTTCCACCGAAGAGCCGTCCAGCAGGATACCGCGTGCCTGCAGTTGGTCCACCGGCTCACCGTGGTTCGGCAGGCGGCCTTCGAGCATTTCATAGTAGGTGTCCGGCGGCGCGGTCATGAAGCGCATGCCGATCTTCTTCAACGCGTCCCAAGTCTTGACCAGGTCCTCGGTGAGGAACGCCACGTGTTGGATGCCTTCGCCGTTGAACTGCATCAGGAACTCTTCGATCTGCCCCGCGCCCTTGGACGATTCTTCGTTCAACGGGATGCGGATCATGCCGTCCGGCGCGCTCATGGCCTTGGACGTCAGGCCGGTGTATTCGCCCTTGATGTCGAAATAGCGCGCTTCACGGAAGTTGAACAGTTTTTCGTAGAAGTTGGCCCAGTAGGCCATGCGGCCGCGATAGACGTTGTGCGTCAGGTGGTCGATGACTTTGAGACCTGCACCGACCGGATTGCGCTCCACGCCTTCGAGGTATACGAAGTCGATGTCATAGATCGAGCTGCCTTCGCCAAAACGATCGATCAGGTAAAGCGGCGCACCGCCGATGCCCTTGATCGCCGGCAGGTTCAATTCCATCGGGCCGGTTTCGATATGGATCGGCTGGGCACCCAGTTCCAGGGCGCGGTTGTAGGCTTTTTGCGAGTCCTTGACGCGGAACGCCATACCGCACACCGAGGGGCCGTGTTCGGCCGCAAAGTAGGAGGCAATGCTGTTGGGTTCGTTGTTGAGGATCAGGTTGATCTCGCCCTGGCGGTACAGGTGTACGTTCTTCGAACGGTGGGTCGCGACTTTGGTGAAGCCCATGATCTCGAAGATCGGCTCCAGGGTGCCCGGCGTCGGCGACGCAAATTCGATAAATTCAAAGCCCATCAGGCCCATTGGGTTTTCGTATAGATCTGCCATGGTGGCACCTCATCATTCTTGTAATAGACACAGTATTAGTGGCGAGCAAGGATGAGGTTGCAGGGTGGCGCACAGGAAAGGCCTCGCACGCTGCGGGCGAGGAAGTCACCAAAGATGAGGGGGGAGCCGAGTAGCTTCATGGGGTCATCAGTCTCTGACGGCTTAGGCTTGCGTGAGCGCAAGTCCATATTCTTGTATGCGTAAATCGATTCTACACAGCGTAACCACGTTTGTCCGTACTCTTATCAAATCCCCATTGCCCTGGCGCGTGCAAGGGGTTTGTTGCAGAGGTAGATGCCGAGCAGGATCACTGCCCCGCCGGCCAGCATGGGCAGGCTCAACGGTTCGTCCAGCAACAGAGCGCCACAGATCACGGCGGTGAGTGGGTTGAGCGCGATAAATACACCGGAACGTGTCGCGCCGATTCGTCGGATACCGTCGTAATAACCAATATAGGCCAGCGCAGAACCCAGCACGCCGAGGTACATCAAGCTCAGTCCTTGCGCGAGAGACACGCGACCCATCGCCTCCAGCGTAAAGCGCCCCATGATCAGTGTGGTGACGGTAAGCATCAGCGTTCCCAGCAGTATCGACCAGGTGACCGTCTGCAGCGGCCCCAGGCTCTGATTTAAACCACGGGAAAACAGTGAGTAGATGCCCCACCCCACTACACAGCCGAAGATCAGCAAATCCCCACGCCACGTGTTGGTTGCTTCGCTCAAAACCTGGGGGTTGCGACTGACGATGACCATGGCGGCACCCGCCAGGCAGAGCACGATCCCCGCGACTTTGCAGGCACCCAGGCGCTCCTTGAACAACCACCAGGACGCCAGGCCGATGACGGCCGGGTTCAGCGCCACGATCAATGAGGCGCGCGATGCGTTGATGAACTGCAATCCATAGAAGAAACACAGGTTGTAGAAAAAGATGCCGAAGAAACCCAGCATCGCCAGTTGCAGTAGCTGCCGCGGGTTGGGTCGGACCAACGGGATGCGTGCCAAGCCCAGGAATCCCAACAATGCCAGGCTGGCCAGTGCAAACCGGAGGCTGGCCGCCAGCAAAGGGTCGAGCGTCCCGCTCAGGTAGCGACCGGCCACGAAGGTGCCGCCCCAGATCATGGTGACGGCGGCCAACTTCATATAAGTGATGCGATCGGGGCTTGAATGCACAGGATACGGCTCCAATGGCTTGAGGATGCGTGCATTCTTCTGGTAATACGGTGTCATCGTAAAATGAGTGATTGCTCATGACCCTGACCCAACTTGAAATCTTTTCCTTGGTAGCCGAGCTGCAAGGCTTTACCAGCGCCGCCCACCGTCTCGGTATCAGCCAATCGGCGGTGTCCCACGCGATTAAAGGCCTGGAGCAGGAGCTGGGGGTGGCGTTGTTCAGGCGCCACCAGGCGCAGGTCGAACTAAGCGACATCGGCGTGCAGTTACTGGCGCGCGCCCGGGCGATGCTGGGCCTGGCGAATACCTTGCAACAGGAAGCCGCGGACGCCCGGGGCATGAAACGCGGGACGCTGCGCGTCGGCTCCTTCGGCCCCACCTCCTCGGCCTACCTGCTGCCAAAGATCCTCAGCCGGTTCCGCCTGGAGTATCCGGGTATCGAGGTACACGTTGATGAAGGGCCGGACAGGCAAGTCATCCAATGGCTCGATGAACGCCGAATTGATATCGGCTTTGTGGTGCTGGAACAAGAGCGCTTCGACACGTTCCCACTGTTCGAGGACCAGATGGTGGCGCTGCTGCCGGCTGACCATAAGCTGGCCGCCCGTGAACACGTCAGTCTAAAGGATTTGTGCAACGACCCTTTTGCGCTGACTAAAGCCGGTTCCACTGAGCTGGTGATGCGACTGTTCAGCGAGGCGCGTCTGACCCCGACTGTGCGTTATCGCTGCTCGCAACTGCTGAGTACCCTGGAAACCGTCAGCCGGGGCGATGCCGTGAGCGTGGTAGCGCAAGCGTCGTTACCGGTTGGACATGACACACGGTATGTACAGCGCGCCTTATCCCCGCGTGTGCCGCGCCAGGTTGGGCTTGCCGTACTGGACCGGCGTCAGTCTTCTCCAGCAGCGCTCGCGTTTATCCGTATTGCCCAAAGCGTCGAGTTGTAGTGCCGCGTACTGGCCAAATGGGTAGGTGTCGCGAGCTTATTTCGGCCGAGCCATCTATCATCGACTGATATCCGATCCCTGCAACAGGCCGTTCACTCCATGCCCCTGACTGTCAACGGCCCGCGAAAACGCGCCACTCGCTACCTGATCACAACCCTGAGCGCGCTGCTACCGATTGCGCTCGGGGTCGTTATCCTTCACTGGCAGGCCGAACGTACCTTGCAACAAAGCACCGCCCAGACCGCCCAGGAGGCGGTGCGCCAATTCGACCTGATGCTCGACAATACCGCCCTCGCCGCCCAGGCCTTGCTGCCGCTGGCGGGGTTGCCCTGTGATAACGACGTGCAGCTGGCCCTGCGAGAACAAGTCACGCGTCGCCCGTTTGTGCGCGCGACCACCCTGTCCTGGCAAAAAAACATCTATTGCAGCTCGTTGTTCGGCAGCAACTACGAGTCACCGGTCAACCCGGATGACTATGTGGACGGCCGGTTATGGTTGATGAATGGCAACCCGGTGACACCCGACACCGCACTGCTGGTCTACCGGCTGGTTGACGGCGACAAGGCGGCTTTTGCGTCGATTGATGGCTACCACTTGACCAACGCCCTGCGTCTGATCAGCCGATACGCCCACCTGATATTGCAAGTGGGCCCGAATTGGCTGGGGGCTGATGGCAAGGTGCATGACACTGCGGTGCCGGCGTTCGCGGTGGCCCACCACCACTTGGCGTCCGGACGTTATCACTACAGCGTCGACGCGGGTATGCCGGCAGGTGAAGTCTGGCGCTACATGCAGGCCCGATACCCGGCATTGTTCAGCCTGATCGTGTTTTTTGGCGTATTGGCTGGCCTTTTGGCGCACTGGCTGCAAAAGCGCTCCTCGGCACCGACTCACGAATTGCAGCGGGCATTGGGCGCCAATGAATTCATTCCGTATTTCCAGCCGGTGGTACGCGGTGATACTCGCGAGTGGGCGGGATGTGAAGTGCTTATGCGCTGGCAGCATCCAAAGGAAGGCCTGGTGCGTCCCGACCTGTTTATTCCCCTGGCCGAGCATTCGGGCCTGATAGTTCCGATGACCCGCGCCCTCCTGCGCCAGACCGCCGTGCAACTGGCGCCCCATGCGGCGCGCTTCAGCCCTGGGTTTCATATCGGCGTCAATATCACCGCACGCCACTGCCAGGATTTGGCCTTGGTGGATGACTGCCGAGAGTTTCTCGCCGCCTTTCCCGTGGGCCAAGTGACCTTGGTGCTGGAGTTGACCGAGCGCGAGCTGATCGTGCCCACCGACATCACTCGCCGCCTGTTTGACGCCCTGCATCAACTGGGGGTATTGATCGCTATTGACGACTTTGGAACCGGCCACTCCAGCCTGGGCTATTTACGTAACTTCAATGTCGACTACTTGAAGATTGACCAGAGTTTTGTCGCCATGATCGGTGCCGATGCACTATCACGGCATATTCTCGACAGCATCATAGAACTGTCCGGCAAACTCGATTTAGGCATCGTAGCAGAAGGTGTGGAAACGCCCGAACAGTCCGACTACCTGGCCGCTCAAGGCGTGGATTTTTTGCAGGGCTACCTGTTCGGAAAGCCTTTGCCCAGCGATGAATTTATTAAATCTCTGGCAAGCCATTGAATAGCCATGCACTACCTGCACTGAAATAATGTTATTTAGCCAACAGACATGATTTACTCGTAGCAAATTAACTACTACAATTTTTCCAGCCTGTGCAGAATTCGCGGGACGGCTTCTTTCTAGAGTCGCCTTAAAGCGCTTGGCTTATAGCTTTGTCTGCAGTTGATATCAGCCAAACACACTATTGGAGTACCTATTTTGTCCAGACTCGCCGAATTTCGCGCAGCCGAAAAAGCCCTTCAAGAGCAGCTTGCCCAGCTGGAATCCCTGAAGAACGACGCCGGCCTGAAGAAAGAAATCGAATTCGAAGAAAAGCTCCAGGGCCTGATGAAGACCTACGGCAAAGGCCTGCGCGACATCATTTCCATCCTTGATCCAAACCCGGGCAAGTCCAGCGCTGCTGCCGTCAACGCACCAAAACAGCGCCGCGCACGTGTGGTCAAGGTTTACCAGAACCCGCACACCGGTGAGCTGATCGAAACCAAAGGCGGCAACCACCGTGGCCTCAAGGCGTGGAAAGAACAGTACGGCGCCGCCACTGTAGACTCCTGGCTTCGCGGCTGATCGCACTGCACTAAGAAAGAGCCCCGCTTATGCGGGGCTTTTTTAATTCCAGGGTTCGAAACCGAACTTAAATAACGTTTCATAATGTTCAGAAACGTCGCACATTACACACTTAGAGTTTGAGGCTATCGCGCACCGAGCTGACTTCTTCCTTGCTTGCTTCGTACGCATCCGCCTGCCCTGCGTATGAAAAAACATACGCCTTATCGGCATCAACCGCGCCCACCAATGTTTGCGAAAGCACGTGGCGCCCGTTTTCGGTTATCACACAAGTAGTTTCCAGCGCGTCTAGGCGGCTCAATGTTGTAGGGCGCATCTTGCTGCACACACTTTGATAACCACCCTGGGCAAAATCTTTCTGAATGGACTTGCGCATCTCCAGCAGTACGCCTTGTAGATTAACCTTATGCCCCGCTTCAATCGGCGTACCGGTCAACTCCATCACCATCAGGGTCGTGCCATTTTCATCATTCTTGATTGCACGCTGGCGCGACACCGCCTGGGGTTTGGCAGGCGCTTCGCCATCCGGTACGACCTCTTCGACCTGCCAGCCACTGGGCCAATGAATTTCGGGGTCGGCCGCCAGCACCAAGGAACTGCCCACCAGCAAACACACAGCGCTCAACAGCGGTTTACGAAATGCGATCATTGCGAAAAATACCCAAGGTTCAAGCGCCAAAGTTTGAGCCCCGGCGCCCCTGTGTCGCAAGGCCTGCATGGGCTTTTTCATTTGGCGCCTGGGGCAAGCCTTGCGTATCATGGTCCGGCTGCACGGATGCCAGCCGCAAGCCAAGGAACCGCTCACATTTCAGAGCTGCGTTTGCCCCATTTTTTCTGGAGGGCCCATGAGCCTGCACGAACTGAACACTTTCCCGGGCGTTACCGCCCAACCGGACACCGCCACCACGAACTTCGTGTTCAACCACACCATGCTGCGGGTCAAGGACATCACCAAGTCGCTGGACTTCTACACCCGCGTCCTGGGTTTTTCCCTGGTTGAAAAGCGTGATTTTCCGGAAGCCGAATTCAGCCTGTACTTCCTGGCCCTGGTGGACAAATCCCAGATCCCGGCCGACGCCGCCGAGCGCACCCAGTGGATGAAGTCGATCCCAGGCATCCTGGAACTCACCCACAACCACGGCACCGAAAACGACGCCGACTTTGCCTACCACAATGGCAATACCGACCCACGTGGCTTTGGCCATATCTGCATCTCGGTGCCGGATATCGTCGCTGCCTGCGAACGTTTCGAAGCCCTGGGCTGCGACTTCCAGAAGCGCCTGAGCGATGGCCGCATGAAGAGCCTGGCCTTCATCAAGGACCCGGACGCGTACTGGGTCGAGATTATCCAGCCCGCACCGCTGTAACGAAAAAACCCCATGATCACTCATGGGGTTTTTCATTTCCGGCTCCGGATTTACGCCGGGGCGGAAGTGCGGATCAGGTGATCGAAGGCACTCAGGGAAGCCTTGGCGCCCTCACCCACTGCAATCACGATCTGCTTGTAGGGCACCGTCGTCACATCACCGGCGGCAAACACGCCGGGCAGTGAAGTCTCCCCCCGCGCATCGACGATGATCTCGCCGCGCGGCGTCAGTTCAACGGTGCCTTTGAGCCAGTCAGTGTTGGGCAGCAAGCCGATCTGCACAAAGATCCCTTCCAGGTCGATGGTCTTGAACTCGCCGCTGTCGCGATCCTTGTACGCCAGGCCGGTGACTTTCTGGCCATCGCCTTTCACTTCGCTGGTCAACGCACTGGTGATCACGTCAACGTTCGGCAGACTGTAGAGCTTGCGCTGCAACACGGCGTCGGCGCGCAATTTGCTGTCGAACTCAAGCAGGGTGACGTGGCTGACGATACCGGCCAGGTCAATGGCCGCCTCAACGCCGGAGTTACCGCCGCCGATAACCGCCACACGCTTGCCCTTGAACAGCGGACCGTCGCAGTGCGGGCAGAAGCACACGCCCTTGGCCTTGTATTCCTGCTCACCCGGCACACCCATTTCGCGCCAGCGGGCGCCGGTGGCCAGGATCACAGTCTTGGACTTCAGGGTCGCACCGCTTTCGAAGCGGATTTCGTGCAAGTCACCGGCGTTTTTCGCGGGCACCAGGCTGCTGGCGCGCTGGAGGTTCATGATGTCCACATCGTATTGGCGTACGTGGGCTTCCAACGCGCTGGCCAGTTTCGGCCCTTCGGTTTCTTGTACCGAGATGAAGTTCTCGATGGACATGGTGTCCAGCACTTGGCCGCCAAAGCGCTCAGCAGCAACGCCGGTACGGATGCCTTTACGTGCAGCGTAGATCGCGGCCGCAGAACCGGCTGGGCCACCGCCGACCACAAGCACATCAAAGGCGTCTTTGGCGCTGATTTTCTCGGCGGCTTTTTCGATGCCACTGGTGTCGAGCTTGGCGAGGATTTCCTCCAGGCCCATGCGGCCTTGGCCGAAGTTCACACCGTTCAAGTAAACGCTCGGTACCGCCATGATCTGGCGCTCGTCGACTTCCGCCTGGAACAGCGCGCCGTCGATGGCAACGTGGCGGATGTTCGGGTTGAGCACGGCCATCAGGTTCAGCGCTTGGACCACATCCGGGCAGTTCTGGCAGGACAGCGAGAAGTAAGTCTCGAAGCTGAACTCGCCTTTAAGGGCGCGGATCTGTTCAATCACTTCGACACTGGCCTTCGACGGGTGGCCACCGACTTGCAGCAGGGCCAGCACCAACGAAGTGAATTCATGGCCCATGGGGATGCCGGCGAAACGCAGGCTGATCTCGGCACCCGGGCGGTTGATGGAAAACGACGGCTTACGCGCATCATCACCATCGGTTTTCAGGGTAATCAGCGTGGTGAGGCTGACAACATCCTGCAAAAGGGCAAGCATTTCCTGGGATTTCGCGCCGTCATCGAGGGAGGCGACGATCTCGATCGGCTGGGTGACCCGTTCCAGGTATGACTTCAACTGAGCTTTAAGATTGGCGTCCAACATACGGGCGATTTCCTATTAATTCGGTTTATTGCAGACAAAAAAACGCCCGAGCGAATCTCGCCCGGGCGTTTTGAGGGCGGATGCAGCTTACTTAAGTGCGGAATACCGCCCTTGAGACTTCACAGACTTAGATCTTGCCGACCAGGTCCAGGGACGGAGCCAAGGTGGCTTCGCCTTCTTTCCACTTGGCTGGGCACACTTCGCCTGGATGGGCAGCGACGTACTGAGCGGCTTTGATCTTGCGCAGCAGCTCGGAAGCGTCACGACCAACACCGCCGTCGTTCAGCTCAACGATCTTGATCTGACCTTCTGGGTTGATCACGAAAGTACCGCGGTCTGCCAGGCCTGCTTCTTCGATCAGTACGTCGAAGTTGCGGGAGATGGTCAGGGTTGGGTCACCGATCATGGTGTACTGGATTTTGCCGATGGCTGGCGAAGTGTTGTGCCAGGCAGCGTGGGCAAAGTGGGTGTCGGTGGAAACGCTGTAGATCTCGACGCCCAGCTTCTGGAATTCGGCGTAGTTGTCGGCCAGGTCTTCCAGTTCAGTTGGGCAAACGAAGGTGAAGTCGGCTGGGTAGAAGAACACCACGGACCATTTGCCTTTCAGGTCAGCGTCGGTCACGTCTACGAAGTTGCCGTTTTTGTAGGCGGTAGCTTTGAACGGTTTTACTTGGCTGTTGATGATAGGCATCGTTGACTCTCCGTCAGGTTTGTAGAAGGGCTTAGTAAGTTGATGAAGTGAATCCTACCCACTCTCTTGGCCGATGGCTCATTGGCAAACCTGATGCTGACGATTGGTTTTCCCTATCAGGTGACTGTATTAATAGAAGAAATCTCAAAGCAGCGGTGGCGTCGCCAGAGTCATGCCAAGAAAGGGCGTCGCTTCAACATAGCGCATGGCGGATTTCATGTCGCTCCAGCCGACGTAACTCATCAACGACTTCAAATCCCAACCGCTGCGATGGGCCCACGTGGCAAAGCCCCGACGCAGTGAGTGGCTGGTGTATTGCTCGGCGGGGATGCCGGCGCGCTCCAGCGCCTGGCGCAGCAGCGGGATCACACTGTTGGGGTGCAACCCCTCCTCACCCAGGTTGCCCCAGCGATCGATGCCGCGAAACACCGGGCCACGCACCAATGCCGAGGCGCTGAGCCACTCGCTGTAGGCCTGCACCGGGCACAGGCGCAAAAGCGCGGGTGTGTGATAAGTCTTGCCGAGGTTGTCGCGGTCGCTTTTGCTGCGCGGCAGATACAGGCTGATCCCGGCACCAGGCGTCGCTTGCACATGCTCGATCTCGAGCCGACACAGCTCATCGCTGCGAAAGCCGCGCCAGAAACCCAGCAGGATCAATGCAGTGTCGCGCTTGGCGCGCAGTAGCCGAGACACGTCGTGGGCTGCGTCTTTCGCTTCCTTCTCAAGAGAAGCCACCACCTGCTCAAGGTGTTTGAGTTGCAAAGGCTCGGCTTGCTTCTCCTGCGCCGGGTGCACGGCACGAATGCCCTTGAGCACTTTGCGCACCACCGGCGCCTTGGTCGGGTCGGGAAAACCCTGGCTCGTATGCCACTGCGCCAGTGCCGACAGCCGCAGCTTGAGCGTGTTGACCGCCAAGACTCCGGCATGCGCCACCAGATAACGCGCCACGCTGTCGCTGGTCGCGGGCAGGAACCCTCCCCAGCTCACTTCGAAATGCTCGATGGCCGCACGATAACTACGTCGCGTGTTATCGCGTGTGGCGGCGTTGAGGTAACGATCCAGATCGCTCATGAAGGGCCTATTCGTACTGCTGGCAGTTGCTTTTGCGGATTAAATGCTTATGACACGGGATAATACGCCAATATCCCATCTGTTAAATCGTGAATTTAAACGAATTTTTATTTGTGATATGGTATGTATATACATAATACATACCACATTACGAAATCGACGGAGACCCCATGGCTCGCGGCGGCATTAACAAAGCAGTAGTTCAAACGGCACGCCTGGCGATCCTCGCCCGCGGCGAAAACCCCAGCATCGATGCCGTACGCATCGAAATGGGCAATACCGGCTCGAAAACCACGATTCATCGCTATCTGAAGGAGCTGGATGAGAGCGAAAGCCGAGCCACCATCACCGAGGCGCCCATCGACGACGAGCTTGGTGAACTGGTAGCGCGCCTGGCGCAACGCTTGAAGGAGAAAGCCCAGGAGCCTATCGACCTGGCCCTGGCGCAGTTCGAGCAACAGAAAGCCGCCCTGCTCGCCCAACTGGAAGCCCTTGAGGAAGCACACGGCCAACTCAAGCAACAATTTGATATCCAGGCCGCCGCCCTGGCAGAAGAAAGCGCGGCCCTGCAAACCGCCAGCACCAGCCTGCAGACCGAACAAACCCGTAACGCCGGGCTGAGCCAGGCGTGCAGTGATTACGAATTACGGATCAACGATAAGGACGAACAGATTCGCTCGCTGGAAGAAAAGCACCTGCACGCAAGGGATGCCTTGGAGCATTACCGTAATGCGATCAAGGAGCAGCGTGAACAGGAACAGCGTCGTCACGAAGGGCAACTGCAACAGATCCAAGCCGAGTTGCGCCAAGCCCAGCAGAGCGCCATGGTGCGCCAGGATGAAATCACCCAACTGCACCGCGACAATGAGCGACTGCTGATTGAACATCGAGTGACATCGAAAGAGTTGACGGCGCTGCAGGAACAGTCCCGCAAAGACCAGGCCCAGCAGCTCAAGCTGAGCGAACAGGTGAGCCTGATTGACAGCGAGCGCACCCTGCTTCAGGAGCGTCTGCGCGTTGCGGTGCTGGAGAGCCAGTCACGCCAGGAAGCGTTGACTGAACATCAACAATCCAACAAAACCCTGGAATTGGAACTGATCAAAACCCAGGCCAGTATCGAGGCATTGCGCCTGGCAGCCGCCGTTGCGACGGCGCCAGAGGCAACACCCGAGAGCTGATCAGCCTGCCACAGGCGTGCGCATGGTGACGAACTCTTCCGCCGCCGTAGGGTGCACACCGATGGTGTCATCGAAATGCTGCTTGGTCGCGCCCGCCTTGAGCGCGATCGCCAAGCCCTGGACGATCTCGCCGGCATCCGGACCGACCATGTGACAACCCAGCACTTGGTCGGTATCAGCGTCGACCACTAGCTTCATCAGGGTTTTTTCCTGGCACTCAGTCAGGGTCAGCTTCATTGGCCGGAAACGGCTTTCGAAGATCTGCACCTTATGACCCTTCTCTTTCGCTTCCTCTTCGGTCAGGCCAACAGTACCAATGTTCGGCAGGCTGAACACCGCCGTCGGAATCATGGCGTAATCCACCGGACGATATTGCTCCGGCTTGAACAAGCGACGCGCCACGGCCATGCCTTCAGCCAACGCAACCGGTGTCAGCTGCACGCGCCCGATTACGTCGCCGATGGCCAGGATCGACGACTCAGCGGTCTGATACAGATCGTCCACTTCGACGAAGCCACGCTTGTCGAGTTTCACGCCTGTGTTCTCCAGGCCAAGGTTGTCCAGCATCGGACGGCGGCCAGTGGCGTAGAACACACAGTCCGCTTCCAACACGCGACCGTCTTTCAGCGTGGCCTTGAGGCTGCCATCCGCTTGCTTGTCGATGCGCTCGATGTCTGCATTGAATTGCAGGTCCAGGCCACGCTTGGTCAGCTCTTCCTTCAGGTGCGTACGCACCGAACCGTCAAAACCACGCAGGAACAAGTCACCGCGATACAGCAGGGTTGTCTGTGCACCCAGGCCATGGAAGATCCCCGCGAACTCGACGGCAATGTAGCCACCACCGACAACCAATACACGCTTGGGCAACTCTTTGAGGAAAAACGCTTCATTGGAACCAATGGCATGTTCACGGCCCGGAATTTCCGGAATCTGCGGCCAGCCACCCGTTGCGATCAGGATGTGTTTGGCGGTAAAGCGCTCGCCGTTGATTTCGACCTGATGCGCATCCACCAGGCGAGCGTGCCCCTCATGCAGGGTCACGCCGCTATTGACCAGCAGGTTGCGGTAAATGCCGTTCAGGCGGTTGATTTCACGATCTTTGTTGGCGATCAGGGTGGCCCAATCAAAATTCGCCTCACCCAGCGACCAGCCAAATCCACTGGCCTGCTCAAAATCTTCGGCAAAGTGTGCGCCGTACACCAACAGTTTCTTCGGCACGCAGCCGACGTTGACGCAAGTGCCACCCAGGTAGCGGCTTTCCGCCACGGCCACCTTGGCACCAAAGCCTGCGGCAAAACGCGCCGCACGAACACCACCGGAACCGGCGCCAATCACATACAGGTCAAAATCGTAGGCCATTTCACTCTCCTCGGCAGGACATCAGCATACCGACTTACATGGGGCTGAAAAACGAAAAAGCCACCCGAAGGTGGCTTTTTTGGACCGGGACGCTTACAGCTTGAATCAGTAAGCCTTGCCAGTCTTGTAGAAGTGCTCGTAGCAGAAGTTGGTCGCTTCGATGTAGCCTTCAGCGCCGCCGCAGTCGAAGCGCTGGCCCTTGAACTTGTAGGCAATCACGCAACCGTCTTTGGCTTGCTTCAACAGGGCGTCGGTGATCTGGATTTCGCCGCCTTTGCCTGGCTCGGTTTCTTCGATCAGCTTGAAGATATCCGGGGTCAGGATGTAGCGACCGATGATCGCCAGGTTGGAAGGTGCGTCTTCCGGTGCCGGTTTTTCAACCATGTCACGCACGCGGATCAAGCCATCCCCAATGTCGTCGCCGGCGATAACGCCGTACTTGTTGGTTTCGGTCGGGTTCACTTCCATCACCGCAACGATGGTGCAGCGGTATTTCTGGTAGAGCTTGACCATCTGGGTCAACACACCGTCGCCTTCCAGGTTCACGCACAGGTCATCCGCCAGCACCACGGCGAACGGTTCGTCACCGATCAGTGGGCGACCGGTCAGGATCGCGTGGCCGAGGCCTTTCATCTGGGTCTGACGGGTGTAGGAGAACGAGCACTCGTCGAGCAGCTTGCGGATGCCGACCAGGTATTTTTCCTTGTCGGTGCCCTTGATCTGGTTTTCCAGCTCATAGCTGATGTCGAAGTGGTCTTCCAGGGCGCGCTTACCGCGGCCGGTGACGATGGAAATTTCGTTCAGGCCGGCATCCAGTGCCTCTTCGACGCCGTACTGAATCAGTGGCTTGTTCACCACCGGCAGCATCTCTTTGGGCATGGCTTTGGTCGCTGGCAAGAAGCGAGTGCCGTAACCGGCTGCTGGGAACAAGCATTTCTTGATCATATGAGTCCTTACAAAGGGCTGTGCGTACGGAATTCGGCGCAGTCTAATCAGGCCGCAGTCACCTTACAATGGGTCCTGCTGGCGTTGCGATGTCATCATAGAGAAAAAATCTCGGCGTAAGTTCCGCTGGCCTTATGGACCGCGCTCCCACCGCTACGGCAAAAAACGGCTGCACCTCAATGTTTCAAAGGGCTGCACTCTTTTTAGCACGCTTTTGCAACCGGAACACTGACCTGGAATAACTTGCGCTGAATCGCTGCATTTGGCGCTATCATAAGGCCCTTGAACCACACCACGAGATACTTGATAGATGTCAGAACCAAAAGGCGTGAACGGCTACCTGATCACACAGCGAGCGGACGGTTGGCACTTGATCAACTTCCACGGTGACAGCGTCGCCGGGGTATTCCCGACCGAAAGCCAGGCTATCGCGGTAGCTGAAGTATTTGTGGATGAAGCGGGCCACGCATCGAGCAAGCGGCCGAAGGGCAAGTAAGCGTCCAAGCGCTGCGCAAAAGCCCCGTTTGACCGGGGCTTTTTAGTGTTTGTCTGTACGTACATGGCAGTTCGCTATAATCTCGCCGAAACGCCCCACGACAGTGTCAGCGCCCTTCCAACACCCTCGATGATGAACACACATGAACAAGATTCTGGCACTGACTGCGGTACTGGCGCTCGCCGGCTGCACCACCACTTCTGACGTCTACCTGAAAAACGGTGAACAAGGTCTGACCATCGATTGCTCAGGCGAAGCCAATTCCTGGGCCAGCTGCTACGAAAAGGCTGATGCCTCGTGTGCCGGCACCGGCTATCGCATCGTCGGTACCGAAGGCACGCCGTCGCTCAAGGAAAGCGACAAGACCCTGGGGCAGGACGTGGGCAACTACAAGAGTCGCAGTGTAGTGGTGGTCTGCAAGTAAGCTTGAGGCTTACAACTGAATGTCGGCAAACTTGATGCCCAGGCTGCGGATGGTCTCCACCAGGTCATCCAGGCGCGCGAACGACTCGACTTCATCCTGATCGTCCACCAGGAAAAAACTGCGGCCGCCGCTTTTCTTGAAGAATACGATCCACTCCCCAAGATCGGCCGGGTTCTGGATGATGTGAGTGGCCGATATCTGGCCTTCGGCCTGGCGAGCCCTGACGTGTTCACGCTTCATGAAAGACTTCCCAAAAAGGCAGATGCCGCACAAACCGAGGGTTTGCGCGGCATTTTTGCATTGATCGGGTAACAGTTTAACGGATGCCCTGCCCGATCAGCACGCCTTCTACGTTTTGGCCGTAGAGATTGACGCCATCGTTGGCGTGGAACTTGACCCGGGTTTTCTCCACGGAACCGTCAACCAATCGCGGATCCTGCGGCCGCTCATGGCTGTTGACATAGGCTGCAACATCCCAGGCTTGCTGGTCGCTCAAGCTGCCGCCCTTGCCCAGCGGCATGTTATGTTTGATGAAGGACGCCGCCGTATTGATGCGGTGCATGCCGGCGCCCCAATTGTAGGAATCCTTGCCCCACAGCGGTGGCATCACATAGTGCTCACCGACCTTTTGGCCCTGCCCTTCGCCGCCGTGGCAGACCGCGCACTGCTCCTGGTACACCTGGGCACCCTGAGCCAGGTTATAACCCTTGGCCGGTTGCGCAACGTCTGGGTAGCCACGACCAGGCAACTCGACACCCAGCGGTGCCTTGCTCGCCAGCCAGTAGGCATACACCGAAAGCGCGGTGATCTCAGAGCTATCTGCGGCCGGGGGTGTGCCGCCGTTCATACTGAACTGGAAACAGCCCTGCAATCGCTCGGCAAAGGTATTGACCTTGTCGTTTTTCTTCCGATAGGCCGGGTACATCGGGTACGCAGCCCACAGTGGCGCCGAGTTGGCGAGGCGGCCCTGGTCCAGGTGGCAGTTGCTGCAGTTGAGTCCGTTACCGACATATTTCGGCGCCAGCCGCTGAGTATCCACGAACAACGCATACCCCTCTTTCACCAGCTTACCGTAAGCATTGTCGGGCAGTTCGCTTTCTTGAGGCGGCCGGAATTGGCTGGCCGCAGCGTGGCTGGCGGGTTGCAACTGTGATTGGTCTTCCATGGCGATCGTGGCGGCGTTAGCCGAGGGAACAGCCAATAGGCCCAAGGCTAATATCAACGGACTCATGGCTTGGCCTCCAGTTTCAGCGAAGCGAAATACTGGGCCACGCCCTGCACTTCTTCTGCCGTGAGGGACTTAGCGATGTGCCCCATCAAGTCATTCGGATCATTGTGGCGGGTGCCATTTTGCCAAGCCGTCAATTGCGCTGCCAGGTAAGCGGCGGGTTGGCCGGCCAGGGGCGGGAATGCGTCACCGACCCCCGTCCCTGCTGGGCCATGGCAACTGGCACAGGCCGGAATCTGCCGTTCCCAGGCGCCTTGTTGTGCGAGCTTTTGTGCAGCATTGAGCGGCATATCGCCGCGATAGATCGCCTGTGGAACAGGCCCCGGCATTGCCGCCAGCGCCTGGCTGACCGCCTCGATTTCGGCGTCCGTGAGGGCGTTCGCCACCGGCTGCATCACGGGATTTGAACGGCTGCCACCTTTGAAATCCTCCAGTTGTTTACGCACATACGGCGCGGGCAAACCCGCTAACCGGGGAAAGCCTGCTGCGGCCATCCCCGCGCCATCGGCACCATGACAGGCTACACAGGGCATGGCACCCGGCTGCGAACCGCCCTCGGCGAAGATCTTCCTCCCCTCCAGCGCGTGGGCATTGCCCAATAGCAACATCAGCGCACTGCCCATCAGTACTCGTTCCAGAGACATCATCACGGCTCCATTTTATAGTTATATGCTTAGACTCTTACGGCATAAGCCTACAAATGGTAGGGGAATGACCCCGTCGCGACAACTCCAAAAACGCAGCGCAAAAAAAAGCCTGGCTTTACGCTTACGCGGCCAGGCTTTTTTATCGGATTGAAAGTCGCTGGGTTGAACAGGCCAGATCAGCCGGAAATGCAGTCCTCGCCGGCCTTCTTCACGTCACCCGGACGGATCGGCACATTGGACATGCTCTCGTAAAGCTTGATGCTACTGCCACTGGAGCGCTCATCGATCTCGAAGATCGCCGAAGGGTCGGCCGAGAATTTCTGCGGCACAATCACCTGCACGCCGCCGTCCTTATGCGGTTCGATCTGCGGTGGCCGGCGAGTCGCCGACAGCTTCTGTACCACACACGCAGCGTATTCCTTCGGTTTTTTACCGGAAATCACTGCCAAGGTCGGAGGGGTCTGCTTGATATCTGCAACCGAAGCACACCCACCAATCGCCAGGGCCAGAACCAACACACTCCATTTCATACTAAAACCTCCGATAAAGACCCTACGACAGCGGAGATGGTAATTTTCTCCCGCCCACGTAGGATTTATCCCTGATAACTCGGTAAATAACTGTTTTAAATTGTCGACGTCGTTGAAGACGGGCCGATAATAAACACGCTGGGGCTGATAAACTCCATCTTAACCTACGTATCGTTCTGATTTTTCAGAAAAAGCCCTTCTGGAGTCTCCACCCATGAAATTCATCCACCAGCGTGAGCACCTCAACGAGGGCGACATTGTCGTCATCGAATGCTCTCAGACTTGTAATATCCGCCTGATGAGCGATGCGAATTTTCGCAGCTTCAAGAATGGCGGCCGTCACACCTATCACGGCGGCGCCTTCGACAAGTTCCCCGCCAAAATCACTGCGCCGAGCACCGGGTTCTGGAACATCACGCTGGACGTAGTCACGCGTCGCGCAATCAGCGTCACCCGCAAACCCGCGTTGTCCCACAAGATCCGCATTGTGCGTCGTACCAGCTCCAAGCTGAGCTGATCCGCACACTTCACAGGAAATAGCCGTGAACACCACTACCAAATACGTGATCAAGTACAAGCTTAACGGCGAACGCCGCTTTGAGTTCGCCCAACTGCAGACCAACAGCGTGGAAGAAGCCAAGCAAGCCCTGGCGAAAATTCACGATGCCAGTGATGAAATCACCGACATCAATGTGAGCAAGGCGCTGTAAGCCGATGCCCGGCCCCACCGCTGACCTGTTCGCCGACGACGCCCTGCAACAACCCGCAGGGCGTGAGCAAATTGGCGAACAGTCCTACGTATTAAGGGGCTACGCCCTGCCCTGGATTGAGCGCCTCCTACCGGAGCTGCGGCGGGTGCTGGCTCAATCACCGTTTCGACAAATGGTCACACCCGGCGGCTTTACCATGTCGGCGGCATTGAGCAGTTGCGGCGACCTGGGCTGGACCACTGACACGTCCGGCTACCGCTACTCGCCACTCGACCCGCGCAGCCAGCAGCCGTGGCCGAAGATGCCAGAGGTCTTGCGTCAATTGGCGGTGCACGCGGCGGCAGAGGCCGGTTTTCCCGACTTTGCCCCTGATGCTTGCCTGATCAACCGCTATGTGCCCGGCGCCAAAATGTCCCTGCACCAGGACAAAAACGAACGCCGCTATAGCGAACCGGTTGTATCTGTGTCGCTTGGCCTGCCGGCGATTTTCCTGTTTGGTGGACACGAACGCAGTGAAAAAACCCGGAAAGTCTCACTGTTCCATGGCGACGTAGTGGTCTGGGGCGGCGTGGATCGCCTGCGCTTCCACGGAGTGATGCCGATCAAGGACGGTGTGCATCCGGTCATGGGGCCGCAACGCATCAACCTCACGTTTCGCACTGCCGGTTGATTTGACCGCAAGCTTCAGAGTGCCAGGTAGGCGCGGCGCGATTAATCTGAACGGAATCCGTCAAGAGTGCCAAGCATGACAACCGAACAAGACCCACGCTGGGCGGCCATCCTCGCCCGCGACCCCAAGGCTGATGCGCTGTTCGTCTACGGTGTGAAGACCACTGGCGTGTACTGCCGCCCCAGCAGCGCCTCACGTTTACCGCGCCCGGAAAACATCGAGTTCTTCGACACCCCGGTGCAGGCCGAAGCCGCCGGTTATCGCGCCAGCAAACGTGCAGCGGGAGACCAGACTCTGCTGGTTGCGCACCACGCGCAATTGGTGGCTCAAGCCTGCCGACATATCGAACAAGCCGAGACGCCGCCCAGCCTGAGTGCGCTGGCCGCGCAGGCCAACCTGAGCCCTTTCCACTTTCACCGCGTGTTCAAAACCGTCACCGGCCTGACGCCTAAGGGCTATGCCACCGCGCACCGTTCGCGCAAGGTGCGCGATGGGCTCAAAAGCTCGCACTCGGTAACGGACGCGTTGTATGACGCCGGCTTCAATTCCAATAGCCGCTTTTATGAATCGGCCGACCAGCTCCTCGGCATGAAACCCAGCGACTACAAAGCTGGCGGCACTAACACGGCGATCTTGTTCGCTGTCGGGCAGTGTTCATTGGGGGCGATCCTGGTGGCGCAGAGCGCCCGTGGCGTCTGCGCGATTCTGCTGGGGGACGATCCCGGCCAATTGGTGCGCGATCTGCAGGATCAGTTTCCCAAGGCCGAACTGGTAGGCGCCGACCAGCGCTTCGAGCAGTTGGTGGCACAGGTCGTGGGGTTTATCGAAGCACCTGCGCTCGGCCTGGACCTGCCCCTGGATCTGCGCGGCACGGCATTTCAGGAACGGGTGTGGCAAGCCTTGCGCGAAATTCCAACGGGGAGCACGGCCAGTTACGCGCAGATCGCAGAGCGGATTGGCGCGCCGAAATCGTTCCGCGCGGTGGCTCAAGCGTGTGGCGCGAACAGCCTCGCGGTTGCGATTCCCTGCCACCGTGTGGTGCGCAGCAATGGCGACCTGTCGGGCTATCGTTGGGGCGTGGAACGTAAGCAGCAGTTGCTGGAGCGCGAGCGCAAGGCTTAACCCAGCTTGCGCTTGCGAAACTCGGCGACTTTATGCCGGTTGCCACACAGCGCCATGCTGCACCAACGGCGCTTATGGGCCTTGGTGCGATCGTAGAACCACAACACACATTCGGGATGTTCGCAGGTGCGGATCAGGTTGAAATCCCCGTCCACCAGCAAACGCGCTGCGGCTTCAGCAATCATCGAGAGAAATTGCTCCGGGGTTTGCAGCTTGCGCTGACGCTCAACGCGTAACTCACCCGACGCCGGCCAAGCCAACTGCGGATGGCTGACGGCCTTGCGCAAAAAGCCATTCAGTGCGGCGGGATCGCCCTGCGCTCCTTCCTTGCGCGCTTCCAGCAACACACGGATCACCTCGCGCAGATCACGGCCCACCCGGAGCAATGCGCCCGCTTCAAACACAGGCACCTGCCCCTCCTCAACCCACCCCAGGCGCACCAGCCAACGCTCGACGTCGGCATCGGACTGCCAGAAGTCATGCGGTTGGGCGTCGACATTGGCGCGCGTGTTGAGCATGTCCAGCACCGGGTCGTCGGCGAGTACATAAGGTTCAAGGGAGGCTGGGATAGTCATGGTCATTCCTCTTCAGGGCGCAGACATAGTAACCGCTATCTAGTCACGCGGATAGTTACACGACACAAATTTGAAACCGTTATAAATAGTTTGACAGGTTACTTTTTTCAGCGCAGCTTTTGAAGAAGGTAACCCGTATATCAATCCAATCAAGTTACAAAGGTGACTTCATCATGACCCTTCCAACCTCCGTCGTTCACTACCGCCATGTCGATGCCGACGGCGTACGCATGTTCTACCGCGAAGCCGGCGACCCCTCGGCGCCGGTCATCTTGCTGCTGCACGGTTTCCCCAGTTCGTCGCATATGTACCGCGATCTGATCCCCTTACTCGCCACGCGCTTTCGGGTGATCGCGCCGGATTTGCCGGGTTTCGGCTTTACCGAAGTGCCTGCCGAGCGCGACTACCACTACAGCTTCGATAACCTGGCGATCACCGTCGGACATTTTGTCGATGCGCTGGAATTGACACGTTACGCGCTGTACGTCTTCGACTATGGCGCACCGGTAGGTCTACGCCTGGCAGTGGCGTACCCGGAACGGGTCAGCGCGCTGGTTTCGCAAAACGGTAACGCCTACCTGGAAGGTCTGGGGGACGCCTGGGCACCGATTCGCGCCTACTGGGCCGAACCAAGCCAGGCCAACCGCGAGGTGATCCGCAACGCGGTGATCAGCCTGGAAGGCACGCGCTACCAGTACCTGCACGGCGTGAATCAACCCGAGTTGGTGGCACCAGAGTCCTACATGCTCGACGTACTGCTCATGCAGCGACCCGGCAACGACGAGATCCAGCTGGACCTGTTCCTCGACTACCGCAACAACCTGACGCTGTACCCGGCGTTCCAGGCCTTCTTCAAGGCCAAGCAAGTGCCAACACTGGTGATCTGGGGCCAGAACGATCCGTTCTTCATCCCGCCGGGTGCACACGCCTATCAAACCGACAACCCGCACGCCGTGGTGGAACTGCTCGACACTGGCCACTTCGCCCTGGAAACCCATGCGGCCCATATCGCCGAGCGGATTCACGCGGTGCTGGGAAACGCCATCAACTAATGGCACATCACGAAACGTGCCGTTCGTCCAGTGAATAAAACAGAGTGGCCGGGTGTCATGGGCCCTGTTAAAACAGGGCAAAGCCTCACTAACGCTGGAGAGACATCCCATGAGCACCTGGCCAGACACCCGCATTATCGACCTGCTGGGGATCGAACTGCCGATCATCCAGGCGCCCATGGCCGTGGGCACCACCACGGCCATGGTCATCGAGGCCAATAGAGCTGGCGCGCTGGGCTCATTGCCGGCGGCCGCACTGAGTCTCGCGCAACTGCGCGAAGCGCTGGCCGCCATCCGTGAGGCCAGCCCACGCCCGATCAACGTCAACTTCTTCTGCCACCAGCCGCCAGCCCCCGACGCAGCGCGTGATCGGCGCTGGAAGGACTTGCTGGAACCCTACTACCGTGAATTGGGTGCCGATTTTGAGGCGCCGACGCCCGTGTCCAACCGCGAACCGTTTAATGAAGCGGCTTGCCAAGTCATCGAGGAATTCTGCCCCGAAGTCGTCAGTTTTCACTTCGGCCTGCCGGAAAAAGCCCTGCTGGATCGGGTAAAAGCCACGGGGGCGAAAGTCCTGTCCTCGGCCACCACCGTGGAAGAAGCAATCTGGCTGGAGCAGCACGGCTGCGATGCGATCATCGCCATGGGCAGTGAAGCTGGCGGGCATCGTGGCTTGTTTCTCAGCGATGACCTCAATACCCAGATCGGCCTGTTCGCCCTGCTGCCGCAGGTGGTCGACGCCGTCAGCGTGCCGGTGATTGCCGCCGGCGGGATCGGCGATGCACGCGGGATTGTCGCGGCCTTTGCCCTGGGCGCCTCGGCGGTACAGATCGGCACGGCTTACCTGTTTACGCCTGAAGCCAATGTCACGCCTTCGCACCACCACGCATTGCGCCATGCCCAGGCCAGCGAAACCGCGCTGACCAACCTGTTTACCGGTCGTCCGGCACGGGGCATCGTCAACCGGGTGATGCGGGAGTTGGGTGCAATCAACCCAGCCGCCCCGGCATTCCCGACCTCCGGCGGCGCATTGATCCCGCTCAAGGCCAAGGATGAAGCGGGCTTCAGCAATTTATGGTCCGGCCAGGCGCTGCGCCTGGGCAAAGACACCACCACCTATGACCTGACGCGCGAACTGGCGGAGCAGGCCTTGGCCAAACTCAACCCGTAGAACCTGTGGCAACTTTGCACTGTACCGGCAATGGCCAACCGCTATATATTCCCATACATAGCGGTTAAGCCTTCTACCTATAACAAGCCGTACACCCTCAAAGGAGCTGCTTCATGAAGATTCACGCCGCACGCCTGGCCATCCTGGTCGCTGCCCTCGCCTTCGGTTCGGCCCATGCCGATGAAGTCCAGGTGGCCGTCGCCGCCAACTTCACCGCACCGATCCAGGCGATTGCCGCCGACTTCGAAAAAGACACCGGCCACAAACTGGTCGCAGCCTACGGTGCCACCGGCCAGTTCTACACCCAGATCAAGAATGGTGCGCCGTTCGAAGTCTTCCTGAGCGCCGACGACACCACGCCGCAAAAACTTGAAACCGAAGGCGACACCGTCAAAGGCTCGCGCTTCACCTACGCCGTCGGCACCCTGGCGCTGTGGTCGGCCAAGGAAGGTTATGTCGACGCCAAAGGCGAGGTGCTGAAGAAAAACGCGTTCAAGCACCTGTCGATCGCCAACCCGAAAGCCGCGCCTTACGGCCTCGCCGCCACCCAAGTGCTGGCCAAGGAAGGTTTGACCGAGAAGGTCAAAGACAAGATCGTCGAAGGCCAGAACATCACCCAGGCCTACCAGTTCGTGTCCACCGGCAACGCTGAGCTGGGCTTCGTGGCCTTGTCGCAGATCTATAAAGACGGCAAAGTCACCAGCGGTTCGGCGTGGATCGTTCCCGCCGCCATGCATGACCCGATCAAACAAGACGCGGTGATCCTCAACAAGGGCAAGGACAACGCCGCTGCCAAGGCGCTGGTCGACTACCTCAAGGGGCCTAAGGCCGCTGCTGTCATCAAGTCCTATGGTTACGAGCTGGCCAAGTAAATGCCGTTATCGAGTGCCGATTTTTCCGCCATCTGGTTGACCATCAAACTGGCGTCACTGACTACCGTGATCCTGTTGATCATCGGCACTCCGATAGCCCTGTGGTTGTCGCGCACCCGATCCTGGTGGCGCGGCCCCATTGGCGCCATCGTCGCTCTGCCATTGGTGTTGCCACCGACGGTGATCGGTTTTTACCTGCTGTTGACCATGGGGCCCAATGGCTACTTCGGCCAGTTCACCCAATGGCTGGGCCTGGGCACCCTCACCTTCAGCTTCGCCGGGTTGGTCATTGGCTCGGTGATCTATTCGATGCCGTTTGTGGTGCAGCCGTTGCAAAACGCCTTCTCCGCCATCGGCACACGCCCGCTGGAAGTGGCCGCAACCTTGCGTGCCAATCCTTGGGACACGTTCTTCACCGTCATTTTGCCCCTGGCGCGGCCAGGGTTTATCACCGCCTCCATCCTGGGTTTTGCGCACACCGTGGGTGAGTTCGGCGTGGTGCTGATGATCGGCGGCAATATCCCGGACAAGACCCGGGTGGTGTCCGTGCAGATCTACGACCATGTGGAAGCCATGGAATATGCCCAGGCCCATTGGCTGGCCGGCTCCATGGTGGTATTCGCGTTCCTGGTGTTGCTGGCGCTGTATTCCAGCCGTAAAACCAAGCTGGGCTGGAGTTGATGTCGATGATTGATGTACGTCTGCAACTCAAGTATTCGGGTTTTGCCCTGGAGGTCGACCTGCACTTGCCCGGTCGCGGTGTGACGGCGCTGTACGGGCATTCCGGTTCCGGCAAGACCACCTGCCTGCGCTGTATCGCCGGGCTGGAGCGCGCCGAAGACGGCTTTGTCCAGATCAATGATGAAGTCTGGCAAGACAGCCGCAACGGATTGTTCGTACCGCCCCATAAACGCGGCCTGGGCTACGTGTTTCAGGAGGCCAGCCTGTTCCCTCATCTGTCGGTGCGGGCCAACCTGGAGTTCGGCCTCAAGCGCATTCCCCGTCAGCAGCGCCGTGTGGATATGGCCCATGCCACCGAGTTGCTGGGCATCGGCCACCTGCTCGACCGCCATCCCCAGCACCTTTCCGGCGGTGAGCGCCAGCGCATCGGCATCGCCCGCGCCTTGCTCACCAGCCCCAGTCTGTTGTTGATGGACGAACCCCTGGCCGCCCTCGATAGCCAGCGCAAAAGCGAGATCCTGCCGTACCTCGAACGCCTGCACGATGAACTGGATATCCCGGTGCTGTATGTCAGCCATGCCCAGGATGAAGTGGCGCGCCTGGCCGATCACATCGTCTTGCTCAGCGACGGCAAGGCCCTGGCCAGCGGCCCCATCGGCGAAACCCTGGCGCGGCTCGACCTGCCCCTGGCGCTGGGCGACGATGCCGGCGTGGTGATCAACGGCGCGGTCAGTGCCTATGACGATCACTATCAGTTGCTCACCCTGCAACTGCCCGCCAGCGCCTTGCACATGCGTGTAGCCCATGCGCCGTTGGCGGTGGGCAAAGCGTTGCGTATCAAGGTGCAGGCGCGGGATGTGAGCCTCAGCCTGCAAGCGGAGGAACACAGCAGCATCCTCAACCGCCTGCCGGTTACGGTCACGCAAGAGATTTCGGCAGACAACAGCGCGCATGTGCTGGTGCGCCTGGACGCGGGTGGCACGCCGTTGCTGGCGCGCATCACGCGTTTCTCCCGCGACCAACTGCAACTGCAGCCCGGCCAGAGACTCTGGGCACAGATCAAGGCCGTCGCGGTGTTGGCGTAAGCAACCTTTTGGCACGACCGCACACCGCTGCGGTCCATCAGACATACCGGCCTGATTTGTTGCCAAGGAACCCGCCCCATGTCCGACTCTGCGCTGCCCCGCGACCTGCATTACGTTGACGACACCCAGCCCGGCATCCGCCGCAAGACGCTGCGCGGCAAGTTCCAGTATTTCGACCCCAAGGGCGAACGCATCACGGATGCCGACGAGATCAAGCGCCTCAACGCCCTTGCCGTCCCGCCGGCCTACACCGATGTGTGGATCTGCGCCGACCCGCGCGGCCATCTGCAAGCTACCGGCCGCGATGCACGCGGGCGCAAACAGTATCGCTATCACGCGCGTTGGCGCGAAGTGCGGGACACGGACAAGTATTCGCGGCTGCAGGAATTCGGCAGTGCACTGCCGAAATTGCGCAAACAGCTCGAAGCGCAAATAGCCGAGCCCGGATTTACCCGCGAAAAGGTGCTGGCCACCGTGGTGACGCTGCTGGACGCTACGCTGATCCGCGTCGGTAATACCCAGTATGCCCGCGACAACAAGTCCTATGGGCTGACCACCCTGCGCACCCGTCATGTGGATGTAAAAGGCAGCGAAATCAAGTTCCAGTTTCGCGGCAAGAGCGGCGTCGAGCACCAAATCAGCGTTAAGGACCGGCGACTGGCGACAGTGGTCAAACGCTGCCTGGAATTGCCGGGCCAGAACCTGTTCCAGTACCTGGATGAGGATGGCGAGCGGCACACCGTCAGCTCCCAAGACGTGAATGATTACCTGCACAAACTCACCGGCGCCGACTTCACCGCCAAGGATTACCGCACCTGGGCCGGTACCGCCATGGCGTTGGCCGTATTGCGGGAACTGGAGTGGCAGCCCGAATCCGATGCCAAAAGGCATGTTGTGTCGATGGTCAAGGATGTCGCCAAGCAGCTGGGTAATACCCCGGCGGTGTGCCGCAAGTGTTACATCCACCCTGCCGTGCTGGAGCATTTCAGCCTCGGCGAACTCTCCAAGTTGCCCAAGCCGCGCCTGCGCAAAGGGCTCAAGGCCGAAGAAGTGGCCTTGGCGATGTTTCTTGAGCAATTGGCGGCGGACTTGCCGAAACAAGCCAAGACGGGTTAGGCTTTGCCTCCCTTCTGATCCGCAGGACGACCGCCGACGTGAACCACTAAGCCTTCCAAAATGTATCTGCAACGAGCCGCCTGGCGCGCTTGTTGGCCTGTCCGACATTTTTTTGGAGGTGCTGATGACTGACGTCAACCGGCTGCCCGTCCTTGTTTCCCTGCAACACCTGAGCTTCCAGTTCGCCAATGGCGAAACCCTGCTGGATGACTTGACCCTGTCCATCGATCACACACCTACCGGCATTGTGGGGCGCAATGGTCGAGGTAAAAGCATTCTCGCCCGCTTGATCGCTGGGTTGCTGGCGCCCTCCTCTGGCTCGCTGAATGGCCCAGGCCGAGTGATCTACGTTGCGCAGAGCATCGCGGTTGCGCCAGGGGAAACGGTCGCCGATCTCACCGGCACCGCAGAGATATTGGCCGCCCTTGAACGCATGACCCGAGGCGCCGCACAGGTCGAAGACCTGGAATTGATCGACGACCGCTGGGACCTGGCCGAACGCTTGCGCAGTGCCTTGGACGGCGCGGGGCTGTCGCAGCTGGCTTCTGATACCCCGGCCGACCAACTCAGCGGCGGCCAGTTGGCCAGGGTCGCTATCATCGGCGCGCTGCTGGCCGCGCCGCCGCTGCTGGTGCTCGATGAACCCACCAACCACCTCGACAGCGAAGGCCGCGCCTGGCTGCTTCGTGTGCTCAGCGCTTGGCGTGGTGGCCTGGTGGTGGTCAGCCATGATCGGCGATTGCTCAACGTCATGGCGCGCATCATTGAACTGTCGCCCCTGGGCGTAAACGTCTATGGCGGCAACTACGATGCCTATCGCCTGCTGCGTGATGCCGAACAACAGGCCGCCATCGCCGCGCTGGACCATGCACGCCTGGAGCGCAGCCGCGAACGGCGGCGCCTGCAAAAGGACCACGACAGCCTGCAACGCAACGCCGCGCGCTCACGCAAGCATGCGGAAACCGCCAACGTCGACCGTTTCACCAAGGCGCGCTGGAAAGGCGCCGCCACGGAAATCGTCAGCACCGTGCGCAGCGCGCATTGGCAACATAAACACGAGCTGGATACCCAGGTGCGCCAGGCTTATGAACGGGTCGAAGATGAAACGCCGACGCTGTTGGCATTGCCCGCATCAGCGGTGCCCAACGGGAGGCAGGTGTTGTCGTTGGTAGACGCACAGTTGCCGTGGCTGCCGTCGACCTGTCTGAATGTGCATCTCGCAGGTCCAGTGCGCGTTGCCGTACGTGGGCCGAACGGCTGCGGCAAGTCCACGTTGCTGAAGGTACTGGCCGGTAAATGGCAGGTCGTCGCGGGTGAATGCAAGGTGCATCTGCCCTGCGCCTACATTGATCAGCACCTTGCGCTGCTGGACGATCAGCGCTCCATCGTCGAACAACTCAACCTGCTCGACACCCCCCTGGCCGAAGCCGAATTGCGTACACGCCTGGCCTTGCTGCAACTGGATGCCTTGCGCGTCACCCAACCCACCGGGCAACTCAGCGGTGGCGAACGCTTGAAGGCCGCGGTGGCAATTGCGTTGTGGCGCGAAGTGCCGGCGCAACTGCTGTTACTGGACGAACCGACCAACCACTTGGACCTGGAGTCGGTGATGGCTTTCGAGCAGGCGCTGCAAGGTTTCAACGGGGCAATGCTGGTGGTCTCCCATGACGCGGCGTTCATTCAATCGATCAAGCCCACCCATTTCCTGGATTGGCACCACACAGGTTGGTCGTTGGAAGCTGTCTGAGGTCATTGCACGCGCGCTGAAAGCGTCCTACGGTAGTGGCCGGATAATCTCACCGAGGAACCCGGTCCTATGCTGCCTTCGCCCCGCAAGCCTTACGCCAATGCTGCACTCGCCCACCGGCAACGCTGGCGTGGCCGGGTCGGGCTGATGCTAGTGGCCAGTCTGTCGGTACTGGCGGGCATGACCGACGCCATCGGCTTCATGGCGAGCGGCGATTTCGTTTCGTTCATGAGCGGCAACACCACGCGCCTGGCGGTGGCGATCAGCGCAGGGGATCTTGGGCTGACCGGACGGCTGTTGTTGCTGGTCGCGACATTTGTGGTCGGCAACGCCTTGGGGGTGGTGGTCAGTCGAATGAGCCGTCGCCACGCCTTGCCGTTGCTGCTGTGTATTGCGGCGTTGTTGTGCGGCGCGGCATGGCTGCCTTTCGCGGATACGTTGCCCGCGCTGCTGGCGGCGATCATCGCGATGGGCATGCTTAATGCCGCTGTGGAAGAGGTCAACGGTTTGCCGGTGGGGCTGACTTATGTCACCGGCGCGCTTTCGCGTTTTGGTCGTGGGCTCGGGCGCTGGTTGCTCGGAGAGCGGCGCAGTGGCTGGCGCGTGCAGTTGATTCCGTGGGCAGGCATGTTCGTGGGGGCGGTGATTGGCGCACTGTTGGAGCAGCAGATGGGCTTGAAGGCGCTGATGGTCAGCGGCGTGTTGGCGGGGTTGCTGGGGGTGGTGTCACTGAAGATTCCCCGTCGCTGGCACTTGGGCTACATGCCGCGCTGAAGAAAGGAAGGGATGCTCGCCCGACGTTTAGGCCTCGACGTCCGTGTACTGGTAAAGAGCCATCATGTCGGGCGAGCGGGTGAATCATAAGCTAATGCCCGGCGGCTGTCGTGCCAGGCATTTCCTAAATCGTCTAAGGCAATGGATTACAGGCAGGTCGCGAGTGCGGCCAAACGACGCTTGGCGGGCATGTTGTCTTCTGCGGCGTAGTACTTGATGGAAGAACCGGCACCCGCGCTCTGCACATCAACAAAGTAATCGCCAGCGGTGGTGTACACGGTGTAACCGCCCGCCTCGATCGGTTCCTTGAAGCCGCCGGCATCAACGCCGAACACGCTTTCGTCCTGCCAGCCAAACTGCACGCATTCGGCAACGACCAGGGTGGCCTTGTCCGACGCCAGGGTCTTGTAGGGCGTGCCTGCGCGCGCTTCTTTCATCTTCGAACCCGCGCAACCGGCCAGGGCCGCCAGTACCAGTGCGCCAATTACCACCTTGTGCATGCCATTGCTCCGTCGGAAAAAAACGCGACTGTACCATTGCCGCGTGCCGGACTGACGGCTGCATAAACTTTGTTTCACTGTAAAGGGAGAAGGCGCGGCCTATATTGGCCACGCTCATTTTTAGAAGTCTCCCTTCGGCCCGCCCTCCCGCGGGCTTTTTTTCGCCTGGGTTTTAGAGCAACCAGCGGAACAGGTAGAACAACGCCATGCTCAGCAACACGGTGACCAGCACATTGCGCGTCCAGTACATCAGCCCCACCGCGCTGATACCCGCCAACAGGTAAGGGTTGGCCGGGCTCAGGTTCAGATGATGATCCGCCAGGAAAATGATCGGCCCGCAAATCGCCGTGAGCATGCCCGGCACTGCAAACCCGAGAAATTCCCGCGCCCCCCGGTTGAGGCGCACCGGCAGGCGCGGCTCGATAAACAGGTAACGGTTGAAAAAGACCACCAGGCCCATCGCCACGATCATGATGTAGATCATTGCTGCCCTACTCCCAGTCGCTTGCAGGCATAACCCGCGCTCATGCCCAGCACGCCGGACACCACCACCGCCGATTCCCAATGCAGGAAACTCAGCCACACCGAAAACACCAGTGACACCGCCACGCAGACCACAGTGGGGACGTCACGCACCACCGGCGTGATCAGCGCGATAAAGGTGGCGGCGATGGAAAACTCCAGGCCCAGTTGGTCAAGACCGGGGATGCTCTTGCCGAGCACGATGCCGGCCAGAGTGAACAGGTTCCAGGCGATATAGAACGTCAGCCCCACACCCAGCGCATACCAGCGGTTAAAGGTCTCACGGTCGTAGTGGCTGACCAGTGCGAAAAATTCATCGGTGAGCAGAAAGCCCAGGCTCATGCGCCAGCGGGTCTTGAGCGGCGACAAAATCGGACGCAGGTGCATGCCGTAGAGCAAATGCTGGGAGGTCAGCAGCAAGGTGGTCAGTACGATGGAAATTAGGCTGGCGCCACTCTTGACCATGCCGATGGCGACCAGTTGCGCCGCACCGGCAAACACGATGGCGGACAATCCCTGGGCTTCCAACGGACTGAATTGCGCATCGATGGCCATGGAACCGGCCAGCAGTCCCCAAGGCGCGCAGGCCAGGGACAAGGGAATAACGGCAATGGCGCCGCGAGCGAAGGCGTAATGCGGTAAGGCGGTAGGCATGGAAACGGCTCATCGACAGACAGTCGACAAGCATGCCAGCACAACAATGGGCTTGTCTTGAACGATCTTGCTCAGGCGAGCCGGACCGACACCTGCTCCACCGAATCACGCGCTTCGCGCAACTCATAGGCATCCTGATTGAGCCGGTGAATGGTATTGAGCAGGCGCTGGCGCAGCACTTCATCGCCGAGTTTTTCGACGGCGCGCATCAGGTCGAACGCAGCGGTTTCGTTATTTTCCGCGACGGAATCCAGGGTCTTGCGCAGGTTACGAGTAGCACGGGTCACGCGGAGTCTTCCTTCATCAGCAATGGGCAGGCACTTTAGGACATTCGTGTTTCATTTTAATTTCAAACACTTGTGGTGGATTTCACGGCATTTGATCCATATCAATTGAAACAGGGTTTGACTGATACATATGGAAATACGTATATTCGGATAACCATATATACAAAGACCTTGGCCATGTCGGACTCCCTCTCCCCGCCCACCCTCTTCAAATGCCTGGCCGATGCCACCCGCGCACGCCTGACATTACTGATCCTACGTGAAGGCGAACTTTGCGTGTGCGAACTGATCCATGCCTTGGATGACAGCCAGCCGAAAATCTCCCGGCACCTGGCGCAACTGCGCAGTTGCGGGTTGCTGCAGGACCGTCGTCAGGGTCAATGGATCTACTACCGCATCAATCCTGCGCTGCCCGAGTGGGTGACGCAGGTGCTGCACACCACCCTGCAAGCCAACCAGCCATGGTTGCACAGCGACGCGCAGCGTCTGGATGCAATGGGCGACAGACCACAACGGGCCAGCACCTGCTGCTGAGCCATCGGAGCCTTTATTCATGCTTGTCGCAATTGCCATTTTCATCTTCACCATCGTCCTGGTCATCTGGCAGCCCAAAGGTTTGGGCGTCGGCTGGAGCGCCACGATGGGCGCGATCCTGGCCCTCGCCTGCGGCGTGATCAGCCTGACTGACATTCCCGTGGTGTGGCACATCATCTGGAATGCCACGGGGACCTTTGTCGCGCTGATCATCATCAGCCTGTTACTGGACGAAGCCGGCTTCTTTGCCTGGACTGCGCTGCATGTCGCACGCTGGGGACGTGGACGCGGCCGACGTTTGTTTGCCTATATGGTGTTGCTCGGCGCCTTGGTCTCGGCGCTGTTCGCCAACGATGGCGCGGCACTGATCCTGACGCCGATCGTGATGTCGATGCTGCTGGCGCTGCGCTTTTCTCCAGCGGCCACCTTGGCGTTCGTCATGGGTGCGGGCTTTATCGCTGATACGGCGAGCCTGCCGCTGGTGGTGTCGAACCTGGTGAATATCGTCTCCGCCGACTACTTCAAGATCGGCTTCAACGAATACGCCGCCGTGATGGTGCCGGTGAACTTTGTCAGCGTCGCGGCGACGCTGGCGGTGCTGCTGTGGTTCTTCCGCCGCGACATCCCGCGGACCTACGACCCCGCGGACCTCGAGGACCCCGCCAGCGCCATCCACGACCGCGCCACCTTCCGTGCCGGTTGGTGGGTGCTGGGCATCCTGTTGGTAGGCTGCTTTGCCCTGGAACCGCTGGGCATTCCGATCAGCGCGATTTCCGCCGTGTGCGCCGTGCTCCTGCTGGTGATCGCCGCCAAGGGCCACAAGATTTCCACGCGCAAAGTACTGAAGGAAGCGCCGTGGCAGATCGTGATCTTTTCCCTCGGCATGTACCTGGTGGTCTACGGCTTGCGTAACGCCGGCCTCACCACCTACCTGGCAACCTGGCTCGATACCTTCGCCACTTACGGCGTGTGGGGCGCAGCCATGGGCACGGGCGTGCTGACGGCGTTGCTGTCCTCGGCGATGAACAACCTGCCGACGGTGTTGATCGGCGCGCTGTCCATCGAGTCCAGCCATGCCGTGGGCGTGGTCAAGGACGCGATGATCTACGCCAACGTGATCGGCAGTGACCTGGGCCCGAAAATCACCCCCATCGGCAGCCTCGCCACCTTGCTGTGGCTGCATATCCTGGCACGCAAGGGCATCACCATCACCTGGGGCTACTACTTCAAGGTCGGCATTGTGCTGACCTTGCCGGTGCTGTTGATCACCCTCGCCGCCCTCGCCTTGCGACTGAGTTTCTAAAAGGAGATCGCTCCATGAAAGTCCTGTTCATGTGTACCGCCAACAGCTGCCGCAGCATCCTGTCCGAAGCGATGTTCAACCACTTGGCGCCAGAAGGTTTCGAGGCGATCAGCTCCGGCAGCTTTCCCAAGGGCCTGGTCCTGCCGCGCAGCCTGAGCACCTTGCAGGCCGCCGGCATCAGCACCGAAGGCCTGTACAGCAAAGGCAACGACGAGTTCGAAGGCAGCCCGCCGGACGTGGTGATTACCGTGTGCGACAAGGCGGCCGGCGAAGCTTGCCCGGTGTATTTCGGGCCAGCGGTAAAGGCGCACTGGGGGTTGGAAGACCCTTCGGATGTGCAGGGTGACGATGCACGCGTGCAGGCGGCATTCGACGCCACGCTGAAGACCATTGCCACGCGCTGCCGGGCGTTTTTCATCCTGCCGTTTGCCGAGCTCAGCCCAACTGAACTCAAGGCAGAACTCGCTCGAATTGCCGAGCTGTAATCGGAGGCCCTATGACCACCCTGCCCAACCTGGACCTGTCCCTGTTCCCGTCAAAATCGGACGGCTCAGCCCAACCACCGCGCATCCTGCTGCTCTACGGCTCGACCCGCGAACGCTCCTTCAGCCGGCTGCTGGTAGAAGAAGCCGCACGCCTGTTGCAGCACTTCGGCGCGCAAACGCGCATCTTCAACCCCAGCGGTTTGCCACTGCCCGACGATGCGCCGCGTGACCACCCCAAAGTCCAAGAGCTGCTGGAACTGATGCAGTGGTCCGAAGGCCAGGTGTGGTGCTCACCCGAGCGCCACGGTTCGATGTCAGCGGTGTTCAAGGCGCAGCTCGACTGGGTGCCGCTGGCCCTTGGCGCCGTGCGCCCGACCCAAGGTAAAACTTTGGCGGTGATGCAGGTGTCCGGCGGCTCGCAGTCCTTCAATACGGTTAACCAGTTGCGCGTGCTGGGGCGCTGGATGCGCATGTTCACCATCCCCAATCAATCCTCGGTGCCCAAGGCGTTCATGGAGTTCGACGATCAGGACCGCATGAAGCCCTCCGCCCTGTACGACCGCGTGGTCGATGTAATGGAGGAACTGGTGAAGTTCACCCTGCTGCTGCGCGAGCGCCCGGACCTGGTGGACCGCTATTCGGAGCGCAAGGAAAGCGCCGACGAACTCTCGCACCGCGTCAATCAACGGTCGATCTGAGCCCGCTTGCCAGCGTATGCTCGTGCCTGTCTCCTGACTGAGTTGAATCAATGAGCGCCGTGCGACACGCCTGGCTGGGCCGCTATGAAATCAGCAGCACCGCCTGCACCGGCCTGACCTTTGCCCGCCATAGTCATGATGAATGCGTGATCGGCGTGAACCTGCTGGGCGAAGAAAAAGTCTGGCTCGACCGTCGGGAGTTCCACGCCGGACCCGGCTCCATCACCTTGTACAACCCCGGCCAGATTCAGGGTGGCGGCGCGGCAGACGGTGTGCCCTGGCACTTTGTGAGCCTGTACGCCACCGCGGATCAATTGGCGACGGACCTTGGGCTGGCGCATCTGGAGTTTGATCGATCACTGTGCTTCCAACCCGACCTTGCGCTGCGACTGGCGACGGCGATCAAGTGCGCGTTGAGTAACGACATGCTGGTTCGCGAACTGAATGAAGAGGCGTTGGTGCTGCTGTTGGGGGAAGTCGTGGAGATCAGCGGTGTGCGTCTGCCAGGCAGCACCGGCACCGGCAAGCCTCTGATCAGTCGCGCCCAGGAACTGCTTGCCGAGCAACTGCATCAACCCCTGACGCTGGACCACCTTGGCGCTGAGGTGGGTCTCTCCAAATTCCACCTGCTGCGCGCCTTCCAGAAAGAAACCGGGCTGACGCCCCGTGAGTGGGCCATGCAGTTGCGTACGCGCCGCGCCAAAGGCCTATTGCGCAACGGCATGGCCGCTTCCGACGTCGCCCATCACCTGGGCTTTGCCGATCAAAGCCACCTCAATCGGCACTTTCGCTCCGCTTACGGCATCACCCCGGGTCTCTATCAAAGCGCGGTTAAACGCTGAACAGCGCAATCTGGTCCAAGACACCACCTCGGCTCATCCTCACACTGCCTGCCATCTCTTGAAGGAATGTGGGCATGCTGACGATCTTTTTCTACGCACTGGTATTCGGTTTCGTGTTCTGCCTCTCACCCGGCGCGGTGTTGGCAGAGACTTTGCGCCGTGGCTTGCTGCACGGCTTCACACCGGCCTTGCTGGTGCAGTTCGGTTCACTGGTGGGCGATGCAGTGTGGGCGATAATCGGCCTGACCGGCATCGCTTTGCTGATCCAGCATGACGCCGTGCGCGTGCCGTTGACGGTGGTGTGTGCGTTGTACCTGGCTTGGCTCGGCATTCGCAGCCTGATCGACGCCTGGAAGCTACCTGAGTCAGACGATGCACCCGCCAGCACTCGGCAAAACGCACTGGCCACCGGGGCGGCGATCTCCCTGGCCAACCCGAAAAACATTGTTTACTGGGGCGCGTTGGGGAGCGCGCTGTCAGGCATCGTCGGCACCACGCCCAGCCACGGGCAGACGCTGATGTTCTTTGCCGGCTTCATGCTGGCGTCGGTGCTGTCGTGCTTTCTGCTCGCGGGGCTGGTCAACTTGTTGCGCCAGAATGCCTCGCCCACCTGGCAGCGCATCAGTTATGCCGCCTGTGGGCTGGTGCTGATCTATCTGGCGATATTGGCCGCGCAAGGCATTTGATCAAGCTGGCCAGCGGCGGTGCAGGTCATCGATGACGTAGGCATGCCCGTGCATTCCCGCTTTATTGCGTGCCAAGTGCGGATGCCCCCCGGGCAGATCAGGGTGTTCATGCACCACCGCAGGTTGCTCATGTTCTGGCCGCCAGAGGCTGGCGCAGGCGATCAGTGCCAAGGTAGCAACAAACGCCAGGCTGGCAAATGTCTGCGACATTCCGAAGTTGGCACTGAGCCAGCCGGCCAAGGGGTAAGTCAGCAGCCAGCAGATATGCGACAACGCGAATTGCGCAGCAAACAACGCAGGCCGGTCTTCGGCATGAGCGGAGCGACGCAACAGGCGCCCGCCAGGGGTCTGCACCAGGGAATAACCCAGGCCCAGCATCCACCACAACAGCAGCATTTGTCGGTAATCCGACAGGTAGACACCCACGCTGAGCCCCATGATCAGCAAGCCGGCGCCTGAAATCATCGCGGTGCGATCACTGAGGCGTGCCAGCACCCTCGGCAACGCCCATGCAGCCATCATCGAACCGGCCCCGAACGCCGCCAGTGCAAACGCCGTGAAGCGTTGCGGCAAGGCAAATCCCGACTGTACCAGCACCACACTGTTGACGATGACCATCGCACTCGCGGCCGCCACCGCCAGGTTGAGCGCGAGCAAACCGCGCAGACGCGGGGTCGCCAGGAAAATCCGCAGACCACGGGTGGTGCGGTCATAGATACCCCGCCGCACCGCCACTCTGGCCTGCGGCAGCAGCACCGAAGACACCAGCAGCGCCGAGATAAAAAAGCCCACTGACGTCCCGGCAAACAAGCTGTGGAAACTGATGATGCTCAGCAACATCGCCGCGAGTATCGGGCTGATCACGCTTTCCATGTCGTACGCCAGGCGCGCGAGGGACAGGGCCTTGGTGTACTGCGCTTCATCGGGGAGGATCTCGGGAATGGTCGCTTGAAAGGTCGGCGTAAATGCCGCCGAGGCAGACTGCAGCACAAAAATCAGCAGATAGACCTGCCAGATCTCCGTGACAAACGGCAACGCCAAGGCGATCAGGGCGCGGATCAGGTCCAGGCTAACCAGCATCGCCCGGCGCGGCAAACGCTCGGCAAAGGCTGCCGCCACCGGCGCAACGCCGATATAGGCCGCCATCTTGATCGCCAACGCCGTGCCGAGCACGGTACCGGCTTGATCACCCGCGAGGTCGAATGCCAGCAGCCCCAGGGCCACCGTCGTCAAGCCAGTGCCGATCAGCGCAATAATCTGAGCGAAGAACAGGCGCCGGTACGTCTTATTGCTCAGCACATCGAACATGGGAATCTCCCCTCGCGGCCTACAGGTACTTGGTCAGTTGCTTGAGCTCGGCCAACGAGGCCTGGCCATCCAGCGTCACGCTGCCTTCCAGGCAATGGTCGATATGGTCCTGGATCAGCGTGCGCTTGGCCTGGCAGATGGCTTTCTCCACCGCGTGCAATTGCTGGGCGATATCCACACACGGGCGCTGCGCCTCGATCATGCTGGTGATGCTGCGCAAATGACCTTCGGCACGCTTGAGGCGTTTAACGATGGCTTCGTGGGTTTGGTGGGCATGTTCGCTCATTGAGAGGCTCCTTCGGCGATGCGCTGATCGTATCCTCCCAGGGGGGATACGGGCAAGCCCGCTCATCTCCTTAGCGGAGAATAAATACCCTCACACTCGAAACCCTGACTAAGTGTAAGTACCTAACGAAATGAAACAGGCCTTCTGTCTGAACAAACTCTGAACTTGTAATGAATTAATACATTAAGCGTTGACATCCTGCGGCGTCGTGAGTAGATTGCCCGTGCCCGCAACTGGGGCCTTTTTTAAACCTCACAAAAGAAGCCAATGGACACAGTATCTAGTCGCTGTCCGAACACCGCTTACGCGGGCATCGGGCGCCAAACCCAGAATATGACAGGACTCGCCACCCCGGTCCGGTAAGCTGCGCTAGAGCTCGATGCTCCACCGTAACTGCCTCGCCGGTCGCTCGTCCGGTCCCGAGGTGTGTTATGACCTTCCAAGCCCTTGTTTTGCCTGATGTACGCACACTAGCGGCCGCCCTGCGCGCCAAGCTGTGCCGTGAGCCCGTAGGTTTTTCGCCTACCCGCTCTGCTTTTGCTGCACCCTCCCCTCAAGTGCGCCCGGCCTACCCGCTGGCGCATTGGCGTATCTGCCCGGAAAGCGGCCAACTGGTGCAGCACTGGGATCACGCCGACCCTCAAGACCCACAGAGACCCAAGGTTTCCAGCCTGGCCCAGGCCAGCTTGATGCTCGGTCTTTATGTGAGCGCTCGCGCCGCCTGACCCGGCTGGAAACAGCAACTTCCTGATCCATGTTCTGGAGTTCTTTATGAACACGTCCAGTAGTAGCCCGCTGCGCGCTAGTTAACTAACGCGCTGTTAGCGGGCACTGTAGAAGTTATGTGAACACCTTATTTAAACCGATCGCGAAGTTAGCGACTCGGCATGCTTTCGCTCGCCTGTATTCAGGTAAGTACCGGGTATGTTTTGTCGAAAATTGGCGACAGGAGTACAGACAATGAGCGCCGTAAAAAACCCGCCTCTGCACAAAAAGAATGGCACCGACGCCGACACCAAACTGTCGATGCGTGCCGCCCGCGAAGCCCACAACGGCCTGTCGGCCACCCTGGCGAACGTACGTGCCACCCAGGACGGCTTGACCGAACTGGACGCCTCCGCTCGCCTGCAACGTGAAGGCTACAACGAAGTTGCCCACGATAAGCCGCCTCACGCCATCGTCCAGTTCCTGCAGGCACTGAATAACCCCTTTATCTATGTGCTGCTGACCCTGGCCGGTATCAGTTTCTTCACGGACTGCTGGCTGCCGATGCAGGAAGGCGAAGACGCTGACCCAACCAAAGTCATCATCATCATGACCATGGTGCTACTCAGCAGCCTGCTGCGCTTCTGGCAGGAACACCGCTCGGCCAAATCCGCCGAAGCCCTGAAAGCCATGGTACGCACCACGGCCACCGTGTTGCGCCGTGAACAGGTAGGTTCGCAACCCACCCTGCGCGAAGTGCCGATGCGCGAGCTGGTGGCCGGCGATATCGTGCAGCTATCGGCCGGCGACATGATCCCGGCGGACATCCGCCTGATCGAATCCCGCGACCTGTTCATCAGCCAGGCGGTGCTCACCGGCGAAGCCTTGCCGGTGGAAAAGTACGACACCTTGGGTAACGTCACGCAGAAATCCGCCGGGCCAGTGGTTGCCGACCAGGGCAACCTGCTGGACCTGCCGAACATCTGCTTCATGGGCACCAACGTGGTCAGCGGCCGTGCAAAAGCCGTGGTGGTCGCCACCGGGCCGCGCACTTACTTTGGCTCCCTGGCCAAAGCGATTGTCGGTTCCCGAGTGCAAACCGCGTTCGATCGCGGGGTGAACAGCGTCAGTTGGTTGCTGATCCGCTTCATGCTGGTGATGGTGCCGATCGTGTTCCTGCTCAACGGTTTCTCCAAGGGCGACTGGGGCGATGCGTTCCTGTTCGCCCTGGCGGTGGCCGTCGGCCTCACCCCGGAAATGCTGCCGATGATCGTCAGCGCCAACCTGGCCAAGGGCGCCACCGCCATGGCCAAGCGCAAAGTGGTGGTCAAGCGCCTCAACGCGATCCAGAACTTCGGCTCGATGGACGTGCTGTGCACCGACAAGACCGGCACGCTGACCCAGGACAAGATCATCCTCGAACACCACGTCAACGCCTTTGGCCAGCGTGATGATGCCGTACTGTCCCTGGCCTGGCTCAACAGCCATCACCAGAGCGGCATGAAGAACCTGATGGACCAGGCGGTCGTGGAGTTCTCGGAGCAGAACCCGAAGTTCAAGGTGCCGTTCGCCTACAGCAAGGTCGATGAGTTGCCCTTCGACTTCGTGCGCCGTCGCCTGTCGATCGTGGTCAAGGATGCTGCCGACGACCAACTGCTGGTGTGCAAAGGTGCCGTGGAAGAGATGCTGAGCATTTCCACCCATGTCATGGAAGCGGGCGCCGCCGTGCCGCTGGACGAGCGTCGCCGTGAAGAACTGCTGGCGATTGCCAACGACTACAACGAAGACGGGTTCCGTGTGCTGGTGGTCGCCACCCGCCACATTCCTAAATCGATGGCACGCCAGCAGTACACCACCGCTGACGAGCGCAACCTGGTGATCCAGGGCTTCCTGACCTTCCTTGATCCACCGAAGGAAACAGCCGGCCCCGCGATTGCGGCACTGCAACAGATCGGCGTAGCAATCAAGGTGTTGACCGGCGACAACGCCGTGGTCACCAGCAAGATCTGCCGCCAGGTCGGTCTCGATCCAGGCCAGCCGCTGCTGGGAGCTGAAATTGAAGCCATGGACGACGCCACGCTGCTGCGCCGCGTGGAAGAACGCACCGTGTTCGCCAAGCTGACACCGCTGCAGAAGTCCCGCGTGCTCAAGGCGCTGCAAGCCAACGGCCACACCGTGGGTTTCCTCGGTGATGGAATCAACGATGCACCGGCACTGCGCGATGCCGACGTGGGTATCTCGGTCGATACGGCCACCGATATCGCCAAGGAATCGGCCGACATCATCCTGCTGGAAAAGAGCCTGATGGTGCTGGAAGAAGGCGTGCTCAAGGGCCGCGAAACCTTCGGCAACATCATGAAGTACCTGAACATGACGGCCAGCTCCAACTTCGGCAACGTGTTCTCGGTGCTGGTGGCCAGTGCGTTCATTCCGTTCCTGCCGATGCTGTCGATCCACCTGCTGTTGCAGAACCTGATGTACGACATCTCCCAGCTCGCCTTGCCGTGGGACAAGATGGACAAGGAGTACCTGGCCAAGCCGCGTAAGTGGGATGCGAAGAACATCGGCCGGTTCATGATCTGGATCGGGCCGACCTCGTCGATCTTCGACATCACCACCTTTGCACTGATGTGGTACGTGTTCGCCGCCAACAGTGTGGAAATGCAGACCCTGTTCCAGTCCGGCTGGTTCATCGAGGGGCTGCTCTCGCAAACCCTGGTCGTGCACATGCTACGGACCCGCAAGATCCCGTTCTTCCAGAGCACCGCCGCCTGGCCGGTGTTGATGATGACCTGTGTGGTGATCGTGCTGGGGATCTACGTGCCGTTCTCGCCATTGGGCACCCTGGTAGGCCTGCAACCGTTGCCACTGGCGTACTTCCCATGGCTGGTGGGCACCCTGCTCAGCTACTGCTGCGTGGCCCAACTGATGAAGACGATCTACATCCGCCGCTTCAAGCAGTGGTACTGATCTCCCCCGCCGTTTAAACGGTGGCGGTCGCCCGGCCGCCACCGTGCAACACAAGGAGTCACCTTATGCGCGTCTTGATCTGTGCAGGTCGTCATTACGCCGACACCAAAATGTCCCGCCAAGTGCTGGACGCTTACCACCGCCTGCGCCCGGTGCAGGTATTGATCCACGGCGGCAACCAATTCCTCGGCAGCGACGTCGAGGACTGGGCACGGGAACTGAGCATCGACGTGGTGCGCTACCCGCCCAATTGGCAACGCCACGGCAAGCAGGCGGAACGCCAGCGCAACCATTTCATGCTGACCGACAGCCGCCCGGACGTGGTCATCGCCCTACCCGGTGGTGACGACACTTGCGAGCTGGTCTGCCAGGCCAAAGCCAGCGGCATTTCGGTGCTGACCGTAGAAAGCTGAATTCATGCGAGGTGCATCATGCACAAAAAACACACGCAACCCGGCCAGGACGGGTTCGCCAAATACCGTGCGCGTCACTACCGAGGTGCGCGTCATACTCTGTTGCTGCTACCACCGGCCAAGCGTCGCGCGTTGCAGCGCAACCTGATCTTTATCGGGCTGACCCTGGGCATCCTGTTGACGATTGCCTTGCTGTCCAAGGCCAATGCGGCCGGTGGTTCTTACGTGGTCGATGACGGCGCGATTAATGCGCCGGGCGAATGCAATGTCGACGCCTGGCACACCGCCAACCGCCACGATGGCAGCACTCACACTGAAACGCTGTCGCCTGCCTGCACCTTCGCCGCGCTGCCTTCGGTGCAATGGGGCGCAGCCCTGTCCCGCGCTACCAGCGCAGACAAGGGCGAAACCCAAGTGAACCCACAGCTCAAGGCGCACGTATGGTCGCGGGAAGATCTGGGGCTGGAAATGGCCGTGTCAGCCGGTGCGCATTTTGCACACGACCGCCGACATGGTTTTGATGGCGCCGACTTCAATATCCCGTTGACATGGCAGCCACTGGAGCCACTGCGGTTGAACCTGAATGCCGGTTGGTCCCACGCCTACAACGACGGCGACCAAAAACACCGCCTGACCTGGGGCACTGGCCTTGAGTACCAGGTGGCGCATTCATTGACGCTGATCGCCGAGCGTTACGGCCAGGACGGCGGCGACCAGGCATGGCAGGCCGGGCCCAGGTTTCACATCGGCGAATTTGTCGACATGGACCTGGTGCTCGGGCGCAGTCTGATCGGTGAGCGCGCGCAATGGCTCACCACCGGGGCCACATTACGGTTCTAGGCCTTGGCTTGTTGTTCCAGGTGCAGTTGCAATTGCGGGTCGATTTGCAACTGCCCCGCCAGGTCATCCAGGTAGTTGCGCTCGGCGTCCTGCTGGTCGTCCACCAACATCACACTGGCCAGGTACACCTCGGCCGCCATGGCCGGGTCACTGGCGAACTCGGCGAAATCCGTGGCATCCAGAGGCTTGGCGACTTCGGCGTCGAGCCACTGTTGCAGTTGCGGGTCGTCGGTATGGCGGCCCAGCTCACTGGAAATCAGCTGCTTTTCTTTGTCATCCATGCGGCCATCGGCTTTGGCGGCGGCGATCAAGGCACGCAATACCGCGTGGCTGTGGGCTTCTGCTGCGGGACCGTCAAGCTGGTCCACCGTCTGCAAGGCTTGTTGCGGCGCAGTGGCCTGCTGCCGTTGCCAGGCTTGATAAGCCTGGAATGCTGCCATTCCGAGGGAGGCCAGTGCGGCGTAGTTCATCCCACCGGAACGCCCTTGCGCGAGACGAGTGCCCGTGGTGCCACCCAACATGCCACCCAGACCGCCCAATAAATCACCCAGGCCGCCACCTGTTGATGCATTGCCCGTGCTGGTGCCTTTCAATAACCCACCGAGGAGCCCACCCAGTCCGCCGGATGACGCACTGCCGCCTTGCCCGGCGCGCAAGAGTTGTTCAAGTAAATCACTGGTGTTCATGGTGTCACCCTCCGAGGGCGCAGCGTTGGCGTCTATCAACCATAGCCCGGCCTTGCCGGAACACCATGACCGCCGGGCGGTCACGGCCTATCATGACGCTATCGCGACTTCCAGAGAAAACCCAAGTGAACCGGACTGAGCACATCGCACTGATGGCAAATTACAACCAGTGGATGAACCGCAAGCTCTATGACGCGGCCCTGACACTGACGGACGCGGAGTTGGCGAGGGATCGACAGGCGTTTTTCGGCTCGATCCTCGGTACGCTGAACCACTTGGCGCTGGGCGATACCGTCTGGCTCAAGCGTTTTGCGCAGCATCCAGCAGGCTACGCAGCCTTGGCTCCGCTGAATGCAGTTTCTGCCCCCGCCGATCTCAAACAATTGGCCTTCGCGGATATACGCGAGCTGGCAGCCCATCGCAGCTGGCTGGATCAACTCATTGTCGATTGGAGCCACACCGTGCAGGAGATCGACCTGGACCATCGCCTGCATTACAGCAACATGCGCGGCGTGAGCGCCGATAAAAACTTCTTCAGCCTGTTGGTGCACTTCTTCAATCACCAGACCCACCACCGGGGCCAGGCCACAACCTTGCTGACCCAGGCGGGGTTGGATGTGGGCACTACTGATTTGCTGGCGTTGATCGACTGAACTCGGCGTAGGCCTGCATCAAGCGCGGAAATTCCTGAGGCTCGGGCAACTGAGCAAAGCTTTCCACCGCTGGGGTGGAGGCCCACGGCAGCTTCTCGCGGGTCCAGGTCTCCATGAACGGCACGTAACCGCTGGCGTTATCCAGTAAGGCGGCGCGCACGTTGACGAACTCATCGATGCCATGGGGTCGCGTGAACAGCCAGCTCATGCAATGGGGACAGAAATAATGGCGATCCACGCCCTGCATACCGCCGATCACCGGGCAACCCTGGGTCACCGTGAAGCCGCTGGCGGGAATCAGCGCGCTCAGTGAGAACGCGCTGGAAGACATCTTCTGGCAGCCGGTGCAATGGCAGGCCATGGTGATCACCGGGGCGGCACTCACGCTGAAGCGCACACACTCACAACGGCAACTGCCCTCGATTGGCAGGGAATCGACGCTCATCATTGCTTCCTTATTCTTGATGGGTAGCGTGGCAGGTTAGCCTCAGGTGCCAGGCTTGAACAGGTCTATAGCCAAAACCGAACGCTGTCTGGTTGTTGGGGTCGTAACCCTAGGTGTCGAGGTTTTTCAAAACCCCGCCCTCCCCGCGCGCATCGTGGGTCTACCGATGTGCGTACCCCCAAGAAGGAGACGCTTACATGGTCATTCACTTCAAGGTTGCAGGTCACTTGGCCTGTGGCCACCACGGCACCAACCTCCCTTCCAGCACCGAGCTGAACCGGGTCAAATGCCGTACCTGCCGCAATACCGATGCCTATAAAGAAGCGCGTCGGACCCAGCGCAACGCCGCTCGCCGTGCCAATCGAAAAGCCAAGACCCACACAGCCCTCGAATGGCGCAGTGCATACGTGCAGCGTCTTACCGACCTGCCTGGCCTGCAGCGTTTGCCACGGGGTTTCAGTGGCCAGCCGTTTGTGTAGTCACGGCGCCATCCGCAATTTGCCTGATGGCTTGTTCGTATTCCTCGACGGACTGCGAGCCGGCCATCAGATGACGCCCATTCGGCACCATGGCCGGGACAGAGCTGATCCCCCGCCTGAGATAAAACGCTTCAAGCTCCCGCACTTCATCCCCGAACTCCCCACTGTCCAGCACTCCTTGAACACGTTCGGTGGAGAGCCATGCTTCACCGGCAAGACCACTAAGGTATCGCGACGGCTGATGTTCTCCCCATCACTGAAATGCGCCTTGAATAGAGCGTGCTTCAGTGCGACTTGGCGACCTTGCGCTACCGCCCAGAACAAAAGACGGTGGGTGTCGAAGGAGCGATAAAAGTGCGCACGCTTCGCCAAGTCGAACGTGAGCCCAAGGCGTTGCCACGGGCACCCGCATCGGATGCTATCGAAAGACAACAGGACAAGGGTATTTAGCGCTTGCCAAGCCCCGGAGCGCCGCCACTCACAACGTGAATCCAACCAGTAGGAACAGAGCGGCCGGGGTTTGATGGGAGGTAGGCATCATTTACATACTTTGTGCATGCAGCGCAGAGAGCTGGAGGGTTAGCCCAGTTGGAGTAGATGTGGAATTGCTTTTTGCAGTTGAAGCATATTTTTTCAATTCGCTCCCCTGCCGACTTTTTCGACGTTTTGGTTTTCCTTGCCTTTTTGATTGGCCTGCCCATGGCTGAGTCGCTGGCTGCCGTTTTTGCCACTTTAATAGCTGCTTTCGAGGCTTTTCGACTCAGTTTTCTGTTCCCTACTATCTCTTGAAATTCGCGGATCTTGTTGAGGCGGGCAAACTCGCGTCTCAACTCTAGCGTTGTTTCATCAACCTCATGATCTGGAGTTGGATCACTAGAAGGTACGGATCTTTTCTCCTGCCGAAACTGGCGCGCAAGGTCGTCTCGCTTTTTTTCTGAAACCCCCGCAAAGAATTTTTTTGATTCGTCACTAAAGTTTTGCCCTGGAACATGGGGAGTAGTGATTGCCTTCTGTTTCTTCAGAAACTCCATTTCTTCTTTCAGTTGCTGAAGCTTCTGAATGTTCTTGGCGTCCATTGGCGTGTTCCCATTCCTTGGATGTTTGCCAAGAGTAGCAATTCGCCTCCACCGCACACCAGTTCTAGCTCGACGGTTATGGAAGCAACGCCCCCTTCAAAGTCAGCCGCTACAGCGGCAAGGACGAAGTCATGCCTGCTAGTAATGAACCTCCCAGAAGAAAGTCGCACATCCGGCGATGATACCGAGCGAGACAGCCCCTACCAAAATTGCTGCCGCCAGACCAAAACTCCAGATGTAACCATGATTGCGCGGCGGCGTAATATGCAGCGCGTGTGCGAATGATCGAACAATTAGAAAAACCACCCCGATTGAAAGCAGCGCCGCGATTATTGCTGAGACACCTTTGAAGGCGATCTCAATAGCTGATGCGTCTCGGAATTCACCCGCTGTGACAAGCCATGTGAATGACACACCAGTAAGCGTGGCAATAGAACTGGCAATACTTAGAGCCTCAGATCCCCTCACTACAAAATCCGTTTAGATATCAATTAGCCAACAAGTATCTCACAGAGTTTCGCACCCAAAAATCCCTCCCAACCCGAGGAGTTACACGGAGCCTTATTGCCATAATCATTGATGATGTAATGACCGAAAAGATCACCCTCCACGGCCTGGGCTTTGTGCAGGTGCAGTTGGAGAGCGATTATCGCCTGCACGTTTGGAACCCTGAGTTGCCGCGCCTGCTTTGAGCATTCAGCAATCCACGACCACCGCTACGACTTCCAGTCTCGGGTGCTGGCGGGAACGCAGATCGACCACGTGTATGCCCATTAGAAAAACACAACGGCGAGTTCACGCTGTACCTGCATGAGGGCAAACCAAGGTACGTTACGCGGGACCAGTGGGTGTTTAAGGGTAGGCAGCGCCGCGAGAATGGCGGCTTCGATTTCGTCGAATGACTGGCCGGTGGCCACGCCCTGCTCTTAGAGCGCCTGCGCTTGGGGCTGCTCGGCCGCTTGCCGGGTCAGCACCTTGATCCCGGCGCGGATCTTGCCACCGACCGGTAAACGCGACGCGCTCTGGCCGAGCACAGTGGCTTGGACGCCGGAGCGGGTAATCAGAGTACTGGCCCGCTGGCGAACGAACAGAGGATTACGAAGCGGTATTTATCTAGGACAGGCCACGCACGCACGTTAAACCACCCACCCCCACAGCCATCAGCCGGTCGTGCTAACCGGCTGTACACCGATAAAAAGAGGCACTTAATTCTTCGGCTTGAGGACTTCAAGTAAGCCTGCCGCGTTCTTGGCCACATTCGCCATACCTGAAACCTCAATTTTTGCACGCTCTAACTCTATCGTACTTTGACCTTTTTGAAGGATATGATTCCTTTCAGTATCCACCAACGAAGCTATCGCCTTATTTAATGAAACAGAAGAATCCGTCAGGAGAGATGCGCGCAACGCGAGCGATTTAGCCTCAATATTGGTGATTTCATTTTGAAAATACTTAATCTCACTAAGACTTGCCCGATAAAGTCTCAAGAAGAAAAAAGCAAACAACTCAATAACTAGAGCAAAAGTCAACCGCGGAAGATATGTGATAGCAAAAGATATTGCGTCCTTTATTTCCTTGGGCGACTCTGCAACAGCTTTAGAGGCTTCATTGGCGGCTGCGAAGGTATTTAAGAACCCCGATCCAATAAATACAGTTGCCAGCACGAAAAGACCTACAGCTGAAATCATCATTCCAAGAACAAGGTTGAAGTTCCCTCGCCGCCCTAGGCTTTCCACCTCTTTGAGCAGACGATGCCGGGATTGCTCGAAACCTTTGATTAAATCGCCATCCAAATGCGAAATCTTATTAGCCTTCTTCGCACGGGCCAGCAAATCGGCCCATACGACCTCCTTAGGGTCTTTTCGAGACTGCGCTAAAAAGAGCGATACCATCGCATCGTAGTCTGTGATTCCCAGCCCGAACCCACCATTAGGGTTCGGAACAGATTCTCTCCCTGCTTGAGCATCGACCACTGTTGGAGAGCCACCATCAGCCAGGTGCATGCTCTTTTCGGGTTTAGGCGGCCTGTGTTCTGACCCTCCCATATAATTCGTCTCGACCATTTCTTCGCGGACAGTGAAGCCGGTCTGCAAGTAAAGCATGGCACCAACCGAAAACCCCAAGAACATCAGAAATAGCCCTATACCCAGAGGCATAGACCTATTAAATTCATAAGCCCTAGGATAAAAGAAATAAAAAATGTCTGGATTGGTGAGAATGGCAAGCCCCGACAACCCCAAAAACACTACCGCCACAATACCTACACGCAGCTTACGTGTTTCCTTATCCCTATACCGCGAAGTTCTAACTAAACGATACCCCGAACCCTCTTCGCCTTTAGAGCCTTCATTCGAAGCCGAATCACCCATTTCATCAACCGCCGTCATATATCAAGGCCACTTTAAATTTTTATAAATTCCCCCTCAGCTGTACGGCCGTATGTGTAGCAGTTGCTCACACCATACCTGTCCTAGGGGGGCAGAGTTCTTATTGGGTATCCGGCCTCTTCGGCCAATCCCGAGGAATCAGGGCTTCCTCGGAGAGCTTATTCCACCGCTTGCGGGTAGCCGCTACGTAGCGGGGATCATCCCCGAAGAAGGCGTGCTCAATCAGCAGCACCTGCAGACCTTCCTGGGCAGCCGTCTCCTTGAAAAGGAAGTCGATATGTCGACGCATGGCCGATACCTCTTCGTTTTCTCCAATCGTCGACTCGTCTTCCCCACGTTGCGGGTAGTAAGGTCGGCTAATCTGGTCGAACGCGAGGAAGGCTGGTACTGGAGCATTGATTTCACCCAGATACTTCTGCAGCGCGAAGGACAGGGCAATGTGGATTGCCAGGTAGTTTTCGTCCGACCCTGCATCATGCAGTCGGAGAACGACTCCTGTGCCGTCCTCAATGATCGCCACCTCCGGTGGTTTGGAGGAGAACTCAAGGTCTGCCCCAATGCATGGCGCGACCGTAGGCAACTTGGCGAACGCCTCCGACAGGTATTGCGACACCTTGCGTTCGGCGCGCGAGAGCAACACTTGTTTGGAATTGCTGTCGATCAGCGCTTCGAGTCTGTGAATCTGCTCATGCAGGACACTGACGTCAGAGCCGGGTTGCGGCCTGGTCGGATTCATCTCCAAAAACTGCGACACCTTACCCAGCAGATGGGAATGGTATCGGGCCAAGCTATCCATTTGCTTGGCTTCATCACTTTGCCGAACCCAAGTCTTGATGCGCTCATCGGTTTCACGCAGCTTGATATTCAGTCGATCGATCTCGATCTGCAACGAGTCTTCATGTTCGATCAGGCGCGGCCTGACACTCTCGACCGCCACGCTTTCCGATCGCACGATCTTGATGGATCGGTGGATCGCTTCGGAGATCGCAATGCCACGCTCCGTCGGTGTGTCGCACAATGGACAAGTACCAGCAGCCCGCTGAAGGTGCTCGGCAATCTTCAGCTTCTCGTATTGGCGTTGGACGGCTCCCTGAAAACCCACCATGTCCTGAAGCGCCGAACGGGTCGCACGGGATTGCCTTCGCGCTTTCTCGATGTCACTCAGTAGGCTGCGCCGCTTTTCGTACAGGTTACCTAGCTCGCTTTCGTTGGGGTTCGACACCGCTTTGGCATTGATCCGCTTGACCCGCTGCAGGATGGCTTCCAATTCCTGCTCGGTAGCGTCGTCCAAGGGGAGGTCGCACAGGCCGCTGCGACTCGCATCGAGCAGCAAGCGCATGGCGTGCTTTTTGTACTCGCTGCCGGCTGCCTGGCGAGTTCGCTGCTGTCGCTCCTCTCGCTCAAGCTGTTTGCGAAGATCGCGCAAGCGCCGCTCCTGGAGCACGGTGTCCTCGTTCACGACCCGCAAGAAATAGGGCATCGTCTCGATGATCGCTGGAGCCTCGTCAGCCTGATCCAGCCCATGAAGCAAAGCCGTTTCGTTATAGATTACATCCTTGGGAACAAACATGTAGGCTGTGGCGTGGCGCACCGTCGGGCGCCATTTACGGGAGATTTTGTCATCGGAGACGTCAGACACACCGCCGATGCCAAATGCTCGCTCGATAAAGGCTTTACCCGCATCGACCGTCGTAGCACCTTGGAGCTGGTGAACAGTGTCGGGAATTGGCAAGTTCCGCCCATTGCTGACGAACATCTTAGTGCTGGTGCCTTGGCCCACAGGCGGGACGAGGCGCGCCGTAATCATTTGCGCACCATCCAGCACCCACTTCACACCGACCGCCACACTGTGGCGTTTCACATGAGCTGCGAGTTCGCACTTGCTGGAGCCAAGGCAGTAATCGATAGCTTTGATCAGGGTGGATTTACCGGTACCGGAGGCACCGGTAAAAATGTTCACCTCGCCCAGCCGCAGATCAAGGATGCGAACCCGCCCGCCTTCGCCGATGAAAAAGATGTTTGAGATGTTCCAGCGGCTCACAATTCTAGCCCCATCATGTCGAATACAGTCCGTGTAGTGCCGGCCAGGGCAAACCAGCAGCCCAGCCGGTCAATGTTCTTGAAAATGTTCCGGGTCTCCTCACTCAATTGCTTGGTGAAGACTTTGCGCAACGAGGCTGCGCCCAAGACGAGTCGACCCTCGGCATTGACCATGAGCAATTGGCTGAAGCACGCAAACTGGATCGCCTCGTTAACGATATCCAGCGAGCCATTCACTCGATCTGCAAGCCGGATCTGAATGAACGGGCTGCGATGCAGCCACTCCAGCAGGCCCGTCCTTCGATCGGTACCTGCAAAGGTAGACGCTAGGTCACCTGACAGCGCGAGTGGCAAGGCTGCGTAGCACAACGTGAGGTCTGGCGGCGTGTTGCTGCGAGAGCAGTACTCTGAAACGAAGTTGGTCAGTAACGCAGCGCAATAGGCCGGGTTGGTTTCGGCATAGATGTCATGGGCAATGGTCATGTTCTACTCCTTGAGGAGGCTCAGATAGTCGACATGCCACCCCACCAGCCGGTCGATAGCCAACACCTGATAGGTGCCCCGCACGTAGTAGTGTCCGCTCCAGCTCGGTGCTATCGGCTCTACATCTTTGTGAGCATCGTCGTGAGTCCAACGCAGGAGCTCCAGTCCTTTTGCTTCGACTTCAGAAGGGTCTAAGCCCTCACATTCATCAGTCATTCGAACGTGGCGATCTGACCAATACTCGGTGAGCTTTGCGTCGTAGGTGACGATCTTCGATCGCATCTGGGGCTTATCAACGATCCACTTGGCCCGTTGCTGCGCCGCCCGCCATTGCTCGCGAACGGCCCTAGTGAGATCGAATGCTTTGCCCCGAACCAGACCAATCTGACGGTACAGCATACTGTCAGGCTGATAGTCATCTGGGTGGTTGGCCATATCGAAATCGGCGATCAGTTTTTCGTCGTCCAGATGCGCGATGATGGAGGAGATGCTGTGTTCCATTTCGCTGCGCTGAATTACCCGATCGCGCTTGCCACACAGGGTGTACACCACCTGCTGATCCCACCACGCAAGCAGTCGCTCAGCAGCTTGGAAGCGCTGATCCTTCGGGAGCAAGTGCAGGTGTTTGGACAGCGTCTCAGGGATCTGCCCAACTGTGACAGTGCCGTGCTGAATGCGGATCCGTCGTAGCAGACTCGATCGGGTTGATAGGTCAAGGTTGAGGAACGCCTCACAACCCGCAGCACGTGGTCCATGGGGTAGTTTGTCACCTGCGGCCTTCGCAGCGGTGCGCTCATCGACGACACGACTGGCTTCCTCAAGCATCGCCTTGAGCAGGGTCTCTCGATTCGCCTGAGGATCACACAGAGCCATTAAGGGAGAGTCGCTGGGTACGCTGCCTACCGAAACAAGGCAGAAGGTCGTATCGGCTAGTGACACGAGTGGGACGGCATCAATCCATACCTTGATGGTTTTCCACAACGCTACGCATGCCAGGGTGACGGGGGGAGGATTTTCTTGGACGGAATGCTTAAGTTGGTATAGGAGGGTCTGGCCGTTGGCCTTGAGCTCTACGTCGTCCAGCCTTTCGATTGCCACCGCAGCGTCATCATTCGTCTGCGATATAAGCGTCAGTAGAGCGAACTGGCTCTGGAAATAAAATCCCAAAGCTGCTGCGGACGCCTCATGAATCGTGTTTGACTCTGCACCTTCCATAACCTGACCAAATGCCTCCCTGATGCATAATGCGATCCAATTTAATCGCAAAATGATACCAGAGTGCCACTGTCAAATTACAGGTGATTACCGGCATCAGGTGAGAACGAAGGTCGACTAGGCAACCGGAGAAACTCAGCAAATAGTCTTCACCCCCACCTTAGATGCGCATGAGTCGAGCCTCAAGCTCATTTGACGATCAGCGTCTCGACGCCCGTGACCAAATCACGAGAGGATTCGATCACGCTGGGGTTATCGTTGCCGACTTGCCTGAACAGCGCGATCATTTCATCGATGTCCATGAAGAGCAAAAACTTGTCTTTATCAAGATCAGAGGTGAAAAACACCCCACACAGCCCGCCCTCTTCCGAAACACAGGGTGCAAAAATGAAGCTGTGTATGATCCTGCCGCAAACGAAGGGAATGTCCCGTTTCTCTTGATTGCTTTTGTTGAGGTTATAGAGCTGGTCAAGCCTATGATTATTACGCCAGGTCACAGGCTTGAGGTTGGCGAACTTGCTGACCGCGAGCAGCATGGTTCTTGTCTGATCCGTCACTTTCGTGGGGGTTTCAGTCAGCTTTCTCACCGAGTAAAACCCTATGAAGATATCTCGCTCGATCAGGGCAAGCTGATCTTCAGATAGCTCTCTAGACGCCTTGAGAGATGCGAGGCGCTTGGCCAGTTTCAGCAGAGGTACCTTCCAGCTTTCACTTTCCCAAACCATTGAGTAAGCCCCCAAGGATTGCGCCTGCGGCCAACATGGCCGCCCTATAACCCGAGATCCACCGCGAACCTTGCATCCCTCATCTCATCAGTTGCCAATTGATCGCTGACCAGACGCTGCAAGACACAATAGTAGAGATAATCGCGTTTATGCAGCCGCACCCAGAAAACGGATGCCAGCGGGTCGTCATTGCTCCAGTCGTCGTTCAGGCAAGCCTGCAGCGCCTTGAAGGCCGCGTCGCCCAAGCTTGTTAGATACAGCCGAGTCATGTCGTCATGCCCAGGCGGACGTGCATAGGTGTGAAGCGCACCACGAATGACATCTGGCAAAACTTGCCCATACGATCGAGCAGCACAATGCCAGGCCTCATTTTACAGCTCAGCCCGTTCCACGGTACGCCCCCAACAAATTCAACCGGGATGCAATTTCCACGTAAATCAGCCTCTGTGCCACTGCTCATGGACGCAAGAGCAGGAGTGCTTACACCGTTTATTCAGTAACGAAGATGCCATCAGGCACCTTGTTTATCAGGGTCATGTCCAGCCACTTGGTTACACTGCAGAGCGCCCTGAGCAAGGACAGTGCTGGGTATGGCTGGGCTGACCGTGGCGCAAGCGTTTCTGAAAGACAGCCTTCAGGACTGACTGGCGTAGCTGCACGTCAACTGAGAGACGATGGGTTCCTAGACATACGAAACCATCAAGCTCAGCAGCGCCATCCCGATCGCCGTGGATAACCAGGCACGCGTGCGTCCGAAGTCATGAAGAACACGCTGCATTTTGATGACGCCAAGGAGGACGAACAATATGTACCCAAACAAGACTATGTAATCTGAGACCGTTGCCATCTGGCTATGATGGATTGCAGCCGTCACAGCTTGATCATAGCTGAGCGAAGCACAACTATGCGTCATGGACTTCAAGCGTGCGCCTAGCGCTGGCATCTCAAACTTCTTGAGTACCACCAGCCAGCCGGAGAGGTAAAAAAAGTGTTGACGCTGGCCAACACCTCACGCCGGCTCCCCAGCAGAAGAGCAGCCAATCCACAACACACCCCATAACACGCAACGAGAAGCCAGTTTGCCAACGTCATGACACCGGCGAACTCTACAGTTGGGTTAAGACCAGCTGAACGGGAAGCCGGTAATCCTAATACACCCAACCCGATCGCAACGACGATCCCGAAAAACCAAGCCCGTGAGCAAATGCCCTTTCACTCTTTCATCTCTTTAAAGAACGAATCTTTCGACTGCATGAGAGCTCGCGCATCGGTGGCGGATGCACACACGGTGGGCCACATTTTTTCCAGGAAAAACCCTGCTATTTTTTCTATATTGCTATCTCGACAGTTCGGCAACTGCACACCCGGCACGCACGATTCCGTGGACCTGTTTCACTTAGCGCAAGTTCGCCGGCGAGGCTGTACACCTCGGGTTGTACGACACGGGGGAATTGAGCGAACGGAATTATCCGTACTCAAAAACTCAGTTGACCTTAGCTTTTTTTGGTTTCGAAGAGAAAGCAACTCGGCCTAGCGGCCTTAATACGTAAGCGCCCGCCAAACACACCTTGCGCAATTGGCCGGGCGCCCATCTAACGTTCGCCGGTTTTCAAGACAGGTGCATTCAACTACCGTGGCAACTTCCCTTATACGCAAGGGTATTATAATAGCCCGTCTAAATAGTCCGCCCAATTCTGCATCATGCTGCGTCGCTGCTGGACATATTCAGCGTGATTACAAGTTTTCCGCGTCTTACCTGAACTCGCATGAGACAGCTTCGCCTCGATCCAATCCTCGTTATAGCCCAACTCATTAAGCGCCGTGGAGATCGTGGCGCGTATTCCGTGCCCGGTCAATCGACCTTCGTATCCGAGGCGCTTCAAGGTAATGTTGATCGTACCGTCACTGATTGGCATGCGAGGATCAATGCGGCCGGGTATCAATAGCGGGAAATTGCCCGTGATTTCATACACTCGTCTTATTTCTTGAATCGCCTGGCGCGAAAGGGGCACGAGGTACGGTGGGACTTTGTCGCCATCCTTTCCCCTGATCACTTTGCGCAATTGTTTTACTGCATCCGCAGGTATTGTCCAAAGCGCAGCGTCCAAGTCGAACTGCTCACGGGTGGCATGCCTCAGCTCACCTGTGCGCACACCAGTGAATAACAAGATCCGAATAGCGCACTTGGTGTACTCGGCACATCGGAAATCTCTCAAAGCGATCAGAAAATCTTTCAGCTCAGACAAGAGAAGCATTGGGCTGTGACGCTCCGGCGGTTCCTTGACTGCGACAATATCCAAGTCAGAGGCAGGGTTGCTCTCGATATAGCCGATGGCGATCGCATAGAGGAAAACTTCTTTGAGCCACGCTCTACATTTTCTAGCGACACACAACGCAGCGCGTGCTTCGATCCGGCGAATAGGTATCAGCACATCGGATTTTTTCACTTCGATGATTGGAAGGGTGTCCAGTACCGGTATCAGGTCTTTATCCAGGTAACGACGTGATTGAGTTGCGCCTCCCTTTTTCGCCTTGAGCATGCGCGGTGCTTTGAAGGCGTGCCACTCGTTAGCAACGACTTCAAAGGTTTTGAGGGCGTCCGCTTGCGCAGCAAGCTGGTCATCCCGGCGCTGTCGGCGAGGATCACTGCCTTTCTCAACCAGTGAACGGGCCTGATCCGCAACACCCTGGCCTCTTTGAGCGACAGCTCGGGGTAAGCGCCCAAGGAGATGCGCTGCTGCTTATGGCGCCATGTAAAACGGAAGTGCCAAGCTTTCGATCCATTTTTGTCGACGTACAACGCTAGCCCCCCAGTGCCCCGAAGGGTGTAGCTGTTGACTCTAGGTTTCGCCTGCCTCGCAGCGGAGTCAGTAAGTGCCATCTAGTACATCACCAAAAATTGAACTCAGGATGTACTAGTTAATGTCCTAAAAATGTTGGGCTGGAATGAATATGGAGGGCATATCGTGAAAACAAAAAACCTGCACAAGGCAGGTTCTCTGTGGGTTTCAGCGACCTCCTGGGATGTCGTGAAACAAAATGATGGTGCCCGAACCCGGAATCGAACCGGGACGCCCTTACGAGCGGGGGATTTTAAGTCCCATGCGTCTACCAGTTTCGCCATTCGGGCGGCAGCGCGTGTTGCAGGGTTGGGAATATATAGATCCAGTCGCTTTGATGCAAGGTCGAAGGGCGGCTTTCTTAGCTCAGGAAGCCGGCAAAAAAGCTTGCTAGATCAGTGAGCTAGGCAAGCATCTGGACGAAAGCCCGCAAACTCAGCCAACGCGATGAGCCCGCTACTCTGTTATCGTGGCGCCCTCCCAACGGAATGGACACACCGCAGAATGGACTCATGGAAGATAGTGGCAATCGCCGCCTCGGCATTGCTCGGCAATCCAGTCGCCGCCGCTGAAAACAACAACCCATTTCAAGCCGCGCTCATGATCACTTCGGTTGCACCCTTTATACTTGTCTCAGGCGCCACGGCCTTAACCGCTGCCATTCCCAACCAGTTCAAGTCATCCAAAAGTGATGCTCTCGCGTTTATCGGCTCAGGGGGTGAGATCCGTGGCGCGCAGTTCGAGCAGGCGTCGCGCTTCTACCGGTCAAGTTATAGCGCGCCGCTGATGTCTGACATGCAACTGACCCAGGCCATTGCCACTTTGAATACCGGTTTACGCGATGTCGACCAGTGAAGCCTGCCCCCCGGTGACTACTCGACGACAGATTCTGCCGCTGGCGTTGGTTTCTTTAGCGCGAGCGCTGGGTCGGGCACTTCAACCCAGCCCTTCTTCACATACTCAGCGACGACGATTTTACGGATCAGGAAGCAGTAGATGATGGGCAGCCCGGCAATGGGAATCGCCGCCCAAGGCGGGCCTGCGAGAAAACCCAGCCCTAATGCCATAGCCCAGATCAGCAGGTGGCGCCAAAGACCTGCGAAGAGCAGGTAGAGGGGGCCGAGAAACAATACGGCCAACACCTGGAACGCATCGACTTCTTCGACCTGGTCACTCTCTGGATGTTTGAAATAGCGGGTCATTGCACTGTCCTTGTGAGCGTTAATTCAGTGAATATACTCTGAAGGCTCAAATCCAGTGACACCTCTCGGAGCCTCATCATGAATCCAAACGCCACCGCACTTGTCCTGATTGAGTTCCAAAACGACTTCACCACCGCAGGTGGCGTGTTTCATGACGCCGTCAAAGACGTGATGCACCAGTCCGACATGCTGGCCAACACCGCGACGACCGTGCAACAGGCACGCGTGCTGGGCGTGAAGATCATTCACCTGCCGATCCAGTTCGCTGAGGGCTACCCGGAACTGACGACGCGTGACTATGGAATCTTGAAGGGCGTTGCCGATGGCGCAGCTTTCCTTTCCGGCAGTTGGGGCGCCGAGATTACCGAGGCGATCAGCCGTGAACCCGGGGATATCCTTGTGGAAGGTAAGCGCGGGCTGGATGGCTTTGCAACCACGGGTTTGGACTTGGTGCTGCGCAACAATGGCATCCAGAACCTGGTGGTGGCGGGATTCCTGACCAACTGCTGCGTCGAAGGCACAGTTCGATCAGGTTATGAGAAGGGTTATAACGTGGTGACGCTGGCCGACTGCACAGCGACGTTCACCGACGAACAGCAAAAAGCGGCCGAAAACTTCACGCTGTCGATGTTTTCGAAGGTGTTGCGGCATACTGAGTTTCTTGGGGCGTTGAACACCCAGTAAACACGAGGGGCGACTGATCAATCAGTCGCCCCATTTGTTTTATCCGTTCAACGTCAGCCCTGGATAAACCGGTACCGGCACCTTGTGCCTCTGCGGCTGTTGGCGAGCCAGCTGCGCCTGGACCTGTGCAACAGCCTCCAACACACGCTGCGCCCACTGCTCATCTTGCGGGTCCACGACCACCACGCGAAACCCGTGGTCGAAGCCTTCAAGCTGAACGCCTTCGGAATCATCAACATGCAAATCGATATCGAAGGCCGGTGGGAATTTTGACGGTGTGCTCGTCAGCCCGCGTTCGGTCAGGGCCTGGTTATGTCGCACGCTGTTGACCACGCCGTCGACATGGATGCCGTACAGCAACAACCAACGGCGGATGTAGGACGGCGTGCGGCCGGACGAGGTGTAGACCCAGACACTGCAGCCCTGGCGACGCAGCTCACGGGTCAAAGAGCGTGTTCCGCTGCGCAGGGGCTCACCCAACCAACGGTGCACACACGCCGGCAAGCGGCTGTGTTCGGTCGCACTGTGGTGGAGCTGGCAGGCCAGTGTGTCGTCGATGTCGAACGAAATACGGATTCGCTGACGCTTGAACACACGCTTGATCGTGTCGAGCACTGGGTACCTTCCCATCAATGGCCCCCTAGGTGGGCGGGCGCTGGTGTGTCGCTCAGGAAAAACTCGGTTGGGTCTGGGGCGTTATCTTCCAGGAACGCTGCGTATTTTTTCTTGATCTTGGGCAATTCGTACAAGGCCATGACGCCATGCTTGGCGGAGTTGCGTATCACCGAGGACGGGTTGAAATAACCCTCGGCGTTGTCCAGGGTCAGCACAAACGGTGGCAACCCCTCGCGCATCAGCAGGTAACTGACGATCAGCGACCCACTGCGGTGATTGCCTTCAATGAACAACTGCGGCTTGCTCAGGACCCGCACGTAGACACCGGCTGCTCGCTTCCATACGGATTCGTTATGGTGCTTGCAATACCAGTTGTACAGATCCTTGATGCCACCTTCGACATTGTTGAAAAAGTGCACTTCGGTCGCCGCCAGATGCTGCGCGTATTCCTGCCGGCGTACCGGGTCTTTGCCACAGAGCACCGTGGCATTGATCTCCAGCATCAGGTTCAGTTGCTGGAGGTCGAACAGGTCGACACCGCGCGCAACATAGTCGTCAATCAGGGCATAACCTTCAAGCACATTCTGCAGCACTTCGTCTGTCAGCGGGTCGCGTGGCTCGGTGAAGTCCCGGCTGAGCTGGGCAAAACGGGCCTGGACCTCACGCAGTGCGCGTTCGATCGCCGCCAGATCAAGACGATGTGTTGCAGGCATTGGCATTCCTGAAAACCGGTGCATGGGTCAGCTGAACTTGCCGCTGATGTAGTCCCCGGTCATTTGCTCACGCGGGTTTTCAAAAATCTGCGCGGTCGGGCCCATTTCCACCAGATAACCGGTACGGGTGCCCTGGGAGATGTCCACCGAGAAAAACGCGGTGGTGTCGGCCACACGGATCGCCTGCTGCATGTTGTGGGTGACCAGCGCGATGGTGTAGTCCTTTTTCAACTCGACCATCAGTTCTTCGACACGGCGCGTGGCGATAGGGTCGAGCGCCGAGCAAGGTTCGTCCAACAGCAGCACTTCCGGCTCGGTCGCGATGGCGCGGGCGATGCACAGGCGTTGTTGCTGGCCGCCGGACAGCGAGAGGCCGCTGACCTTGAGCTTGTCCTTGACCTCATCCCACAACGCCGCGCCTTGCAGCGCGTGCTTGACGCGGTCGCCCAGGTCGCCCTTGTAGCGATTCAGGCGCAGGCCAAAGGCCACGTTGTCAAAAATGCTCATCGAAAACGGGTTTGGCTGCTGGAACACCATGCCGATGTAACGACGTACGACTACCGGATCCACGCCCTTGCCGTACACGTCCTGGCCGAGGAAATGCACGTGGCCTTCGAAACGGAAGCCTTTCACCAGGTCGTTCATGCGGTTGAGGCTGCGCAGCACAGTGGACTTGCCGCAGCCGGACGGGCCGATGAAGCCGGTGATCTTGTTTTTCTCGATTGGCACATGGCTATCACGCACCGCCATGAAGTTGCCGTAGAAAATCTTGTCCAGCTTGCAGTCCATGACCACAGGTGCCTGGGTGACAAACGGAGCGGCTTTTTGCGCAGTTGAGACGTTCAAAATTCAGGTGCTCCCGTTCTTAGTACTTGGGCTTGCCGAAAATACGGCTCACGATATTCACGACCAGCACGATCATTACCAGCACCAACGAGGCCGCCCATGCGAGCTCGAGCTGGTTGTCGAAAGGCATGCCGGAGAAGTTGTAAATCAACACGGCCAGCGACGCCGTCGGATTCATGACCGCCAGGCTGCCGTCGTGGTAGATCCAGTAGTTACTGAACAGCGCGGTAAACAACAGAGGTGCGGTTTCGCCGGCGGCACGTGCTACAGCGAGCATCACGCCGGTCAAGATCGCGGGCATGCCGGTGGGCAAGACGATTTTCCAGATCACCTGCGAGCGGGTGCAGCCCATGCCGTACGCTGCGTCCTTCATGATCTTGGGCACCATCTTCATCGACTCTTCAGCCGTCAGCACCACGATCGGCAGCATCAGCACCGCCAGCGCCACGCCACCGGCCGGCGCCGAGTAGGTTCCAGTGGTCATCACCACCAAGGCGTAGGCGAACACACCCGCCAGGATCGATGGCAAGCCGGTGAGCATCTTGGCGGCAAAGCGCGAGGCGTTCGCCAGTTTGCTGTCCGGGCCCAGTTCCGCAAGGAAGATGGCGGCCAGGATGCCGACCGGAACGGCGATGGCGGCAGCGATACCGACCATCACGAACGTACCCGCCATGGCGTTACCGAAGCCACCGCCGGTCTCGAACCCGGTGGGCGGCAGTTCGGTGAACACTTCCAGGCTCAGGCGTGCGCCGCCACGGGTGATCAGCATGTAGAGCACGGAAATCAGCGGCACGCTGGCCAGCAGCGCACCGAGCCACACCAGCGTGGTCAGCACCAGGCTGCGCAATGCGCGGCCTTCGAACCGACGCTGCAGGCTAGGCATGGCGGTGATAGGCGTAGAGAGATCAGTCATTATTTGGTACCCCGCTGGGCGTAGACCATGATCATCGAACCGATGATGTTCACCAGCAGCGTGATAAACATCAGGACCAGTGCGGCGTACATCAACACTTCAATTTCATTCGGGCCGGCTTCGGGGAAGTTCAGCGCCAACAAGGCCGCCAGGGTGTTGGCCGGTGCAAACAGCGAAAGCGAGATGTTGTTCGCGTTGCCCACCAGCATGGCCAGGGCCATGGTTTCACCCAGGGCGCGACCGAGGCCTAGCACGAGGGAACCGAAGATGCCGGTCGCGGCGGATGGCACCATCACCTTGAGAATCGCTTCCCAGTGGGTGGTGCCCATGCCGTAGGCGGCCTGCTTGGTTTTCATCGGCACACCGGTGAGAGCATCCTGGGAAACAGCGGCAATGGTCGGCAGAATCATGATGGCCAGCACCAGTGCCGCCGGCAGCAGGCCCGGTCCGCTCAGGGATGTGCCGAAAAACGGGATCCAGCCCAGTTCAGTGTTCAGCCACGCAGTCAGCGGGCGGATGGCCGGGATCACCACATAAATGCCCCAGAGGCCGTAGACCACGCTGGGGATGGCTGCGAGCAGTTCAACGATGGTGCGAAACACCGCCGCGAGTTTTGCCGGCAGGAAATCCTGGGTGAGAAAAATCGCCATGCTGACGCCGAAAAAACCTGCGATCAACAACGCGATAAGGGCGCTGTAAAGCGTGCCCCAAATAGCTGGCAGAATGCCGTACTTGCCTTGGTTAACGTCCCAGACACTGCCGAACAGCACATCAAAACCGTGCTTTTCCATGCCGGGAAGTGCCTTGCGTCCTACTTCGAAGACCAGCGCGAAAACCAGCGCCAGCACCAGCACTACGCCTATGCGTGCAAGTGCACGGAAGGTGCGGTCAACCAGGAAATCCTTCGTAGAGGGTGGCTGGCACGCAGAATCCGGGTTAACCGGTACGACAAAAGGTGTGTTCATTGGCTAATTCCGGAACAAGGGGGGAACGCTACCGGCATGGCTGACAGCCCATGCCGGGAGCGGCCTGGCGGCCTTACTGGATGTTGGCGGAAGCTTTGCGAACTTGATCGACAACCGATGGAGGCAGTGGGATGTAGCCCATCGAGTCGGCGATTTTCTGACCTTCGGTCAGGCTGTACTCGACCATTTCACGCATGGCTTTGGCTTTGGCTGGGTTGCCGTTGTCCTTGCGGAAGATCATCCAGGTGTAGGAAGTGATCGGGTAGGACTTGGCGCCATCCGGGTCCGGCAGCCAGGCCACCAGGCTTTCCGGCATTTTCACCGCAGCCAGGGCTTCGGCGCCGCTTTCGGCGTTCGGTACCACATATTTGCCGGCCTTGTTCTGCAGCTGGGCAAAGTCAACCTTGGCCAGTTTGGCGAAGCCGTATTCGATGTAGCCGATCGCGCCTGGGGTCTGACGCACAGTGGCGGTCACACCATCGTTCTTCGGCGATTTGATGAACTTGTCGCTGGCAGGCCAGTTGACGGTGTTGCCTTCGCCCAGGTCTTTCTGGAACTCAGGGTTGATCGCAGCCAAGTGCTTGGTGAACACAGCGGTGGTGCCGCTGGAGTCTGCACGTACGACTACGGTGATCGGCATGTCTGGCAGTTTCAGCCCTGGGTTGGCGGCAGCGATCTTCGGATCGTTCCACTTGGTGATCTTGCCCAGGAAGATGTTGGAGTACACATCGCGTGGCAATTTGAGCTCTTTAGGATTGCCCGGCAGATTGAACGCCAACACGATTTCACCGGCAGTCATCGGCAGCAGTTGCGCGCCTTCGGCAACCTTGGCGATGTCTTCGTCTTTCATGGCCGAGTCGCTGGCGGCGAAGTCGACGGTTTTGTTCAGGAAGTCCTGTACGCCCGCACCGCTACCTTTGGATTGGTAATCAACGGTGACACCCTCGGTTTTCTTGCTGAAATCCTTGAACCAGGTGAGGTAGATCGGGGCTGGGAAACTCGCACCGGAACCGGTGAGGCGGATGCTCTCGGCAGCAAACACCGAGGTGGCACTGAGAGAAACCGCAACGGCGAGTGCAGCAGACTTCATCAGACGTTTCATTAAGGAAAATCCTTGTGATTTCGGGCCCGGGAACTCTGCAACATTCTTGTTACGGTTTTATGAACGTGGAGTGGCAAAACGCCTGGTTGTCCCCCTCTCCCACCGCAATCACGGCATTTGATGTCATTGGTTAGTAACAAAATGCGACTAAGACTTTGCCATCCCCCACCACGCGAGTTCCGCCCATGTCCTCAATAGAAGATGCCTTGATGCAGCGCATCCATCGTGAATTGCTGGATCACAGTGACGAAGAGTTGGAACTGGAGTTATCCGAAGACGGGCACGACCTCAACGCGCTGTTTGACGAGCACATCGGTGAAAGCGCCGAGAAAGCCGCGCGCAGGATTTATTTCAGCGAACTGTTCCGTCTGCAAGGCGAACTGGTGAAATTGCAGAGCTGGGTGGTCAAGACCGGTCACAAAGTGGTGATCCTGTTCGAAGGGCGCGATGCCGCCGGTAAAGGAGGCGTGATCAAGCGCATCACTCAACGCCTGAACCCAAGGGTCTGCCGAGTCGCGGCCCTGCCCGCGCCGAATGACCGCGAGCAGACCCAGTGGTACTTCCAGCGCTACGTTTCGCACCTGCCAGCCGCCGGCGAAATCGTGCTGTTCGACCGTAGCTGGTACAACCGCGCTGGCGTCGAGCAGGTCATGGGGTTTTGCAACGCGGACCAGTACGAAGAATTCTTCCGCACCGTGCCCGAGTTCGAGCGCATGCTCGCCCGCTCCGGTATCCAGCTGATCAAGTACTGGTTTTCCATTTCCGACCAGGAACAGCATCTGCGCTTTCTCAGCCGCATCCACGATCCGCTCAAGCAATGGAAGCTCAGCCCCATGGACCTGGAGTCACGTCGGCGTTGGGAAGCCTATACCAAAGCCAAGGAAATCATGCTCGAGCGCACCCACATCGCCGAAGCGCCGTGGTGGGTGGTACAGGCCGATGACAAGAAAAAAGCCCGGCTCAACTGCATCCACCATTTGCTTGGGCAGATGCCGTATGAGGAAGTCGAGCTACCGGTGATCGAACTGCCGCAGCGTGTGCGGCAGGAGGATTACTCGCGCAACCCGACCCCGCCGGAATTGATCGTGCCCCAGCTCTATTGATCTTGGGGGGTGGTCACAGTGGTGAACTGCTGACCACCCGCAGTGCCAACCCTTCGTACGCATCCAGGGTGATGGTGAATTCACCCTCCGCCGTCAGGTCGCCCTCCACCCTCTCGTTGATGATGTCCACCACCATCCCGGCAGCGATATCCGGCAAGTGCAGGGTTTCGGTGATGGGTGTAGCACCGAAGTTCAGCGCGGTAATTTGCGTGCCTTTGCCGGCCGGTAATTCATGGACCATCACCAGCAACGCCGAGTTTTCAACCTCCGGCACTAAAATTTGGCGGCTGGCGGCGATGTCGTAGGCACGGCGCACAGCGAGGATTTTCTGCAGTTGCGAGGCGAAGGACTCAGGATCCTGCAACTGGCTGTTCAAGCTGCCATAAAGGCTTTTCGAACGCGGCATATGGCCCGCCGAAAGCTCCGCATCTGGATTCAGGTCCACCAGGTCATAAGCCCCGCGATGAATCCAGCGGGTATCGCCATCCTGCATCAAGTGCTCGACCTCTTCAGCCGCCAGCGGCAGCGCGCCCACCAAGTCCCAGCCCGACAAGGCAAACACGCCCGGCTGCATCGCGTTGTACATCACCAACAGTAAATGGATCTGGCGGATCTGCTGGATATCCGCAGCGGTGATCGCCTCCAGATCTCGAATGCCCAGCGCTGCCGTGATAATGCTCGCGGTGGTGCACGACACGCCATTGGTCACGAACTTGAGGTTATACGGCGCGTGCTCACCGGCCAGACGCTCGTACATCTGTTCGCGAATATGCTCACGCAGGATATTGCCGGGGAAGGTCTGGCCCTGGTACAGGAAGGTGTCATGGGCGTGCAACGTCCAGAAGTGCACCAATTCCAGGGTCAGTTCATCGTGGTTCTGCAACGCATGGATCAGCGAACCGGGATCAATACCCTGGCGGTGCATTTCACGCAGCATCAGGCGCAGGAACTCGGCATCGCCCATCAGCAGCGCGTGCTGGTACGCGGGTCGGGTGATGAAGTCATAGGAGAGGTCGGCGCCGCCATGGGACATGGAAGCGATGTCATCCACGGTAAGGTTCAACTCCTGGAAGCTGAAACCGCCGGCCTTGCGAATCGCGCCGCCGAGCAACTGGTTACCGGTGATCGACAGCGGATGGCTCTCGGACCAGGCCGTGCCGTCCAGCTTGCGTTCCACGCCGAGAAAACCATTGGCGTCCAGGCGCAGGATCTTCGCGCCCATCACGTCGATGGCGTGCAGCGCATCGCCAATGATCATCTGTTGCGCGGCAAAAGTCGGATCCAGCCAGTTCAGCGACGGCTGGCCTTCCTTGAAGTAATGCAGGTACACCCAGCGACGCGGTTTGCCATCCACACCGAGTACCACGTCTGTCGCGCTCCAGTCGGTTTCCTTGACGCCGGGTTCGAAGAAGATCACCCGCTGCAACTGACCGACGATGTAGTGTTTGTCACGCAACGCATCGGCCTGGGCGGGGCTGAGGTTCTGCGCGTCACGGCCTTCGGCGACGTCGGGCAACAGCGCCCAGTCCTCCTCGCGGATTTCTACCATGTGGTACAGGCCGGGATAGTCCTCGTAGGCCATCTCGGCCAGGCGGAAATCCGCGCCCTTGCCGGTGTGGGACGGGATCACATCGTCGATGATCACCGCATTGTGTGCCGCCGCCATGCGCGTCAACGCCTGCAACTGTGCCTCGGTGCCCAACTGCGGGTCGATCTCGAAACTGATGCGGTCGAAATTACCATCGATGGTTGGCGTGTGCTGCGTGCCCTTCAGGCCGCCGGACTTCTTCAGCGGGCCATTGTGGATACCCTGGATGCCGATCTTCGACAACGCATGCCACAGCGCCTCATCCCCCAAAGCCTCCAGCACCGTGCCGCCCTCGCGGGTCACGATGGACGCCGGGTACGCGGTAAACCACACCGACGACAGGGCCGAAGCATCACGGGGCCGGGTCTGCGCATACGGCTGTTGCCACAACCGGCCCTGGCCCGAATAGAGCTTGGCCCGCTGGCGTGCCGCGTGCAGCATCGATTGTTCCACCAGCCAGTTCACATGGTTGTTTTCAGCCGCCGTCATAAGCCTGGTCCCTATTGTCGTGAATGAGCCCGACGCGGAGGTATCAGGTATCGGTAACGCCGGTCGTAGTCATATGAGGCGTAGTGGCGCGATTCGTTGCATCGAATTCAAGCTTACGTTGCTCAAAACGCTCAGCTTCAGGCTGGCTGGCGTTCTTTTGGACAATGCTACTGATTTCTTCGGTGTACGGCAGGAAGGTGGAAGAAACAAGCATCCCCCAGCGCGCTTGCGGGACTTTGCTCAAGATTTCAATCGACTCCAGAGTGGTTGTAGACAGCAACAGCCTGAGCGTGTCATTGCGTATTACCGGATCCTGAAGCAAATGCCGTTGTAGTGCGTGATTGTGCTCGGGATGCAGAGTCCAGAGCGTGTCGGCCAGGACTTCTGCATGACGCTCAAGGAAAGTGGTCAAAACCCCCTTTTCGGGCACTTTACTGAACTCATCATTGAGCGGTGCGAAAATACTCCGGCGAAAGTTGCTGGATGGAGGGATAGCTCGAAAATACGTCCAGACTGCCTGAGATTTGTCACTGATCCTTTCAGCACTTAACAGGAGCGACCAGATAGCTTGGGGCGCACTTTCAAGTGCCGTCAATTGACATACGGTGTGTTCAAGCAATGAAGTAACCTGACCAGGCTTGTCCACCGCTGCGGCAAGCAATTTTGCCAGAGACTCAGCGGACTCATCCAACACATCGCTCTGGCTGAGCAGTTCCTTGATGAGCGTATGCGGGGCGTTATCCAACAGCTTTTCCATACCGCTCAATTGCAGGGCCAATAGCCGGCGGTAGGTGATCCGTTCGTCATTGCCTGAATCTGTTTCAAACGTTGAACAAATCAGGCGAAGCATATCCAGTCGAGGTTCGATAAACCCCAGGCTTACTAACTGCTTGAGGTCATCTGCGCGGGTTACATCGCTGAGGTTATGAAACTGCACAGGTTGTTCATGCAACCACTTCCAGGCACCTTCGCCCTGTGTGAGCAGCGGGACTAAATCGGTAACGTCCGGCAGTTCTTGAACGCTGTGCAGTATGCCCATGCCGCCCTCATCCAATGCGGCGATCTGATCGGAGCTCAAGCTGCTGAAAATGGTGCAAAGCAAAGCCTGCCTGGGCCCGCTCGGCACAGATATCACCAGCTGCTCCAACATCATGGGAGTTGTCTCGTAGATAGCCTGAATTAAGGCGGGTGCATGCGTGCTCAGCAAAAGTGAATCGGCCATCTCGGCAAAGCGGTCCATGTATTGAGGCGCCGCGTTGAGGATCGTAGCCAGTTTTCCAGCGTGGGGCCCTTCATCCGAAGCGCTGCTTTGGCTGCACAGGTATTCAACCAATCCTGAGATCAAGCCGCGCCCTTCTTCCAGGGAATCATGTTCAAGTTTGCCAAGCACCCTCGCAGGGTCGTTGACCACGGTCATAACCTGCGGAGACTCGCCTCGCCGTAAGGCCAGGATAAGGTTCTTGTCATCTTGCGTCAGAGCCCCTTCATAAAAGAAGCTCAGGTAATCGTGGTAATCAGTATCAAAAAAACCGCTCCGCATCATATCTATCACGGCTTCGAGTCCAGTCAGCTTCTGGGCTAGAACATCGCCGTACGCTTGCCTTGCTGCAACTTTGAACGTCATTCGCTTGGCCCGTACATGCTTAGTTCTGAGCGGTTCGATTTCCCGCTCTAGAAACTCTGGTGCCATGTCCGCGTTGCGGTCCTGGAAGTAACGGATATCGAATTCGATACTACGTACCTGCTCAGCTCGCCACGTAGGAAACGCGGTGAATATCGAATAGATATCCCCACTGCGCTTGATCAGTTCGGCAAAAGCTTCCGGGTACAAGTTGCGCACGACCACCATCGCAAACAGCTTGTTTGCGTCAAGAACCACGCCACGGTCGCCGAGCAGGCTGGAGAAAATGTCAAACTCATTGACGATATTCTTGATCAGCCTCATCTCATCAATGTACTCGCACACAGTCTCGATCAACCCGCGATCAAGACGCCCGATCACAGGTTTAAAGCGCTCTGCCCCCAACAAGTCCATCATCTTTTCCCCGGAGTTCTCCGAGCTGACGACGGGAATCACGGGTATAACCAGGTCGAAGAACTTGGTCTTCTCACCCACTGAGAACAATTCATCGCGGATGGCATAGATGAAATACACGGGACGCTTGATTTGCGGGGACTGCCTGATTGTGAAGTTGATTTCGCGCAACCGAAAAAACACATCCTGAATACCAAACCGGTCGAGATCCTCAATAACCACTACATCGATATCGCTGCGCTCAAAACAGTAGATGATTTCGTCGACGTGCTTATGCAGTACGGACCCATGATGAGTCGCTTCGAGCTTTCCGCCTTTCAGCGTCAGGCCATCAATGCTGAAGAGCGAGAGGTACTTCAGCACAGAATGAAGAATGTACAGGCTCGACGCACCTGCAACCGCCAGAGCGATCCAATCGGGTAACCGCATGAGTGCTGGAACAAGCCAAGCGGGGTCGATTTTCGGGAGCATGTTGACGGAGGGCAGATACATTCGCAGAACGCTGACAATCAGCAATGCAAAGAACACCGTGTGCAGCGCAATACTGGAATTGGAGGCTTGTACGATGCGCTTCAATCGCGTTTTCGGCAGTTTTTTCGCAGGGACGGAATACAACAGTTGCTGGACGATTGTCTCTTCAATACGCGACATAAGATCGGGATCTGTTTCGCACCCGGCTGGACTTTCCTTAGTAAAGGTCGCCAGTGAAATCAGAACATGTTTGTACGCGGGGTGGCGATCAAAAAAGGTCCTGATAACACTACTCTTACCTGCACCATAGCCACCTGTTAGCGCAATATTACGAACCTGCTCATTTTGCAGCGCGTGCAGAAACACACTCTCATAGCGATCCGCTTGACTGCCCTCAAGCAACGCAGGCGTCAGTGGTTCAAAAGCCCCGGAATTCTTGGGAATGGCCTTATCGGCGTTCCACGTTTTGAGAAAGGCGTTGAAACTGCGTTTAAGCCTGCACACTAATCCTTGAGTCACTGAGTCATCCTGTTTTGCAATTAACGGTGCGGTGCGAATGCGCGCCATGATAGCTGATCGCCACCAAGCAGTCCCGCCCGGCTCCTTGAAGGCAAAGAACCTATCCCCAAACAGCAATCCGTTAGATGAATTACTCGCCCGCGCCCCCCGTCGCCTGCCGATACTGCCTCGGCGTAAACCCCGTCGACGCCTTGAACTGGCGGGTAAACGCGCTGTGGTCGGTATACCCGCACTGCAACGCCACTTCGGTGATCGGCAGATCGGTGTGCAACAGCCGGTGCGCATGCTCCAGCCGCACTTTCTGGATCATCTGCCGTGGCGTGAGGTGGAACACGCGCTTGCAGTAGCGCTCCAACTGCGCCACCGAAATCCCTGCGATCCGTGTCAATTCACCCAAGGGCACACGACGGTTGAAGTGCGCGCGGATGTGCGCGTCCACGGCGGCCAGGCGCTGGTACGCCGGGTGGCTTTCGCTGGCGGTTTGCAGGTCGACCGAGATACCCGCCAGGCCAATGATCGCGCCCGAATGGTTGTACAGCGGCCACTTGTGGGTCAAACACCAGCCGGGTTCGCGGGTGCCGTACAGGTGCAGTTCCAGCTGATCTTCCAGCACAAAGCCCTGCTCCAGCACGCGCCGGTCCTGCTCGGTGTAGCCCGGCCCCAATTGCGCAGGAAAGACTTCGGCACTGGTCTTGCCCAGCAGCGGTTGCAGCTTCTTGAGGCCGCAGCGCTGCACCAGGGTACGGTTGGCGAGCACATAGCGGGCCTGGGTGTCCTTGATGAAAATCGCTGCATTGGGGATCACGTCCAGCATCGGCAATAGCTGCGCGACAATGTCCAATAACTGTTCGATGTCTTGGGGGTTGCTCCCTTGGCAAAGGGTCGCAAACGCGCTCTGCATCATGACGGTTGAACCCCGTTGTTTGCCTGGAGGGGTAGCAGATTGCACGATGCCCGGCCCCCTGTCGAGCCACCAAAACTGTGCTGATTTCGTCATCGATGCCAGCAAAAAACATCAATCGCGCCGCCGTTCATGAGTTCACTGTATGGGCACTGCATGCCTATCCAATAACTCACAAGAAGGCGACGCTATGTCAGCTCAAGGCAAGTTCAAGAAACAGCTTTCCCTGATGGACCTGACCTTTATCGGGTTGGGTGCCATCTTTGGTTCGGGCTGGTTGTTCGCAGCCAGCCACGTATCCGCAATCGCAGGCCCGGCGGGCATTATTTCCTGGCTCATCGGTGGTTTCGCAGTACTGCTGCTGGGCATCGTGTACTGCGAACTGGGCGCCGCATTGCCGCGTGCCGGCGGCGTGGTGCGCTACCCGGTCTACTCCCATGGCCCGCTGTTGGGCTACTTGATGGGCTTCATTACCCTGATCGCGTTTTCCAGCCTGGTGGCCATCGAAGTGGTCGCCTCGCGGCAGTACGCGGCGGCGTGGTTTCCGGAGCTGACCAAGGCCGGTTCCAGCGACCCGACCACCCTGGGTTGGCTGGTGCAATTCGCCCTGCTCTGCCTGTTCTTCGTGCTCAATTACCGCAGCGTGAAGACCTTCGCCATCGCCAATAACCTGGTCAGCGTATTCAAGTTCATCGTGCCGCTGTTGGTGATTGGCGTGCTGTTCACCTTCTTCAAACCGGCGAACTTCCAGGTGCAGGGTTTCGCGCCGTTTGGGCTGTCGGGCATCGAGATGGCGGTGTCGGCCGGCGGGGTGATTTTTGCCTACCTGGGGCTGACGCCGATCATCTCGGTGGCCAGTGAAGTGAAGAACCCGCAACGCACGATTCCAATTGCCTTGATCCTTTCGGTGTTGTTGTCGACCGCGATCTACGTGCTGCTGCAAACCGCCTTCCTCGGTGGCGTGCCCACGGAAATGCTTGCCAATGGCTGGGCCGGGATCAGCAAGGAACTGGCGCTGCCATATCGGGATATCGCCCTGGCGCTGGGCGTGGGCTGGTTGGCCTATCTGGTGGTGGCCGACGCCGTGATCTCACCCAGTGGCTGCGGCAATATCTACATGAACGCCACACCTCGCGTGGTGTATGGCTGGGCGCAGACCGGCACGTTCTTCAAGATTTTCACGCGTATCGATGAGAAGTCCGGCATTCCACGGCCCGCGCTATGGCTGACCTTTGGCTTGTCGGTGTTCTGGACCCTGCCGTTCCCGTCCTGGGAAGCACTGATCAATGTGGTGTCTGCGGCGCTGATCCTCAGCTACGCCGTGGCCCCAGTGACTGTCGCCGCGCTGCGTCGCAATGCCCCGCAGATGGCGCGGCCGTTCCGGGTCAAGGGCATGGCGGTGCTGGGCCCGCTGTCGTTCATCATCGCCGCGCTGATTGTGTACTGGTCTGGCTGGGGCACGGTGTCCTGGCTGCTCGGCCTGCAGATCCTGATGTTCGTGGTGTACCTGCTGTGCGCACGCTGGGTGCCGACCGCACACATCAACCTCAAGCAGCAAGTGCGCTCGTCTGCCTGGCTGATCGGCTTCTACGCGGTGACCATCCTGCTGTCCAAACTCGGCAGTTTTGGCGGCATCGGCGTGATCAGCCACCCGCTCGACACGATTGTCGTCGCCGCTTGCGCACTCGGCATTTACTACTGGGGCGCAGCCACTGGCGTGCCGGCTCACCTGGTACGGCTGGAACACGAAGCCGATGAAAGCGAAGCGGTCGACGAACCTCACGCGCCGCTGACACCCGCGACTTACTGATTCAGGAGCCTTTTATGAAGCGACTGCATGTCATCGACTCCCACACCGGCGGCGAACCGACGCGCCTGGTCATGAGCGGTTTCCCGGCGCTGAACGGCGCCACGATTGCCGATCAACTGCACAGCCTGCGCACTGAGCATGATCAATGGCGCCGCGCCTGCCTGCTGGAGCCGCGTGGCAATGACGTACTGGTGGGCGCGCTGTATTGCGAGCCCGTTACGCCAGGCGCGATCTGTGGTGTGATCTTCTTCAACAACGCCGGTTACCTCGGCATGTGCGGCCACGGCACCATCGGCCTGGTTGCGTCGCTGCACCACCTGGGGCGTATCCAGCCCGGCGTGCACACGATCGACACGCCCGTTGGCCCGGTGGCGGCCACGCTGCACGAAGACGGCAGCGTAACCCTGCGCAACGTGCCCTCCTATCGCCTGCGCCAGCAGGTGCCGGTGGAAGTGCCGGGACACGGCGTGGCCTACGGCGATATCGCCTGGGGCGGCAACTGGTTTTTCCTGGTGTCGGACCATGGCCAACGCTTGCAGATGGACAACGTGGATGCGCTTACCGACTACACCTGGGCGATGCTCAAGGCCTTGGAAGAGCAAGGCATTCACGGTGTAGACGGTGCACTGATCGACCACATCGAGTTGTTCGCCGATGACGACCTTGCCGACAGCCGCAACTTTGTCATGTGCCCCGGTAAAGCCTACGACCGCTCGCCCTGCGGCACCGGCACCAGCGCCAAGCTGGCCTGCCTGGCCGCCGATGAAAAACTCAAGCCAGGTGAAACCTGGACCCAAGCCAGCATCACCGGCAGCCAATTCGAAGGCCGCTATGAATGGGACGGCGAGCACATCCGCCCCTTCATCACGGGCAGCGCCTACATGACCGCCGACAGCACCTTGCTGATCGACGAGCGCGACCCTTTTGCCTGGGGCATCTGAGCCCTTCCCTGTTTGTACTGAACGTTCCAAGGAGTTAGAACAATGAGCGACAACATCTTCACCGGCTGCATCCCCGCCCTGATGACCCCGTGCACCGCCGAGCGCAAGCCGGACTTCGACGCCCTGGTCGCCAAGGGCCGCGAGTTGATCGATATCGGCATGAGTGCCGTGGTGTACTGCGGCTCCATGGGCGACTGGCCGTTGCTCACCGAGGCCGAACGCCAGGAAGGCGTGGCACGCCTGGTGGCAGCCGGTGTGCCGACCATCGTTGGCACCGGCGCGGTCAACAGCCGCGAAGCCGTGGCCCATGCCGCCCATGCGGCCAAGGTCGGCGCCCACGGCCTGATGGTGATTCCGCGCGTGCTGTCCCGTGGAGCGTCGGCCACCGCGCAAAAGGCGCACTTCTCGGCCATCCTCAAGGCCGCGCCGAATCTGCCGGCGGTGATCTACAACAGCCCCTACTACGGGTTCGCCACCCGCGCCGACCTGTTCTTCGAACTGCGCCGCGAACACCCGAACCTGATCGGCTTCAAGGAGTTTGGCGGCGGTGCCGACCTGCGCTACGCCGCCGAACACATCACCTCCCAGGACGATAACGTGACCTTGATGGTCGGCGTGGACACCCAGGTGGTGCACGGCTTCGTCAACTGCAACGCCACCGGCGCCATTACCGGCATCGGCAACGCGCTCCCTCGGGAAGTGTTGCAATTGGTGGCCTTGAGCAAAAAAGCCGCCAAGGGCGATGCCAAGGCCCGTCGCCAGGCCCGAGAACTGGAAGCCGCGCTGGCGGTGCTGTCGTCCTTCGATGAGGGCTGCGACCTGGTGCTGTATTACAAGCATTTGATGGTGCTCAATGGTGATAAAGGCTACGCCCTGCACTTCAATGAAACCGACGCGCTCAGCGACGCGCAACGTCGTTACGCCGAAAACCAGTACGCGCTGTTCCGCCAGTGGTACGCCAACTGGTCGGCGGAACAGAACGTCGCCTGACCCCTTGCGCGCCGCTGCGATTCTCGCAGCGGCCAACCTCTTTTCTACCAGGACGATCCCATGACTCTGACGGGCAAAATGCTGATCGGTCAGCACGCCACTACCGGCAATCGCGAGGCGATCCGGGCGATCAATCCCGCGACCGACACCCCCCTGGAACCGGCCTATCCGGGCGGCGACGGCGAACAAGTGGCCCAGGCGTGCGCTCTGGCGTGGACAGCGTTTGAAGGGTACCGCGAAACCTCGCTGGAGGTCCGAGCCACATTCCTTGAGACCATCGCCGCGCAAATCGAAGCCCTGGGTGATGAGCTGATCGAACGTGCCGTCGCAGAAACCGGCCTGCCCCACGCACGCATTCAAGGCGAACGCGGGCGTACTTGCGGCCAACTGCGCACCTTCGCCCGCACCGTACGCGCCGGGGAATGGTTGGATGTACGAGTGGACCCTGCACAGCCGCAACGCCAGCCGCTGCCTCGCCCAGACCTGCGCCAGCGCCATATCGCGCTGGGCCCGGTGGCCGTGTTTGGTGCGAGCAACTTCCCCCTGGCGTTTTCCGTGGCGGGTGGCGATACCGCCTCCGCGCTGGCCGCCGGTTGCCCGGTGGTGGTCAAGGCCCATGGCGCGCATCCAGGCACCAGTGAACTGGTAGGCCGGGCGGTGGCGCAAGCCGTTCAGGCCTGTGGTTTGCCCGAGGGCGTGTTTTCGTTGCTGTACGGTTCAGGTCGCGAGGTGGGGATTGCGTTGGTCACCGATCCGCGCATCAAGGCAGTTGGCTTTACCGGCTCGCGCAGCGGTGGTGTGGCGTTGACCCAGGCGGCGCAGGCACGGGCAGAGCCAATTCCGGTGTATGCGGAAATGAGCTCAATCAACCCGGTGTACCTGTTCCCAGCCGCATTGGGCGCGCGCGGCGAAGCGTTGGCAAAAGGCTTCGTGGCGTCGCTGACCCAAGGCGCCGGGCAGTTTTGCACCAACCCTGGGTTGGTGATCGCGGTCCAAGGGCCTGCGCTGGATCGCTTCATCAGCACGGCGAGTGACATGCTGCGCAACTGTGCAGCGCAGACCATGCTGACCCCCGGTATTTTCAGTGCCTTCGACTCAGGCGTGGCCGTACTGACAGAACACGCCAAGGTGGCGGCAAAAGGGTTGCCAGCAGAAGGCCCCAACAGAGGCCAGGCCCACTTGTTCGTGACTCAGGCTCCAGCGTTTTTAGCGAATGAACACCTGCAAGCCGAAGTCTTCGGCGCCGCTTCATTGATCGTCGTATGTGCCAACGGCGAGGAGCTGCACCAGGTTTCCGAACACCTGGAAGGCCAACTGACCGCCACCCTGCAGATGGATGACGACGATCTGCCAAGTGCCAAAGCCCTGCTGCCGGTGCTTGAGCGCAAGGCCGGTCGCCTGCTGGTCAACGGCTGGCCGACGGGTGTGGAAGTCTGTGATGCCATGGTTCATGGTGGGCCCTTTCCCGCCACATCGGATTCGCGCAGCACGTCGGTGGGCACGGCGGCGATCCAACGGTTTTTGCGCCCCGTGTGTTATCAAGACTTCCCCGATGCACTGTTGCCTGCCGCGCTCCAGAACGGCAACCCTTTGCTGCTGCGGCGCTTGCTCGATGGCCAGAGGGAGGCGTAGGCCATGTCCGATCCGGATATCATCGTGGTCGGCGCCGGCATCATCGGCGTCGCCTGTGCCCTGCAACTGGCGCGTCAGGGGCGCCAAGTACTGGTGGTCGACCAGCAGGAACCCGGTATGGGCGCGTCGTACGGCAACGCCGGGCACCTGGCGACCGAGCAAGTGTTTCCCATCGCCGACCTATCGATCCTCAAACGTTTGCCCGGCATGCTGCTGGACCCCATGGGCCCGCTGCGCCTGGATTGGAAATACCTGCCGCACGCCCTGCCCTGGTTCGTGCGTTTGCTGCTGAACCTGCGTTCGGCGAACTATCAACGCACAGTCGCGGGTATCCGCGCGCTCAATGAAGGCAGCCTGGGCGCGTGGCAGCGCCTGCTGCACAGCATCGGGTGCTCGGAGTTGCTGCGTGAGGATGGCTCGCTGCTGGTGTTTGAACGGGCGGATTCACGGGAAGCCCTCAATGCCTTGCAGCAGCGCATGCAACGGCAGCAGGTGCCGGTGGCGTTCTGGTCCAGCGATGCCATACGCGGGGCTGCACCGCAGTTGAGCGACAACATTCAGGGCGGGCTGTTTTTTCCCGGCACCGGGCACTTTCTTGATCCTTACCACGTGGTCTGCGAACTGGTGCGGGCAGCCAGGGCCAGCGGCGTGCAGTTTCTTAACCGCCAGGTGCTGGATGGCCGCGTCGACGCACAGGGCATCTCACTCTCCACTGACCAGGGGCTGCTGAGCGCACGCCAGGTGCTGATCGCCTGCGGCGCCCATTCGGCCAAACTGACCGCCGCCCTGACCGGCAAAAAAGTCCCGCTGGACACCGAGCGCGGCTACCACCTGATGCTGCCCCATGAACACCACCGTCTGCCGTTTGCGGTCACCTCCCTGGAGCGCAAATTCATCATGACGCCCATGACCGACGGCTTGCGCCTGGCCGGCACGGTGGAATTCGCCGGCCTTGATCGCCCTGCGAATATGGAGCGTGCCTGGCAACTGCATCGGTTGAGCAAGGGGTTGTTTCGCGAGGACTTGAGTGCAGAAGGTGCAACCCCGTGGATGGGGTTTCGGCCGTCGTTGCCAGACTCACTGCCAGTGATTGACCGAGTGTGTGACGGGAAGGTGCTGCTTGCGTTTGGGCATCAGCATTTAGGGCTGACGCAGGCGGCGGTGACGGCGGAGTGGGTTGGGGAGTTGGCGAGAGTGGGCCAGGCACCGTCAGTGGCCCCCTATCGCCTGGACCGATTCTGAGCTCTCTGTAGTGAGCAGGCTTGCCCTGCGCTGGGCTGCGAAGCAGCCCTAAACCCAGACGGCCGATGTCCGACTGAAGAATTGCGGTGCCTGTAGTGGGGCCGCTCCGCGGCCCAGCGCAGGGCAAGCCTGCTCACCACAACAAGCCTGTTTACCCCAGCAAATCGGCTCACTTCAGGGAGCTTCGTGATCCCTTAGTTGATGGGTAACAGGTTTTAAGTAGAGGCCTTGAACAATGCGTCAGCCATTTCTTCAATGTCATCACGCATGCAAAGCTTCTCCAACCACGCCTGCGGAATACCTTGCACGCCATAATATGCGCCCGCCAATTGCCCAACGATAGCAGCCGTTGTGTCGGCATCATCGCCCAGGTTCGCGGCCGCCAACACCGCGTCGGCGAAGTTGTCAGTCTGAAGGACACACCACAGCGCCGCTTCTAATGAGGCCACCGCGTAACCAGAACCCGTGATTTGCGCGAGCCTCTTGCTGCAATAATCCCCCTGGGCAATTGCTACGACCTTCGGCGCAGAGATACCGGCGCGTGAAACACTCAACATCTGCTCCTTTGTCGCACCACTCAACGCATTACTGATTGCCCGCGCCAGCACCACGCAGCACTCGATTGCCTCTTGAGCGCCATGCGTCGTACGAGAACTTTGACGGGAAAAATCGTCGATAGAGTGAACGTCAGGGAAGTAAAACAACACTATCGGCGCGAGACGCATAAGCGAGCCGTTGCCCGCAGAAAAAGGATCAGTAGAGCCCGCAAATGGATCACCGTGCGTCTCGAATGCCGTGAGTGCAGAGCGCACGGTCATACCGATATCAAAGCAATCGCCCGTGGAGCTCAAGTAGCCCCACTTCCACCAGTTCAAATAACGGCCCATCTGGTCGGCTGCGTCGAATCCACCTTTGCACAGCAGGCTTTCGGCCAAACACAGCGCCATTGAGGTGTCATCTGTCCATTGGCCCGGCTTCAGGCTGAACGGACCTCCACCCACCATATCGGTGAGCGGTGTGAATGTGCCGCGTGGCATGAATTCAACTGTTGTGCCCACTGCATCGCCGCAGGCCAGGCCCAGCAAACTACCGCGATAACGATCCAAAAGCGTCAGAGGCATAATCCTTCCTTGAGAAAATCGGTCAGTCAGCACCTTACTTGACCAACCGCTTCTCCTTCGAGGGGCGATATCCGAAATACGAGCTATAGCACTTGCTGAAATGACTGGGCGAAACAAACCCACACGCCACCAGCACCTCCACCTGTGACAACTCGGTGTGCTGCAACAGCCGCCGCGCTTCGGTCACGCGCAGTTCCATGTAGTAGCGCTGCGGCGTGGTGCCCAGTTGTTCCTTGAACAAGCGCTCCAACTGGCGCCGGGAGCGGCCGGCGTAGACCGCGAGTTGATCCAGTTCCAGGGGTTCTTCCAGGTTGGCGTCCATCAGCTTCACCACTTCACGCAGGGGCGCGCTGACACTGACGTTTTCAGTGGGTTTGATGCGCCGGTAGCGGGACTCTTCAAAGGCCAGGATGTCTTCGATACCTTCGACCAGAGCCTTGTCATGCAGGCCCTTGATCCAGTCCAGCGCCATGTGGAAGGCTCCAGACGGGCTCGAGGCGGTAAGGCGGTCGCGATCGATCACGTAGGGTTCGCTGGTGACGTGGGTGGCCTTGGACACTTCTGCCAGTGCCGGGCGATGTTCCGGGTGGATGGCGCAGCGATAGCCTTGTAACAGTCCGGCACGGCCAAGGAACCAAGCGCCGTTCCACAGGCCGGCGAGGCTGATGCCCTGTTCGGCGGCAGCGCGCAGCAAATGAATGAAGTCTTCGCCGGCCTTGAGTTCCGTGCGAAAGCCGCCGCAGATCACCAGCAGTTCCAGGTCTTGCAGCGCAACCACGTCCAGGCGTGCATCCGGGCGGATCACCAGACCAAGGTCGCTGATGACTTCACCCTCATCACAGCCGAACGTACGCGAGGCAAACAGGTCGGGACGCAGCAGGTTGGCGGTAACGAACGTGTCGAGGGTCTGGGTGAAAGCCGGCAGGGAGAAGTGTTCGAGCAACAGGAAGCCGACGCGGGTGACCGACGCCGGCTGCGAGGTTTCGTTGAGGTAGCGCAGGTTCTTGCCTTTCATGCCACCGCTGAATTGACGTCTTTCCATCGAGGGTTGGCCCACTCTTATTGTTGATGCAGTGGGCGCCATCTTAGGGGCAAATGCGTTGGCTGTCTCAGGCACTGAGCCTGAAAAAACCTTACCCCTTCAAAGCCCCCGGCAGAACAGCCGCAAGCGCATCTGATACGGTTTTTTCTTTGCCATCTGCATCTGTATCGAAACGCCTCCTGGACGGACAATAGCGCCATCCCCACCCCCTTCCCTTCGGAGGCCTTATGACCAAGATGGCACTTTTCCTGTTCGGCTTTTTGGTACTCACCATCGGCATCGGCCTGCTGGCAACCATCTCACCTGTCTGAAGCGGCCCTCAGCTGACAACCAGCATCGGGTACAGAGACAGCACCAGCAACACCGCCATCGACCAATTGAACACCCGCAACCAGCGCGGCTCACGCAACACATTGCGCAAGCCGCTGCCACACACGACCCACACACAGACGCTGGGCAGGTTGACCACGGCGAACACCAGCGCAATCACCAGCACATTGGTGACGTAGCCTTCAGCCGGCGTATAGGTGGTGATTGCCCCCAACGCCATGATCCAGGCCTTGGGGTTCACCCACTGGAACGCCGCAGCGCCAAGGAAGGTCATGGGCTTGCCCTGTTCATCAGGGCTGTCGGACATGCCGCCCGCCGTCGCAATCTTCCACGCCAGGTACAGCAGATAGGCTGCGCCCACGTAGCGCAGCACGGTATACGCCCACGGAAACACCTTGAACACCTCACCCAACCCCAGGCCTACCGAAATCACCAGCAGCATGAAACCAATGCTGATCCCCAGCGCGTGGGGCATCGAGCGGCGAAACCCGAAGTTCACCCCCGACGCAAGCAACATAGTGTTATTGGGCCCCGGGGTGATCGAAGACACGAAGGCAAACAGCACAAAAGCTGACAACAAGCTGGTAGACATGAACATAACGCGGCATCCAAGCGGAGGGGTATGCCAGCGACAGTAGAGGGTTATGGACTGCCCTGCCCCGTACAGCCACGTTACGATTGAGGCATACACTTTTTTGCCAAAGCTTTCACAAACCTTTCACAGATAGGGGCATATGGTGAATCCAGCTCCTAATGAACATCCTTTTAGCCCGCGCGCCCCACGCGGGCTTTTCTTTGCCTGGGGTTTATCGGAGGCAAAAAAAGAGGCAAGCCGTTCATCCAGGCTTGCCTCCAGTCTCTACCCGTCAGCGCGGGCCGCCACCACCGCCAGGGCCGCCGCCTTGCCCGTGCCCTCCACCGTGACCACCACCACCGCCGCCACCCGGCGACATGAACATCCAGCAGCCCGACAAGGTCGACAACAGCGCGACAACCACTGCCGCCTTGGTTAGATAACTCAACTTCATGACCACACTCTCTTACTTGACGAGATTAACTTCTCGCTGGATATGACAGTGCCAACTCAAATGCGTCACGGCTATCGTGTAACCTGTTGGTAGGGTTTGTAAGCCCGGCGGTACAAGGTGCCGTCAGTTCTGCGGCCGTTGTTTGGTCGAGTCCAGCTCGGCTTTTTTGGCAGTGCTGATTTCGGTGATTTGCGCCGACTTGGCGGTCTGGCGCATATAGTCGGCAATCACTTTGCTGGACTTGGCAATGTTCAACTTGTCATCGAACGCCGATGGTGACGCTTTAGGCGTGTTTGCCCCGCTGCCGGCGGGCGTTACGGTAGTAGACATCGGCGCTGCTCCCCTGAAGGTACGAATGAAATCGTCGTGCTGACGATAGCCTGGCGCCGACGTTAGCATGGGCAATGGGCCATTAACCTGTGCTTCACAACAATCCACAACGCCAGGCTGTCCGGCTTCAATGAGCGCACACCATTCGGCTGGCATGAGCCTACACTCATGGAAAAACTGATTACCACAAGGCTCGCCGGGACCCACCAATGAGAGATCTCCCCCCCACTGCCACGCTTCGCGCGTTCGAAGTCGCGACCCGACATGCGACGTTCACTTCAGCCTCAGAAGAATTGCATGTGACCCAGAGCGCCGTCAGCCACCAACTCAAGCACCTTGAAGACCTCTGGGGGTTACAACTCTTCCAACGCGGCAAGTCTTTGCGGCTGACCCCAGCCGGCGCGGCACTGGCGCCTATCGTGCGCGAGTTTTTCATGAACCTGGAAGCCACATTGACGGACCTTAGAGAACAAAAAGGCAGGGTTCGGCTCAAGGTCAGCACCACCTATTCTTTCGCACTGAAATGGTTGCTGCCCCGGTTGCCAGGTCTGTCGCAGCAGCACCCGGAAATTCTAATCACGCTGGAAACCAGTGACAAAGCGATCAACTTTTCCAGCGCCGATTCAGATGTCGCGATTCGCCTGGGCAACGGTCATTACCCTGCCTTGCATTCGGAGTTCATGCTCAGGGAGCAAATTTTCCCGGTGGCCAGCCCTGACCTGCTTAACCGTTTTGGTACCCCAAACGAGCCCGCCGAATTGTTGCGTTACCCGCTACTTACGCGTGACGGCGCAGACCTGGTGCCCAAGTGGGAAGCCTGGTTCGAGCACGTCGGCGTGGGCGTTTCGACACTCAAGGAAAGCGTCAGGTTTGCTGACACCAACATGACCATAGAAGCCGCCTTGCTGGGCCAGGGCATCGCCTTGGCCCGTAGCGGCCATGTCGAGGCCGAAATCAACGACGGCAGCCTCATAAGGCTGTTCGATGTGCCGTTCGCCTCACCGGTCGCCTATTTCTTTGTCTGTCCCAAAGGGGTCGAAACACAGCCTCACATCATCAGCTTTCGTAACTGGCTGCTGGCGGAGTCGACTCAGGCCCAGCAACACTATCGTTGATAGTATGAGTAATGGCTCATGCCAGGATGAAGGGACTTCGCTGTTGTCCAGCCCCCAGTTTGCTTAACATGGCGCATGCCCTTTCCTATCGTATTACTCGTCCTCTTCGCCGCCCTCTTGCACGCCAGCTGGAACGCGCTGCTGCGTGTCGGCACCGACAGGCTCTGGTCGATGACCGTGATGTGCCTGTCGGTCGCCCTCGTCAGCATGGGCTTTGCGCTGTACCTCCCGGCGCCTGCCGCTGCCAGTTGGCCTTACGCCGCGCTCTCGGGTGTCTTGCACGTCGGTTATAACCTGTTCCTGGTGCGCAGCTACAAAGTGGGTGATCTCGGGCAAACCTACCCGATCGCCCGCGGCTCCTCGCCCATTTTGATCACATTGTTCGCCATGGTGTTTGCTGGCGAAACCCTCAGCACCAGCGCCCTGTTCGGCATTGCACTGGTGTCGGGCGGCATTATTTCACTGGCTTTCAGGCAGGGCAGGCTCGCGGTCCCCAGCTTGCCTTACGCCTTGGGCACGGGTTTTTTCATCGCAGCCTACAGCGTCACCGATGGCATAGGCGCGCGACTTTCAGGTGCGCCGCTGGCCTATACCGCCTGGATGTGCGCCCTCTGGGGCGTACTGATGCCACTGGTTTATATCGGTCTGCGCGGCGCACGCAGCCTGCTTTCCCCGCGCCCGGGGCTCATCACAGCTTTGATGGGTGGGCTGGTCTCCCTGCTGGCCTACGGCATTGTTATCTACGCCATGTCTGAATCGCCGATGGGATCGGTTTCCGCGTTGCGCGAGACCAGCGTACTGTTTGCGGCGTTGATCGGTTATTTCTTCCTGGGCGAGGTACTGACTGTCCGCAAAGTCCTGGCGTGCGCGGTGATTGCCACCGGCACGATGCTAATTGGCTAAATTCACCTCCCTCTTAAAAGGTTCAAGACATGGCTACCGGCTCTTCAGCTCCCCTGATTCTGATCACCGGCGGAAGCCGGGGTGTAGGCGCGGCAACGGCGCGGCTCGCGGCAGCGCAAGGCTATGACGTCGTCATCAGCTACATCAACAATGAGGCCGCCGCACTCGGCGTGGTGGCCGACGTGCAAGCGCTCGGACGTCGCGCCTTGGCCATACGCGCCGACAGTGCCGACCCGGAACAGGTCGCGCATCTGTTTCGAGCCATCGACGAGACGTTCGGCCGCATCGACGTTCTGGTCAACAACGCCGCAATCATCGCGCTTCAATCGCGCTTTGAAGACCTCGACTTTGCCCGCATGCAACGCATCTTCGCAATCAATGCCATCGGCCCGATGCTCTGCGCGCAGCAAGCCGTGAAGCGCATGTCGTTTCGACACAGCGGCAACGGCGGCAGCGTGATCAACGTCTCCTCGGGCGCCGCGCGGTTGGGCAGCCCCAACGAGTACGTCGACTACGCAGCGTCGAAGGGAGCACTGGAAACCTTCACCATCGGGCTATCCAAGGAAGTCGCGCGCGACGGCATCCGCGTCAACTGCGTTCGCCCAGGACATATCTACACCGAAATGCACGCCAGCGGCGGAGAACCGGGTCGAGTGGATCGCGTCAAGGAAAGCATCCCGATGGGCCGGGGCGGCGAGCCCGAAGAAGTGGCGCGGGCCATACTGTGGCTGGCAGGTAAAGAGGCGTCGTTTGTTACCGGGACCTTTCTGGATGTGACTGGGGGCAAGTGAGACATTTGCACACGCTTGACTGGGAATACACACTGCGTCATGAGCATCCAACCAGAATAAATACTGATAACGGTTCCATTGAAAAAACGGGAAAACTCATGGGGATTAACGTCACGATGCTAAAGGGCATTTGCTTCCTGACGATGGGTGCCATTGCGCTCGAAGCGCTTGCGGGGACGTCGGAACAGAACTATCTGTGCAAGACGCAAGAAACACTGTTGTTCGGCTGCAACTCCGGGCCGAAAATGATCTCGGTTTGCGCATCGCACGATTTCTCAGCGACAACCGGCTATGTGCAATACCGATTTGGTACGCCCGGCAAAATCGAGTTGAGCTACCCCGAAAAACCGAGCCCACCGAAGGGTCACTTCTGGCTCAGTTCCACGGCCTACTCCGGTGGAGGCGAAGCCCATCTGCGCTTTACCAATCATGGGGTTACCTACACCGTTTTCGACCGTATGGTGCGCACCAACTTTACACCCGGAGAACCCAACGACCCCGAGATGAGCGAGGGAGTGGTCGTGCGTCCGCAGGGAAAAAAAGCCACACGGCGGCTTTGTACCTATTCCGAAGGCGGGATTCGCGAGCAAGCTTATGCAACCATCGAACGTGAAGATTTCGACGATAGCCTCGTTCCTTAAGCGCGAATGTCGCATGATCACCGCCTGGCAACCGACTGACACGAGAACCACCATGCTCCGTATCTATCCAGCGACCCCAGCCGATCTTGAAGCCCTGCACGAAGTCGGCTGCACCACCTATCGAGAACACTTTGCACACATCTGGTCGCCTGCCGGATTGCAGGCGTTTCTTGATCGGGACTTTTCCCACGACGCCTTGCGCCAATCACTCGAAACATCCGACAGCCCTCTATGGCTGCTCGCTTCAGATGACAACGCGCAAGTCGTAGGCCTGGCAAAGATCAACTGGTCGGCGCCGGCGCCCATAACAGGCGAAGTTGGCGCAGAACTGCGCAAGATCTACTTTCTAAAATCCGCCGCAGGGCGCGGGTATGGGAAGCGATTTATGCAGTTCATTTGCGACCAGGCTGTAACGCGTGGTGAGCGCTCGCTGTGGCTGACGGTGCTCAAGTCCAATCCCGATGCACGACGGTTTTATGAGGCGTTTGGGTTCAAGTGGATCGGAGAAATTCCGTTCAAGACGGACCTGGCTGAAATCGGGATGGATGTGATGGGGCTTGAACTGCAGCGGCAGGATGCATAAATGGATGAGTTGATAAAAGGCCTCGACGGGCCTAGGACGGCGCAGCAGGAACTGTTCTACGACTTGGAAGATGCGTCGGCGGTGATTGGGTGGTCGGTGGTTGAGCTGAGCGCTTTGGCGGCCAGCGGCAAGACGCCGGATGAGGCAGTGGCATTGATGAAGATTTGCGCGCTGCTGGCGGCGCAGCAGGAGAAATTGCGGGCGTATGCAGGTGAGGTCAAAGACCAGAGGATCGTCAGGTCTCAGGCCCTATAAGCCCGACGCAGCGGTCGGGCTCATTGAATAACAAATGTTCAGTTGTCGGGATGCTCGCTCGCCACTGAATCAGCGGCGTCTACATCCGACATGTCCTCTTCAAGAGGCGCGTCATCGTCCGGCGGCAACGGAACACCCTCCTCATCGCGCTTCGGATCGTGCCCTGTCTCATTGTCGGTGCCGCGGGTTACATCCTGCTGAGAAATATTCCCAGGGGCATTTTCATTGATTTCCATGCTGGCTCTCCGTTCTTACGCTCGGGATATCGGCGCTTAAACATGGGATCAGGTAGTGGTCAGCGAGTGCGATGTACTGGACGAACGGCAGAAAGCCTTGCGCAATGGCAAGGCGTTTCAGAGTCAATTCCTAACGCGCCGGACTTCCAAAACTTTTTCAAAGCCAATAAAAAACCCCGTAGACGTTAATCTACGGGGTTTTAAAGAGTGGAGGCCGAGGTCGGAATCGAACCGGCGTAGGCGGATTTGCAATCCGCTGCATAACCATTTTGCTACTCGGCCTCAAACGATCAATGTCCTGACTGCTGACACTCACCGGATAAAAACTTGAGTGGGCTGTAAAACCCTGCCTCTACTCTAACTCATTGAATACATTGAAGTTTTTAATGCTTCGTTGCGTTCGATGGGCGCCATTATGTACGTATTTGCCAATGCGTGCAACCCCTTGATTTCAAAAATATTTCGTATTGGCATCAAGGGGTTGCGCACCTGCCCTACTCCTTGATGCGCAGTTGTTGATAGTGCGGGTCGGCCTTGATTTGCGCTTCGGTGAAGGGCAACGGGCTGAGCTTTTTCTGGGAGAAGGCTTGGGTCTGGTCCTTGGCGTGTTTTGACGCCGGGTTGCTGGACTCTGAGAACGCGAGTACGCCTTGGGCGTGGGGCCCCTCGTCGTCGAAGGTGACGATTTGCAGGTAGCTGGTGCCGCTGACCACTTCGCGCTTGCCGTCGGCGCGGGGCACGGTTTGCATGGCGTTGTAGATCCCCAGTTCTTGCGGGCCGCCGTGGATCGGGGTTTGGCCGGAGACTTGGAAGTCGCCCCAGGTGCTGTCGGCGGTGAGGCCGAGTTTGGCGACGTCGGCGGTGGACGCCAGCATGGCTTCGCGCAGGGCTTTGGCGACATCGGTGCGGTCGATAGCTAGGCCACGTGGCGTGGTGAGGGGTTGCGCCGGGTCGAAGGCGACGCGCCAGGCATCGGGAATTTGCTGCAGGTGTTGCACCAGGTTGATGAAGTGCACCAGGCCGATGCCGCTGTCGAGGTTGGCGTGCTGGTCCCAGTTTTTCAGGTGGGTGCACAGGGGTTGCAGCGCAGTCGCGTCGGCGCCGAGGTCTTTGGCGCAGAATGCGAGCAGGTCGGGCATGACTTGGCTCGCCAGGTACACCTCGTTGTCCATCACCATGTTTTGCAGGTCGGTGACGCTGATCGGTTTGTCCAGGGTTTGCAGGCGTTGCAAGGCAAAACGCGCGCGCGGGCCAAGGCCGATGTGGTCCTGGCTGATCACCGGGGAGAAGCCGGTGAGCGGCGCCTTGGGGTTGGCCAGCCAGGCCGAGTCGTTGGAGTGCTGGACGTAGTCGGTGCGTTGCAGTTGCGGCAGTTGGTCGGCCGCGAAGATGCCGGCCTGGGCTGCGCGTGGGTCAACGTCCCAGGCGCAGGCGCTGTGGGCGCCGTCGAGCATGATCATCTGCAGGCCGGCACGTGGGTCGCTGCATTGTGCGAGTTTGGCCGCGCTGACGTTGGGCACCACCGACTGGTTCATGTACAGGCTCTGGCCCTGGTCATCGGCGGCCAGGGTGTTGACCCACGGGATACCTTGCAGGGTGTGCACCGAGGCTTTCAGTTGGTCGAGGCTGCCCGCGCGGTTCATCGCGTACCACTGTTGCAGCACGCGGTCGTTGCCCAGGTTGGCGTCACGCAGGCTGAAGGCGTAATGGCTGTCCCAGTCGAGCTTGCCCGGCCATTGCACCACCGGGCCGAATTGCGAGCTATAGACGGTGTGCGACTGGCCCTTGAGGCTGCCATCGGCTTGTTTGACCTGCACCGTCACCGTGGTTTTATCCAGGGCAACGGATTTGCCATCAAGCAGATAGCGCGTGGAATCCTTCGGGTCCAGGGTCAGGCGATACAGGGTGAAGTGCTTGGACGTGTCCACGGTGTGGGTCCACGCCACATGCTGGTTGAAGCCGATATTGATCACCGGCAGGCCCGGCAACGCCGCGCCCATGACATCCAGCTGACCGGGGATGGTCAGGTGCATTTCATAAAAGCGCATGCCGCCCACCCACGGGAAATGCGGGTTGGCCAGCAACATGCCGCGCCCGTTGAACGATCGATCGCGGCCCACCGCCACGGCGTTGCTGCCGCGATCGAAGGCGAAGCGCTGCTGATTGGCGGCGGCCAATTCAAAGGCTTTCGAGTCGGTCGGTACACTGGCTGTGGCGTGGGGCGGCGTCGCACCGACCAGGGCTTCAGCGAATTGGCCGACACCGCCTTCCACCAATAACCTACGGGTCAGCTTGACCAAGTCTTCAGCCACCAAGGGCCGCACCCACGCCGCCTGACACTGCGCCGGAGCGCCCTGCTCTTTCAGGTAGCGGTTGTAGCCGGCCACGTAACCTTCGATACGCTGTTGGATCTGCGGGCTTTGCGCTTTCCAGAACGCGGCGACCGATTCCGGCGTATTGAGCCACGTGAAAAACACATCACTGGCCAGGTTGTTGCGCTCTTCCAGGGTCGCCTGCTCGGGGCCGAAGAACTTGGCGCGCTCGCCATTCACCGTGACCACTTCATTGGCCAGCAGGCACAGGTTGTCCTGGGCGTAGGCGTAGCCGATGCCGAAGCCCAGGCCACGCTCATCGCTGGCGCGAATGTGCGGCACGCCGTAACTGGTACGCCGGATATCCGCCGAGGCTTGCGTCACTTGTTCCCGCGCCGAGACGGCCAGGCTCAAGCCCAGCAACACGCCCGCCACACATACCCTGGACAACCCATTGGAAATAATCACGCAAACTCCACCGTCAGATTTAACCGCCTCACAAGGGGTAATGACCCCACCGTAAGAACGCAAATCACCAGGAATAATTTAGCGCGACGGCACGTTTATTTAAGGCGGCGCAGATGTGACAAAACCGATACCGACAAAATTTCTACATCCGGGACTTCATGATTTCGCTCGCTCGTTCGTCTTATTAACCAAGAGCGCTCATTTTTTCCTGATCAGGCTCTGATAAGGAGTTTTTGCATGTACAACCCGCAAGTGCCCACGGATGGACATTCACCGGCTGCCGAGGCCAGTTTCGGCAACGGCGCACAAGCGTTCGGCAAAGCGCCCGAACAACAAGGCAACCAGCGTATCCGCCACCTGCTCAAGTGTTTTGGCTTGCGCACCAGCCTGATCCGGCTGAAGGTCATCGACGCCCTGCTCACCGCCGCCGACAATAGGCGCACCCTCGGGGTACGCGGTGTGCACAGTCATCTGCTGGAGCTGGGCATCCCGTTGTCGTTTCTCAGCGTGCGCGAGGTGCTCAAGCGCCTGTGCAGCGAGGGCGTGATCACCCTCAATGCGGATAAAAGCTACAGCCTCCATGAAGAGGCTGCCAAGGTGCTCGAAGGTCGCGCTTGATCGCCCTTATAGCTTGACCTTGCGGCGCATGATGCCGTTGATCACGACTACAACCACGGCGACGGCAATGGCGATGGTCTGGAATGTCTTCTCACTGATAACCCCGGTGTTCTGCAAATAGGACAGGCCAAACATCGTCGCCAGTACGGCCAGGGCAATCAGAATCGAATATTTCAAACGCTGCTTTTGTGTCATGACGGGTTCCTGAAACTGATAAATGCAACTGCGGTGTATCGCCGAACCTGCCCCGCACTGATTCAGTGAACGGAATGGACGGACGTCGGAAGCGCTCCATGTTACAGGGGATTAAATTCTTTGGCTTGCCCCACGCCAGATTGATCCTGCCGCCCCAAGGAACACCTACCGTTTTCGCTATCCTGACTAAATTACCTTCCGACACTGAATTCTTCTCTCACACTTCTTGGGCCTCCCGACAGGAACAGCTGACTCTGAATCGCACACCCAACAGTGCGCTTAGCTTGCGCGCCCATGTGCATTTCAGAGAGGTGAAGATTTTGATTTCGTTCAATAGCCAGCAGCCTTCCACGTACGCTCCACCCTCCATACTCCTGAGCAACACCGAACAATCTCTTGAACCTCAACCAGCACCCGAATCCCCATCGGAGCCTGAGGTCGCGCTGCCAAACGGGCGGCAAGCGCTGAGAGTCGCCCTGGCGGACCGGAGCGACTTGCAGAAACTGGCCCAGGCACTTCTTGCAGCCTTCGAAAAACTCCCTGCGAACGCTGGGCCGACAGATGTGATTGCCGTTCTCAAGGAAAACCGCGTGGCGATCCATCCCAACTCCTCGTTTCGCCGCGATCAGAACCTGATGCAGCCCAGCGTCAGTCTTGAAGCGTTCATCCAGTCCAAGGGCACTTACATGCCAACTACGGGGATTGAGTTGCAGGACTTGGCGGGGGCACTCATCGATCACACGCTGACGCACCCCTTAGGCAACTTCGCTGGCGCGTTGTCCTGGGCCAACCCCCTTAGCGAAGTAAACCAGCGCAAAGTGCTCGACGTCGTTCGCAGCAACAACGCCAACCTGCACGGCTTGCCGCTGATAAATCCTCGTTGGGGCGCGTTGGACTACCTGGCCGGTGCGGTGCGACTTTCGACAACCGACATGCAAGACCCGGCAAAGGCCTTGGAAAAACTGCTCGACTCGAACAGATCGCAGGCGCTGGGCGAAGCGATCCAGCGCACTCTCGGAAGTATTCCCACGGACCGCAGCGCCAACGAGGGTATTTTGGCGGCCATCCATCTGGGCCTTGACCCCGAGTCCATCGACCGTCCGGTGCGCAACCATGTCGCGGGCTTCAATCTCGCTGCCGACACCTACTGGAACAGGGCGCCCGCAGACGTGGTGAGCGCGCTTGCGGAGCACCTGCGTAGTCGCACCTCGGTACCCGAGTTGGGAGCACGCGTCCTGCTGGCGCGGGTCGCACCGCAGTTTTTGGTCAAGGACATTCCCGAAGGGGTCAATATCGGCACCCAGGCGTGGGCGAATCTGTGCCTGGCAGTGGCCAGGGTCGAAGCCGACAGCCCAGGCAAGACCGCCTCGATGAGTTTTGGTGAGGTCATGCGGGATGCCGAAACCAAATTGCCGGCCAGTGAATCGACCCAGAAAGCGGTATTGATCGACTGGGCCGTTGCCAATCAAGTAGTTGCTAAATACGAAGATGAGGAATACACCGCCGAGGTGATAGAACACGCCCGCTCCGTGTTCAACCAGCAACACAGTGACGTGAAAGCAGCCTCCGAACTGCTCGACATTCCGATGCCCGATCGAAAAGCAATGGCGCTGGACCTGCTGAAAAAAAAATGGGGGGATGGCATCGACTTTGAACAAAAAATACTACGCATCAACTACGGCCCCGAAACCAGAGGCATGCGTTTCAGCGATCCATATTCAATGCTGGACGTCACCATGCAGGGGCTGAAACTCCACGACAGTTGGCAAGTGTTCGGAACAAACACACTTGATCTTGAAGCATTCACTGCATTTACCCATAGCAATGAATTCAATATTCCTGCTGCGTTCAACACAGCCTTTGACAACGTGACTGATCACTACAAGGCCATCAAGAAGAACCTGATAATGAATGCGATCACGCATGCTCCTTTAGAGGATCGTGACCAATTCAACTTTGGCGAGCTCAGGTTTTTCACGGAAAAGAGTTACATGAAATCAAGCAATCCATTCGTTTCCGATCGATTATTCCATACAAGTAAAACGATACGAGTGGAAGCCAAGCGAGAGGGAAAAATTCAGTCTTATGCCTTCGATACCGAGAAGGGCACCCTCCAGAGGATTCCAGCAGATCAATCCAGCAGAGAACCTAAAAATGACGTCAGAGGTCCAGAAGTCGTTAAGTTCGAGGAATACTACCCCGACGCAGCCAACCGTAACGTGACCGTAGCCCTAGAGCACAGCCGCAGGCCTCCCAACCACTTTCGCAACTCAAGGGTTCAGCAAGTCGCCGCAACGGTCGTCAAAGGGCTGGAGATCGACAGCGACTCCGTCAAACGCCAGGCCGCCGGCAGAACAGGATCGGAAAAACGCACTGACACCCTCGATTCAATTGGCAATTTTTTGCTTGACCTTATCCCTTTCAGGTCCGCCATCGTCAACTTCCAGAAGGGCAACTATAAGGACGGCATCACGGACTTGGCGTTCGATGTATTCGGGCTGGTTACCGCAGGCGTGGGCACGGTGGCAAAAGTGGTGAGCGGTGCAAGCAAGGGCGGCTCTGCCTTGGCCTCAGTACTGCGCGCAACCCGAATAATCGGGGCCAATACGTTGAGTGCGCTTAATCCTTTGAGCGGTGTAGGCGATCTGGCGATAGGTGCGGGAAAACTGACGTTGGCCGGTGCCAGCGCTGTCGGTGAAGGCGTTCAGCGCCTGCGCGGCATGGCCTATGGCAGTGACCTGGTTGACGCGAGTTACCGGTTTGACGCGGCCGCAACCGGCATCATCAACCAGGGAGGAAGACGCCTGGAAGGCAGTGCGGTGCAACATGAGGGCAAATGGTTCGCCTTCGATTCAGGCCAGCAACAGCCTTACGGCCCCCCCCTCGAAGATTTTACCCCCAGGGATGTGCTGATGCCGCCGTCCCCACGAACGCGTCACAGCGCACGCTACAATCCGATAAGCAGGCCTGCTCGCCCCAAACAACCGGATACCCGCCCTCGAGAACCGTTGCCCTCAGATGAGTACGCGACCAGCGCCAGCACCAATGGTGCCCTGATATCCGATCACTTCGCGGCCGATAGACTGCCCTTCACCCGAGAGAAATTCACTCTGGAAATGAACGGTTTCTATAAAGATATGGCTGCGGGAGGCATGCCCCCACGCCCCGTGATACCTGATATCACCGCATCAACACGCCCTAACGAAATGATTGCCGACGCACTGACTAAAACCGATGTGCTGGTGTTTGGCGAAAACCATAGTGAAGTCGCAAGCCTGGTGCTGATGCGTGACGCCATGAAAACCTTCAAGGACTCGGGCGTCAACGCCATTTACCTGGAAGCTGCCACGCTCGATGCGTATGGCCTGATCGCAGATGCGGCGCTCGCAAACAACATCAAAAACCGGGCCGGTGGAAGCACCATTTATGACGAGTTAAAAAAAGCGGCTGATGAGTTCGATATAGAACTCATGCCGCTCGAACATCGCTATTTGACTCGGCATTCAGACAACCCCGGCTATTTTTCCCCATTGGATACACTGCCAAAATCCTCTACTGCCTTCAAAGCGTTGTCCAAACAACGTCTTGAAGAGATGAACTATTACGGTGCCAGACAAGTCATGAAAAATGAACTGGGAGGAAAATCGGTCGTTTGGGTAGGTCGAGCGCACATGAACACCTCGGAAGGTGTCCCTGGCATCGCCGAACTAACCGGGGGCATCGGTATTTCGGTCTATCAAAACGCGGCGATTCCCCAGAGTGCGGTACGCAAGGCGAACGTGCCCAGAGTTCCATCGTCCACGCTATCCGGCTCCGACATGTCGGCAGGCGATCTGCAGATCGATGTAAAAGTTTAAACGAGGCAGACCGGAGCCGAGGCGGTGTTTTCTAAGCTCCGGTCGCTGGAAACTTTACGCGCTGTGCACCCAACGCTGGTGCAGCCAACGCGCCAAGGCATCCAGCGCAAAGCCCAGCAACCCGATCAGCAGCACCATCGCCATCAGCTCCGAGTAGGCCAGCCGATCACGGGTGTCGAGGATGTAATACCCCAGCCCGGCACTGACCCCGAGCATTTCGCACGGCACCAGCACGATCCACAAAATACCGATGGCCAAACGCACGCCGGTCAGCACGTGCCCGACCACACCGGGAATGATCACCCGGCGCAAGGTCTCCCAGCGCGTCGCACTCAGGCTGCTGCTCAGCTGTAGCCAGCGCGGGTCCAACTGGCGCACGCCGGCAGCGGTGTTGAGCATGATCGGCCACACGGCGGCAAACGCCAGCAGGAAATAGATCGGCCGATCCCCTACCCCCATCAGCATCACTACGATGGGCATCCACGACAGCGGCGAGATCATGCGCAGGAACTGAAAGGCCGGCGTAGTCGCCGCTTCCAGCTTGCGCGAACTGCCCACCAGCAGCCCCAACGGAACGCCTACCAACAACGCCAGGAACAACCCGACAAAGATGCGCTTCAGGCTCACAGCAATGTGCAGATACAGCTCACCGCGCCCCAGCAATTCCCACAGGCTACTGAAGGTGGCGGCCAGGGAAAAACGCGCAGACAACCCATCCGTCGCGCCAAACACCTTCACCCCCAGCCACCAGAGCAACAGCAACCCCGCCAAGCCACTCAGCCCGAGCAACCAGCCCGGGATTTCACGGTTGTTCAAACGCCGATCTCCTCATGTCGCTCATAGCCGTCCGGCAAGCCAAAGGTCTTCATGCCGCCCACGGCCTCAATGGCGTTGCGCACGAAGCGGTCGTCCACCAGGTCCTTGGCGACGAAGCCCGGGTCGAGGTCAGCGAGGAATTTCTTGTCGCCCTCGATCAAGGTGTCCTTCAGACGCCGCACCAACTCCTCGGTGTAGCTGGGGAATGGATAAGGTTGGAAGTCGATACGGTGTTCATCCCAATTGCCGTGTTGGATCGCACCGTCTGCCAGGTAGGCGGCACGGTCAGTTGCGGCGGGTGCGAGTACTTTGCTCAATACCGGCTCGGCATGCGGGGTGTAGCGGTTCGGGCCGTCCTTGGACAGCAACTTCACCGCCTCTTCGCGGTTGTCGCGAGTCCAGACCTGCGCCTTGACGATGGCGTTCACCACCCTCTGCGACCACTCCGGGCGGTTGACCAGGTCGTGTTCGTGCATGAACACCACGCAGCACGCGTGGTTGCGCCACACGTCGCCGGTAAAGCGCTGCACGCGGCCGACCTTGAGGTTTTCCGCCAGGGCATTGAACGGTTCGGCGACGATATACCCATCGATGCGCTGGCTGGCCAGGGCCGGTGGCATGTCCGAAGGCGGCAACACGATCAGGTTGACCTCATTGGCCGCAATCGCACTGCCCGCCGCCCGCGCCACTGGCGTGAGGCCGCTGTCGCGGAACAACTGCTGCACCACCACGTTATGGATCGAATACCAGAACGGAATTGCTACCGATTTGCCGCCCAGCTGTTTCACGTCCGTGATGCCCGGCGCCACGGTCAGGCCGGAGCCGCCCACATGGTTCCAGGCCACCACCTTGGCCGGGACCTTACTGCCGTAACGTGCCCATACAGTCATCGGCGACAGCAGGTGAATCACATTGACCTGGCCCGAGATGAACGCCTCGATCACCTGCGCCCAACTGCGCAGCAACACCGGGCGTTCAGCCTTGATGCCTTCGGCCTCGAACAGGCCATTGTTGTGCGCCACCAACAACGGCGTGGCGTCGGTGATCGGCAGGTAGCCGATGCGCACCGGTGCATCCGGCTCGCTGGCGGCGCGGGCTTGCAAACTACTGAGCAGCGGCAACGCACCGGCGGCGCTGAGTACGGCGGAGAGTTTGAGAAAGTCGCGGCGCGAATGGGTCAGGTCATCCAGGCACATGGGCAGGCTCCAGCAGATCAAGGGGGTTGGGTTGAGGGCGGCTCGCCTGCCGTAAGGTTTTTAGGATGTCGATGCGCAGCGCGCCAATGGCTTCTACCTGTTCTTCGCGGGGTTGCGGCAGGTCGATCAGCCATTCGCCCAACGCCCGCGCTGGGCGGTTGCCCAGTAGCAAGATGCGGTCGGACAGCAGCAGCGCTTCGTCAATGTCATGGGTGATCAGCACCGCCGCCGAACCCTGTTCGCGGTTGACCTTGAGCAGCAGGCGCTGCATGTCGGCGCGGGTCACTTCGTCCAGGGCGCCGAAGGGTTCATCCAGCAACAGCACCTGGGGCTGGCGCGCCAGGCAACGGGCCAATGCGGTGCGCTGGGCCATGCCGCCGGACAGCTGCGCCGGGAAGTGCTGGCGCGCATGCTCCAGGCCGACGGCGGCAATGGCATGATCGACGCGCTGGCGGCGCTCGTCAGCGCTCAAATGGGGTTGCCGGGCGAAATCCAGGCCAAAGGCGACGTTCTTTTCCAGGCTCAGCCAGGGCAACAGGCTCGGGTCCTGGAACGCCACCGCCACGCGTGGATGGGGACCATTCAAGGGCTCGCCCAACACGCGCACACTGCCGCCTTGCGGTGCCTGCAAACCGGCGAGGACGCGCAACAGACTGGACTTGCCCACGCCGCTGGGACCGAGGATCGACACCACTTCACCGGGTTGCAAGTGCAGGTCGAAGTGCTGCAACACCGGCCCGCTGGCATAGCCCAGGCAGATCCCCTGGGCGCTCAGTACGGCACTTGTCATAGGTTGGCCTGACGCTGCAGTTCAGTACGCAATTGCACCAGGCTTGGGGTCACGATCGGCACAAACGCCGACTCACGCCAACGTCGCGCAAAACCATTGCCGTGGGCGGTGAGATAGGCCTTGCCGCCGCTGGCCTGCAACTCCAGTTGCACGGCGCTGGCGGCAGTCTCCGCCAGGGCGATGCGCAGCTTGAACAACGGCACCGGTTCGGCGGCAAAACGCCCGGCAAGCAGGCCGCTTTTCAAGTCGCTGACCAAGTGGTCCAGGGTCACGCGCAGGGTTTCCAGTTCTTCGCGCAGTACCGTGCGGGTCGCGCCCAGATGGTTGGCGACTTCCGCCAGGGAACGACGTGCCAACCCGATGGACATCCCGCACTGCAGGCCCAGGAACGCCGGGCGCACCGCCGGCAGGAATGTGCGTGCGTCTTCATGCAGCAGCCAATCGCGGCTCAGCTCCACGCCATCCAAATCCAGGGCCGCCGTGTTGCTTGACTGCAAGCCGAGCAGTTCCAGGTCGCGAGAGCGCTGCAAGCCTGCCACCGAGTCCGGAATGGCCAGGATAAACGGCGCGCCACCCTCCGCCAGTTCGATGGCCGCCGCCGCGACAAAACCGTTCTTGCGCAGGTTGGTCACCCAGTGCAGGCGGCCGTTGAGGGTCCAGCCATCGTTGGAAGGCTCGGCACTGATCTGCAGGGTCTCGATGCCCGACAAGAACTTCATCGCATTCGACAGCCCCGTCGCTCCCGCCAACTTGCCGCTGAGCAAATCCGGCAGCAGCTGTTCACGCAACCGTGCATTCGGACTCTGCAGCAAATACTCGATAAACGAGCGCTGGCCCCAGCACACGAACGCCGCCGCCAGGGAATGGCTGGCGACATTGGCGATGGCCTCCACGGCGCCAGCCACATCGCCGCCCAGGCCGCCCAGTTGAGCCGGCACGCCGATGCGCAACACGTTGGCCTCTGCCAGCCGTGGCAGAACTTCCTGTGGATCGCAACTGCCCACGTCCAAGGCCTGCGCCTGGATGTCGAGCCAACGGCTCAAGATGGGGTCAAGCATTCCTGTTTCTCCTTTACAGCAGGTGGGCCAACTTCAGCTTGCGGATTTTTCCCAACGGTATTGCGCCAGCTCGGGGTTCAGCGGGGTACGAGCAAACACGTTAGCGAAGTTGCACAGGGTTGCCAGGCTGACGCCCAGAATCACTTCCAGGGCCTGGCCTTCGGTGTAACCGACGGCGCGGAATGCGTCATAGCCCGCATCGCTCACATCACCCCGGGTGGCGATCACTTCGCGGGTAAAGGCAGCCAGGGTTTCATAGCGGGCATTGGGCAACTCGCCGCGTTGACGCAGGGCTTCGATGACGGCTTCCGGCAACTTGGCTTTGTTACGCGCCACGGCGGTGTGGCCGGCCACGCAGAAATCGCAGCCGTGGGTGGTGGCGGCAATCAGTTGCACCACTTCGCGGTCGGCCAAGGCGAGTTCGGATTTGGCGTTCAAAGCGGAGACGGTGATGTAAGTTTCCAGCGCGGCCGGCGCATTGGCCAGCACCGCAAGCAGATTGGGGATAAAGCCCGAGCCTTTCAGCGCGTTTTCCAGGAAAGGCTTGGCCGCTTCCGGCGCGGTTTCTGGGGTGAGCAAGGGTACACGGGACATGGAGCAGTCTCCTGATGGGTTCGTGTACCCAGTCTGTTGGTTATAAAAAATCGCCTCAATAGTCTAAAGTAGCGATTACTTGCTCTTGAGTCTTTCCATTAGATGAATTCGTCCAGTGCACTTGTCGATTGGTTATTAGACAGCCTCGAACTCGACACCAGCCTATTCCATGTGGGTCGTTATTGCGGCGACTGGCATGCGAGCACCCATGGCCTGGCGAGCGCGAGTTTCCACCTGATCGTGCAGGGCCAGTGCTGGCTGCATATCGACGGCGACGCCACGCCTCATCGCCTCGACAACGGCGATGCGGTGTTCCTGTTGCGCGACCTGGAATATCGCCTTTCCGGCGAGCCTACAGCGGTGGGTGCGCAGGAATGCCCGCGTGTGCCAATGGTGCCCCTGGACAGCGCCGCCAGCGATGGCGTCGGCCTGGTGTGTGGGTTCTTTCACTTCCAGTCGGGATTGTCAGCGATGATCGTCGACACCCTGCCCGCGTGGATCATCCTGCGGGCGGGCGATCCCTCTCTGACCGCCGCGCGCAACCTGTTCGAACTGATCCTGCAAGAATGCCAGCGCCTGCCTGCGCCCTCTTCGGCCTTGCTGGAACGGCTTTGCCACCTGCTGTTTCTGTACGTACTGCGTCAACAGGTGCTGGACAACAGCGAACTGGGCGGCCTGGCGGCGCTGGGTCGGCAGCCGGCGTTTGCCGGTTTGCTGGAGCAGTTGATCGCGCACCCGGCCAATGCCTGGACCCTGGAAAGCATGGCCGCTTGCACCGGGCTGTCGCGCTCGGCGTTTTTCAAACGGTTCAATGAACTGTGTGGACAGTCACCGGGCCAGGTGCTGCTGATGATGCGCATGCGCCATGCCTGCCAGTTGTTCAAGCAGGACCACACGGTGGCGGATGTCTCGCTGGCGGTGGGTTATCAGTCGGTGGCCGCGTTTACCCGGGCGTTTCACAAGGTGACGGGGCAACAGCCTGGCGCCTATCGAAAGGCACAGGCTTAGCGTCGCAAACCGGTGCCGGGGGTGGCGCAGAGTTCGACCAGCCAATCCACAAACACCCGTACGCGTTGGGACAGTTGGCGGTGCGGCGGGTACAGCGCCGTCAAGGCCATTGTTGGCACGGCAAACCGGGGCAGTACTTCCACCAGTGTGCCTTGGGCCAGTCGTTGTCTGGCGTGATAGTACGGCGCCTGAATCAACCCGTAGCCAGCTTCGCAAGCGCAGAAGTAGCCGTCGGCGCTGTTGACTGCGACCACCTTTGGCAAATTGAGCGTACGCAATTGGGATGCGAGTAGAAACTCCAAGCCAAACCGTTTGCCGCTGGCGGCCGAGACGTATTCGACCATCTGATGGTGGGCTAAGTCGTCGAGCGTGTCGGGCACACCCATACGGTCAAGGTAAGCGGGGCTGGCCAGGGTGATTTGATCCATCATCGCCAGCGGTCGCGCCACCAGAGAATCGTCCAGTGCCAGGCCACCGCGCAGCACACAATCGACGCCTTCACGGATCAGGTCCACGGGTCGGTCATTCAAGCCGATTTCCAACTCAATCTGCGGATACAGGGCAGTGAACGTGGGCAGTGCGGGTATCACCAGAAAACGGCCAATACCCGCCGGCATATCAATGCTCAAGGTGCCACGTGGACTCTGCCGACTGGCGGAAAACACCGCTTCAGTTTCCTCAAGATCCGACAGCAATTGCACGCAGCGCTGGTAATACGCCGCGCCATCCAGCGTCGGGCTGACCTGCCGCGTGGTGCGCTGTAACAGCTGCACACCCAGGTGCGCTTCCAACTGCTTGATCAGCACCGTCACCGAGGCACGGGGCAGTTGCAGGCTGTCGGCGGCCTTGGCAAAGCCCCGCAGTTCGACGATCCGGGTGAACACGCGCATCGCGTTGAAACGGTCCAAGCGCCGGCTCCTTAAGCTGATTATTTAGAAATACCGAATAGTGTTAGTGCTTTTAGCCGGTTTATCCCGATTTTGTCGAGCGTGACAATGCAGGCCTTCCCAACCAGGAGCTGACCCCATGCACACCCGCCCACTCGGTAACAACGGTCCCCTCGTCTCCGCCATCGGCCTCGGCTGCATGGGCATGAGCGATTTCTACACGCCCGGCAGCGACACCCGGGAAGCCACCGCGACGCTGCACCGCGCGCTGGAACTCGGTGTCAACTTTCTGGATACCGCCGACATCTACGGCCCGCACACCAATGAAGAACTGATCGGCAAAGCCATCACGGGTAAACGTGACCAGGTGTTCCTGGCCAGCAAATTCGGCATCGTGCGCGACCCGGCCAACCCTGCGTTGCGTGGCGTCAACGGTCGCCCCGAGTACATTCGCAAGGCGATTGACGGCACGCTGCAACGCCTCGGCGTCGACACACTGGACCTGTACTACCAGCACCGTATCGACCCGGATGTCGCCATCGAAGAAACCGTCGGCGCCATGGCCGAGTTGGTGCAACAGGGCAAGGTGCGTTACCTGGGCCTGAGCGAAGCGTCTGCCGCCACCCTGGAGCGCGCCCACAAGGTGCATCCGATCAGCGCCCTGCAAAGCGAATATTCGCTATGGAGCCGTGATCAGGAACACAACGGCTGCCTCGCCGCCTGCCAACGTCTGGGCATTGCCTTTGTGCCTTATAGCCCGCTGGGGCGTGGTTTCCTCACCGGCGCCCTGCAAAGCCCGGATGACTTCAGTGCCGATGACTACCGCCGCTTCAGCCCGCGCTTCCAGGGCGAAAACTTCGGCAAAAACCTGGAACTGGTCAAGCGAGTGCAAGCACTGGCCGCCGACAAAGGCGTGAGTGCAGGTCAACTCGCGCTGGCCTGGGTACTGGCCCAGGGTGACTTCATTATTCCGATTCCCGGCACCAAGCAGCGCAAGTACCTGGAAGAGAACGTTGCCGCCCTCGCGATCAGCCTCAGCCCGGCCGAATTGGCGGCGCTGGAAGCGATCTTCCCTGTCGAGGCACCCGCCGGCCTGCGTTACCCGGAAGCCGTGATGACCATGCTGGATATCTAAGCGAAGGAGCGCCCTTAACGGGCGCTGTTTTTTCTTGCACGACCGTACCTAAAGCTCCTCCTCGCCAAGCCGATAGCCCGATGAAGCTCCAACAAAGCCGCGTCGGTCATAAATGCTTCGTAAGGACGACCCCATGCCCCCACTGCGCTCCATCCAAGCCCGCTATACCCTGTTCCTGGTGCTGTTCGTCCTGGTGTTATTTGTGTTGACCGTAGTGGGCATCGGCCAGTTGGTCGCGCCCACGCTGCGTCACACCGAAGAACAGGTGGTGCTCAACCGCATCGCCGAGGTGGCTGAACAGATCCAGGGCGAGCTGAACAAGGTTCAGTCCCAGCAACGCAGCATCACCCAGACCATCCCGTTGCTCGACAGCGATGCCATCGACAAGGTCCTGCCTGGCCTGGTCGACCAGTACGGCGAGCTGAAAGTCTTCGGTGGCGGGATCTGGCCGCTGCCCAACCAGCGCACACCGGGGCGCAACAAGCACAGCACGTTCTGGCACCGGGATGCTTCGGGCAAACTGGCAGTCAACACTTTCTGGAACAGCGACCCCGCTCCCAACTATTACGACCAGAGCTGGTACAAAGGCGGCCTGGCCTCCCCGCGTGGACAATGCGCCTGGGCCGCCGCCTATAAGGACGACGCCAGCCAGGAGCCGCGCACCAACTGCGCCATGGCGATCCAGCGTGACGGCGCGCCCTATGGCGTCGCCACCATCGACGTGACGCTGGGCTTCTTTAATGACTTGGTAGCCAGCAAAGAAAAAGACATCGGCGGGCAAATGCTGATCGTCGAGGGCGACGGCAAGATCATCAGCAACAGTTCGCGCATCAGCGGCCCGGTGGTGTTGAAAAACATCAGCGAACTCACCGGCACCTCAGCGTTTGCCGCCCAGGTCAGCAAGGCGCTGACCAATCGAGACCAAGCGCTGCAGCGTAGCGAGTTCGACAATCAGGGCGTGGCCAGCACCTTCTATATGCGCCCGATCGGTGGCACGCCGTGGTTCCTCGCCACCGCCCTGCCCACCTCGCTGATCACTGCACAGCGCGATGACGTACTCGGCACCCTGGCCCTGCTGCAAATCCCCATGGTGTTGCTGCTGGTGCTGCTCGCGGTGTATGCGATCCGCCAACTGGTGCAGCGCATGAAGTCGCTGAAATCCAATATCGACGCGCTGTCTGCCGGCGATGCCGACCTGACGCGACGCATCACCATCCGTGCCGAAGACGAGCTAGGCGCCATTGGCCACTCAGTGAACCGTTTTATCGTCTATCTGCAGAACATGATTGGTGAAGTGACCCAGGCCACCGGCGCCATGTCGTCGAGTCTTGAGCAACTGCAACGCACCTCGGCGCACACCAACCAGATCCTGGTGCGACATGCCTCGGAGACCGATCAGACGGTCACCGCCATCACCGAAATGAGTTCCACCGCCGACACCGTCGCGCAAAACGCCGCCGAAACCGCCGCGTTCACCCAGCGCGCCAACGAGCATGCCGACCGCTCCCGCGTGGTGGTGGGTGAAGCATCCACCAGCGTCAGCGCCTTGATCGGCGAAGTGTCCAGCGCCACCCACAGCGTGGAAAACATGCGCCAGGACGCCGCACGCATCACTGAAACCCTCGGTGTGATTGGTGCGATTGCCGGCCAGACCAACCTGCTCGCCCTCAACGCGGCGATTGAAGCCGCGCGTGCCGGCGAGCAAGGCCGGGGCTTTGCGGTGGTGGCCGATGAAGTGCGTGCGCTGGCTGCCCGCACCCAGGCCAGCACCTCGCAGATCAACGACATGCTCACGCGCCTGACCGCGGGCGTCAGTTCCTCGGTGGCCGCCATGGAAAACACCCAGGCCAGTTGCCAGTCGGCGGCGGATGCCACGGCACGGGTAAACACTGGCCTGGATGAAATGGCCGGTTCGGTCAGCCATATCAACAACCTCAGCACCCAGATCGCCACGGCGGCCGAGCAGCAGAGCGCGGTGACCGAGGAGATCAACCGCAGCATGGTGCAGATCCGACAAATGGTCGAAGAACTGGTGCAGAGCGGCCATGCCACCGAAACCAATACCCAAAGCCTGCTGGAGGCGAATGGCCGGGTGATTGCCTTGATGGGTCGATTCAAGGTGCGCTGATAAACGGCTGAAACACTCCCGTGCAATGTGCGGGAGTGGGACTATTCTGACAGCTCCTAGTCGCAACACAGGAGGTGTGCCGTGCGAGCTGCCGAGCAGTCGGTCCGTTTGGAGCGGATCAGTCAGGAACGCTTTATCCGAGCCCCCATTGAGGCCGTCTACGACTATGTGACCCAACCGGATCGCTGGCACGAATGGCACCCCACGTCCCTCAGCGCCGATACCGGCACCACCGGTTCATTGCCTGCCGGTGAACGTTTTACCGAGTTCATTGACTTGCTGGGGGTGCGCGTGCCCATGAGTTACCGCGTGCAGATCGCCCGGCGCCCTGGCGAATTCAAGACAGTGTTCACCTCCCTGGCCGTTGATGGCTCCATTCACTACTACCTGCTGCCTCATCAGGGCGGCACGCTGTTCAAGCGGGTGCTGACCTACGAGACCGAGTTGCAATTGGCCACCTTGCATGAACGCATGATCGAGTTGTCGACCATTGCCCTGGGCCAGCTCAAGCACCGCTTGGAAAACCCACCCTTCGTATAATTTGGAAACATTCCCAACCGGTAGGCGCTGGCTTGCCTGCGATGACAGCGTCATGATCGCCGCCATCCCAACGGCCCTCTCCTACACACGAGTTCCTATGAAAACCACATTGCGCCTGGCCCTGCTGTCAGCCCTGTTCACCACCACCCTGGCCCAGGCCGCCGACCTGATTCCCATCGACGTGCACCGTGACGCCAACTGCGGTTGCTGCAAAAAATGGATCAGTCACCTGGAAAGCAACGGTTTCAAGGTCAATGACCACGTCGAAGCCGACATGAGCGCCGTCAAGCAACGCCTGGGCGTGGCGCCGCGCCTGGGTTCGTGTCACACCGCCGTGATCGACGGCAAGTTTGTCGAAGGCCACGTGCCCGCCGAACAGGTGCTGGCGTTGCGCAACCGCGATGACCTGCTGGGCCTCGCCGCGCCGGGCATGCCCATGGGCTCACCGGGCATGGAAGTCGAAGGCCGCAGCGAGGCCTATCAAGTCATCGGCCTGACCCGTGAAGGCAAAGACGTGGTGGTGGCGCAATACCCGGCGCAATGATCGCCGGCTATCTAGGGTTATTCTTCGCGGCGTTTGGCGCCGCGACGCTGTTGCCTCTGCAGTCGGAAGCCGTGCTGGTGGGTCTGCTGCTCAGCGGGCATTACAGCCTGTGGCTGCTGCTGGGCGTTGCCACGCTGGGCAATGTGCTGGGCTCGGTGGTGAACTGGTGGCTGGGGCGCTGGGTCGAGCACTTCAAGGGGCGGCGCTGGTTTCCCGTCAGCGACAAGCAGTTGGACAAAGCCCGTAACCATTACCAGCGTTGGGGCCATTGGACGTTGTTGCTCAGTTGGGTGCCGATCATTGGCGACCCGCTGACGTTGGTCGCTGGGGTGATGCGTGAGCCGTTGTGGCGTTTTTTGCTGCTGGTGACCCTGGCCAAAGCAACCCGGTATGGCGCGCTGGCATGGCTGACCTATAGCCAGTGGACCCGCCTCTAGTCCCCTGACCGTTAGTCGCCACTGTCATTTCTCACAGCTAGACGCTGGCATCTGACCGGTGTCTGCTGACCTTGCATGGCACTTTCTCAAATGAGCCTACAAGGAGCACCACCATGTCAGACGAATCCCTCGACAAGCTACCCGTCCTGTACACCACGCGCACCGCGGACCTGGAACCACCGCCCTACAATGACAACACTGTGCGTCCGGTAGTGGACCCTCCTGCTGACGTAGGGGTGGGCATTCGAAGTCTTGAAAACCGCTTGTTGATTACCTTTGATAGCTGGACCAGACCAAGTATCGGCGATATCTACGAATTTTATATGGGAGACAAACGCGTTCCCAAGGCCTGGGCGGAAATCCAGCCTGGTCAAATCGGCCAGAACCGCTTCCAGCTCTGGGTACTCCGCGAAAATGTGCCATTTGGCAGGCCGGGCGAAGTAGGCAGTGTATTCCCCTGCTATGGGCAGGTCAGGCGCAGCGGCAGTGGAACTGTAAGCACGTCGCGGGAACAAACCTTTTTTATCAAGGCCACCCGCCCAGGTGGAGTCGATCAGGACCCGGGGGAGCCGTACCATTCAGCGTTGCGTCTTCATCTGCCGGCCGACCTGAGCGGCCCGGATGCCGTGCTGGACCTCGATCGCGCGAGCGAAGGGGTGCTCATAACCATCGAGCACTACCCTGACGCGTACAAGGGGGACACTGTCGAGCTGTACTGGAACGGCCACTTGGTGACCCTAGTGCTGAGCGAAGACCAGGCCCGCAAGCGCGCGCCCATTGAGGTGTTCGTCCCGCCGGAGATTATCCTGCTGCCAGGCGGCAGCGGCCAGGTCATCATCAGGTTTCGGGTTTACGACGTCGTACTGAACTTCTCCGGGGAAGTTCAACAGTGGTCCGACGCGGTACGCCTGGAAAGTGACCTGGATCCAAATCTATTGGAAAGCCCCTTCTTTCTGGTCGACGGAGATCCGACACTGTCGGTCAACTTTGACACACAGAGCGAAGCGCTCTTCCAGGTGGGCGTCACTGTGCCTCGCAGGCTGCCCCCCAACAACACCGCCACACCTGTAGGTACCCAGATCATCGTGACGCTGCGCGGGCTGCTTGACGACAACAGCGCTCCGCCGTACGAAGTTCAATTGCCACCGGTGACTGCCACTGTCGGCTTGACGCGATTTATTACCGTCGAAAACAGCGTCATCAAACGCTTGATCAACGGTTCTCTACAAATTACCCACCGGTTGGAATTCCCACTGGGCACCGTGATAGGCAACTCCCGTCGTACGACCGTCACGATTTTTGGTACCTCGTCCACCATGCCGGCGGTTGATATCGAGGAGGATGAAGGGGGTCTGATCGATCCGACCGTTCCTTTCCTCAAAATCAACTTCCCGGAATACACCCCTTACAACGCGAATTTCCCCGTCACGTTACGCATGGAGGCGCAGCAAACGGGTGGCGGCGTAGTGTTTTATGAACAAACCCAGCAAGCCGGTGCTCCTCCGCCGCCCACACGCTTTCGCATTGTAACGGCGGCTAACTTTGCCCAGTTCATTGGGCTCGGCCCGGTCAACGTGTTCTATCGCGTCAACGACGGAGTGAACACAGTGCTGGATGCTGGCGTGCTGACGGTCCGTGAATCCGATCACCGGATAGTAGAGATTGGCGCACGTCATGCCGACCTGCCGGCCCCCTTGATTGACCCGCTAGACGAGTACGAAAACCTCGACCCGAACGATGTGATCTTCCAGGTCAACGCCACGCTCCCCTATACCCGCTTTGTGCCAGGCGACAAAGTAATCTGGCGCTGGATTGGCTCAGGGGTGGGTGGCAGTACCGGGGGAGAAATTGATGTGCTGGTGCCGGGGCAAATTGCGTTCTCGGTGGATCGTCAATTTGTCGACTTGAACAACAATGGAACGATTCGGTTCAGCTATACCCTCATTCGCGGCTTGACCACGCTGCGCTCTGAAGTGCTTGAAGTGACTGTCGGCAAGTCGCTGGGGGTATTGCTTAGACCGGAAGTACTCGAAGCTTCGAGGCACCCTGACGAACTGCGTCCGGAGTCCGCCACAGTGAAGGCGACCATTGAGGTCTCGTTCCTGACAATGTCGCCGAGTGACAGGATCCTGGCAGTGTGGAGTGGGCTACCCGACATTGGTACACACGAGGAGACTAAATTTGGCAATACCTCTAAAACCTTGCATTTCGATGTACCCAGTGAGGTGATCGGAGCCAACATTCTGCCCGCAGGCCGCGTCATTACCGTGCAGTATTTTGTGCTGCGCGGAACAAAGAAAATACCGTCACCGATTCTGCTGTTGCAGTTGTTGCCCCTGACCACACTGCCGATCCCCACCATCGAAGGGCAGGACAGCCCATTACTGGATATTGCCCGACTCAACGGCCTGGAGCGCACCCTGATCAACGTGTGGGAGTTTTCTCACGCGGTCCAGCGGATGTGGATGGTATATGAAGGCGAATACGACGACGGCGGGCGGTTCTTAGAGGCCACCTACACAGCGAACCTGGTCACGATCGACGGCGCGACGCAAGGCATCATGCCACCGACGCCGGTGGATGAGTTGCGCAAGCTCAAGGATGGCTCGAATCTGAAGATCAGCTTTTGGGTCAGCTTTGATCGCAGCTCCGACAGGAGCCATGCGACCCTGTTCCGCGTGCGCGAGTATGTCGTACAGGCCGTTCCTGGCGTGCTGCCACATCCGTTTATCGGCGGTGCTTCCGGGGTCGGGGCGGATGTGACGGTGGATCCATTGCCCATTGAGCACAACACCACGGTGACCGTCCGTTACGATGGAATGAGCAGTACAGACAAAATAACCTTGAGCTGGTTTTTCCATGATTGCACGGAAGAACAGAGGACACTCGACGGCCAGGACGGCGGGACAGTGGTCTTCAACCTCACCAGCGCGGGTTTCCTGAATTACAGCGTGAACAGCACCGTGCAGTTGAAGTATTCGGTGCTGCGCGAGGGTTCCCCCGAGCCGATTCCATCCGAAGTGCAGACGGTACGGGTCAACACCATTCCTGCCATAGACTTGCCGGCGCCCCTGATCAACAACATCACCAACAACGGCGTGATAAATCTGCCAACCATCAGCGGCAACCCCAACGCCGCAGTCGTGAAATGGGCGTTGAGCGCCAGGGAACAACGCGTATGGCTGTACTGCATCGCGGGTGAAAATATACTGCCCGTGCTTGAAGGTGAGGCTATCAACGCCACCGAGGCAGCGAACGGGTTTACCAACAAACCAGTACTGAGGACCTGGCTGGCGGCGCTGGCTAATAACACGATTATCAGGGTGGTACTCAAAGTGGCTTACACCCGGGCCAATGATGTAGAGCAGGCGGTCGACTTCTCTGAGACCCGCTACACGGTGACGACCGTGCGTCCGATAACCCTGGATGAAAGTACCATGTTCGTAAATCTAGGGGGCTGGTTGCTGCAAGGCTTCGGATTTACCGACGTGCTTTATACGGGTACTATCCGGCAGGGCAGTGGTGGTGAAGGAACCTTATCGTATTCCTCCAGCAACACGTCAGTCGCTGTCGTTAATAACTCGGCACGATTGACGTTCACGGGCACCGGCACGACGACGATCACTGTTCGTGACCAGAATAGTCAGTCGAAGAGTTACAACATCCAGGTATCGGGTGGCGGCAGAATTTGCAGGCTGGTCGGGAACGGCACGTTTGATCAAATGCTCGCGACCATTGGCGGCTCAGGTGGCTCGATGCTCACATTTAGTACAGCGTCTTCGCTCAATTCAAGGTTCGGACTCCAGTTCCCTCGCACGGGAGAAGCATGGGTGAACGAAGGCTTTCCGCCAATATCTCCTTCAAGTCGTTATTTGGTCAGGGTCTACAATGGCCAGGGATTCGTACGTGATACTTGGGGTAATGGGAATTTCGACGGTTACGGAATCTTCTAAAACCGGAGCCCGTTGAAAAGAACAGAGAAGGCGAGTTTATCCAACCGATAAACTCGCCTTTTTTATGGCCGCAATTGCGCTCGACACAGCGTTAACCTGCCCTTAATCCCCACTCCACAGTATCCGGCTATTGTTCCCGGAGTTCGCCCATGCCACGTATCCGCACATTTTGCCTCGCCAGCCTGCTGACGGGCTGCACCCTTCCCGCCACTGAAGGCCCCGTCTACGGCCCCGAGCTGCAAGGCTTTGAATACCCCTATCCACTCAAGCATTTCGACTTTCAATCCCAGGGCAAGTCCCTGCAAATGGGCTATATGGACGTGCCCGCCAAAGGGCAGGCCAACGGTCGCAGCGTGGTGCTGATGCATGGCAAGAACTTCTGCGGCGCCACCTGGGAGGGCTCGATCAAGGCCCTGAGCGACGCCGGTTACCGGGTCATTGCGCCGGACCAGATCGGCTTTTGCAGCTCCAGCAAGCCTGACCATTATCAATACAGTTTCCAGCAGTTGGCGACCAACACCCATCAACTGCTGGAAAAACTCGGCATTCAAAAGGCCACCGTTATTGGCCATTCCACCGGTGGCATGCTCGCCACCCGGTATGCGCTGATGTACCCCGAACAGACTGAACAGCTGGCGATGGTCAACCCGATTGGCCTGGAAGACTGGAAGGCGCTGGGCGTGCCGTCGCTCACCGTCGACCAATGGTATGCGCGTGAACTGAAAGTCAGCGCCGACGGCATTCGCAACTACCAACTCAACACCTATTACGTCGGGCGCTGGAAGCCCGAGTACGAGCGTTGGGTGGACATGTATGCCGGTCTGAGCAACGGCCCGGGGCATACCCTGGTCGCATGGAACTCGGCGCTGATTTACGACATGATCTTCACCCAGCCGGTGTACTACGAATTCAAGAACTTGCAGATGCCCACGCTGCTGCTGATCGGCACGGCGGATAACACCGCCATCGGCAAGGACGTCGCGCCGCCGGCGGTCAAGGCCAAGCTCGGCAACTATGCCGTGTTGGGCAAGCAAGTGGCCCAGTTGATTCCCCATGCAACCCTGGTGGAATTCCCGGGCTTGGGGCATGCACCGCAGATGGAGGAACCGGCTCGGTTTCACACAGCGCTGTTGCAGGGTTTGAACGCGCTTTAATCCAACCTACTTCGAGGCACTCGTGAATGTCGGTACAGATTGCAGTCATTGATGATTGGCAGAGTGTGGCCAGTGGCGTGGTGGATTGGTCAGTGCTTGAGGGCGTGGGCCAGGTGCATTTCCTGCACGATTACCCGGCCGATACCGCCGCCATGATCGAGCGTTTGCGGGGCTTCGAGGTGATTTGCGTGATGCGCGAACGCTCGACCTTCGACAAGCCCCTACTGCAGGGTCTGCCCAAACTTAAATTGCTGGTCACTGGCGGCCTGCGCAACGCGGCCATCGACATTCCGGCGGCCAAGGCGCTGGGCATCACGGTCTGCGGCACCGACAGCTATAAACACGCCGCGCCGGAGTTGACCTGGGCGCTGATCATGGCTTCCACCCGCAATCTGCTGGCCGAGGCCAATTCCTTGCGCGCCGGCCAGTGGCAGATTGGCCTGGGCGGTGACCTGCATGGCAAGACCCTGGGCATTCTCGGCCTCGGCAGCATCGGCCAGAAAGTGGCGCGGTTTGCCCAGGCGTTCGGCATGCGGGTGATTGCCTGGAGTGAAAACCTCACGCCGGAACGCGCGGCGGAATCGGGCGTGACCTGGGTCAGCAAGCAAGCATTGTTCGAACAGGCGGATATTCTCACCGTCCACCTGGTGCTCAGCGACCGCAGCCGTGGGGTGGTGGATGCCGAAGCACTGAGCTGGATGAAACCAAGCGCTCGCTTGGTCAATACAGCGCGTGGGCCGATTGTGGATGAATCGGCGCTGGTGCAGGCGTTGGAAAACGGTCGCTTGGCGGGAGCGGCGCTGGATGTGTATGCCGAGGAGCCGTTGCCGGTGGATCACCCCTTCCGCCGCCTGCCCAATGTGCTGGCGACGCCGCATGTGGGGTATGTGAGTGAACAGAATTACCGGCAGTTTTACGCGCAGATGATCGAAGATATTCACGCGTGGGCGAGCGGCGTGCCCATTCGCGTGCTGGGCTGACGCACCATTCAAGGGCAACCCGCATGTGGTGAGCAGGCTTGCCCTGCGCTGGGGCGCTAAGCGGCGCTGATGTCGAGATCCGGTCGGGAGCGCTTCGCACTCCAGCGCAGGGCAAGCCTGCTTACTACATACCGGTGTTTTCTACGAGAGCATATGGTTACAAGTTTTTGTCCTACAAAATTCTCCTCGAAACCCTACAAGCTCTAGGATCTGTCCTAGACTCATGACCGATGGGTCCGTTCGAAAACAAAAACCCCGCAAAAAATCGAAACTTTCCAACTCTGCCGTAGGTCCAGTTTTAAGGTAAGGCGTGCACGCGTGGTTCACGCGAAATGCCCGTCCATCCAATCTTTTTTGGCTAACCGTGCAACTGGCATACGCCTTGCCAGTTTGTACAGTGCTTGTGCGCCTGGCCGCAGGATGTGGCCATCGGAGCTAATGGCAGCGGGCCATTAGCCGACCAACATGTGGGAGAGAACTATGATCAGTGCCGCTGTAGATATTCAGGGAGAGCGTGTCAGTCAGCCGGTAGGGGGACCTTCGTTGGTCGACCTGCCCACCACTGTGCGGCCGATCGTGAGTCAGAATCCTAATCGCAAGAAAGTCCTGTTCGTGACCTCTGAATTTGCCGACCTGGTGAAAACCGGCGGCCTGGGCGACGTGTCCGCGGCCCTGCCCCGCGCCATGGCCCACCTGCACGACGTGCGGGTGTTGATTCCCGGTTACCCGCAGGTGATGGAAAGCGATAACCCGATCCATATCATCGGTGAGCTGGGCGGCCACGCCGCGCTGCCGCCGTGCAAGATCGGGCGCATGGACCTCAAGGACGGCCTGGTCATTTATGTCCTGATCTGCCCCGAGCTGTACGAGCGCGAAGGCACGCCCTACGGCGCCAATAACGGCCGCGACTGGCCGGACAACCACATTCGTTTCGCCCGCCTGGGCCTGGCCGCCGCCGACATGGCCGCCAACCTTGCGCAAATCCACTGGTGCCCGGACCTGGTGCATGCCCACGACTGGCCCGCTGGCCTGGCGCCGGCATACATGCACTGGCGTGGGTCACGCACGCCGACGCTGTTCACCATTCATAACCTGGCTTATCAGGGCGTGATCAGCCTGGCCTCGACGCCGGAACTGGGCATTCCACCCCACGCCTTGCAGCAGGAAGGCATGGAGTTCTACGGCAAGATGTCGTACCTCAAGGCCGGCATGGCGTATTCCAGCCACATCACCACGGTGAGCGCCACCTACGCCCGGGAAATCACCACCCCGGAATTCGGCTGCGGCCTTGATGGCTTTCTTGCCAGCAAGACCCAGCAAGGCTTGCTCAGCGGCATTCCCAACGGCATTGAAGACAGCTGGGAAACCTCCACCGACCCGCACCTGACCCACAACTTCAACATCGGCGACTGGGAAGGCAAAGCGGTCAACGCAGCCCAGGTACGTGAGCTGTTTGGCCTGAGTGAATCCACCGGCCCGCTGTTCGCCGTGGTCTCACGCCTAGTGTTTCAAAAAGGCCTGGACCTGACCGAAGCCGTGGCCAGCTTTATTGTCGAGCAAGGTGGGCAGATCGCGATCATCGGTCGCGGTGAGCCGGAAGAAGAAAACGCCATGCGTGAACTGGCGCTGCGCTTCCCTGGGCAGATCGGTGTGCGTATCGGCTTCAACGAGACCGATGCCCGGCGCATGTTCGCCGGCAGTGACTTCCTGCTGATGCCATCGCGCTACGAGCCGTGCGGCCTGAGCCAGATGTACGCCCAGCGCTTCGGTTCGCTGCCCGTTGCGCGTAACACCGGCGGCTTGGCCGACACCATCGAAAATGGCGTGACCGGCTTCCTGTTCAATGAATCCACAGTCGAGAGCTACAAAGAAGCCTTGAGCCGCGCGTTCAAGGTGTTTGCCTACCCTGGCCTGCTCAATGCCATGCGCTGCCGAGCGATGACGCAACCGTTCAACTGGAGCCAGGCGGTGGAACCCTACGCCGAACTGTACGAACAGCTTGTGGCCAAGGCCTTGGGGAAATCCGCTAAATAATCAACGGGAGGTCTCTATAGATGCCGTTACGGACTCTGGAAACCTGGCCCCACGGCGCAATCATGCTGGACGCGCAACACACGCGTTTTGCCTTGTGGGCGCCAGACGCGTTTTATGTCAGCGTTGAATTGGAAAACGGCAAGTCCATTGCCATGCTGCCGCAGGCGGAAGGCTGGTTTGAAACCGAAATAGCGTGCCCGGCGGGCACGCGCTACCGTTTCAATATCGACGGGGAAGTGGATGTACCCGACCCTGCCTCCAGGGCCCAGGCCTCGGATGTGCACGGTTGGAGCCTGGTGGTCGATCCCCTCGCCTATCCATGGCGCCACAGCCAGTGGCAAGGCCGTCCCTGGCACGAAGCCGTCATTTATGAGCTGCATGTCGGCGCAATGGGCGGCTACGCCGGCGTCGAGAAGCACCTGCCACGCCTCGCCGAGCTGGGTGTGACCGCGATTGAATTGATGCCGTTGGCGCAATTCCCCGGCGAACGCAACTGGGGCTATGACGGCGTCCTACCCTATGCACCCCAGGCTTCCTACGGCACGCCTGATCAACTCAAGCACCTGATCGACAGCGCCCACGAACACGGCCTGGCGGTGATCCTCGACGTGGTCTACAACCACTTCGGCCCCGATGGCAACTACCTCGGCCAGTACGCCAAAGGTTTCTTCCAGGAAGACGTGCACACGCCCTGGGGCGCCGGTATCGACTTCGACCGGCGTGAAGTGCGGGACTTCTTCCTGGATAACGCCTTGATGTGGCTGCTCGAATACCGTTTCGACGGCCTGCGCCTGGACGCGGTACATGCCATCGACAACCCGGATTTTCTGAAACAACTGGCTCACCGCGTTCGCGAACAAGTCGACACTGGCCGACACGTCTGGCTGATGCTGGAAAACGAGCTCAATCAGGCCAGCCTGCTGCAACACGATTTCGACGCGCAATGGAATGATGACTTTCATAACGTCCTGCACGTACTGCTGACCGGCGAAACCGACGCCTACTACAGTGACTTCGCCGAGGAGCCTACCGCCAAATTGGCGCGCTGCCTGGGCGAAGGCTTCATCTTCCAGGGGCATACCACTCGGCATGGTCATGAACGCGGCGAACCCAGTGGGCACCTGCCGCCAAGCGCGTTTGTGGCGTTTTTGCAGAACCATGACCAGATCGGCAACCGCGCGCTGGGCGAGCGCCTGCATCAGCTGTGCTCGCCACAAGCGTTGAACGCGGCGACCACCCTCCTGCTGCTTTCACCGATGATCCCGCTGATGTTCATGGGCGACGAAGTCAACGCCAGCGAGCCGTTCCTGTTCTTCACCGACCATCACGGCGAGTTGGCCGAAGCGGTACGTGAAGGACGGCGCAATGAGTTTGCTGATTTCGCCGCGTTCAAGGATCCGGAACGACGTGAACGCATTCCCGATCCCAACGACGCGACCACCTTTGAACAATCGGCCCCCTCGTTTACCGACAACCCGCACGCCCAGCTCTACCGCCAACTGCTGAACCTGCGCCACCACCATATCGTGCCGCACTTGCCGGGCAGCCTCGCGCTGGGTGCGCAGGTGCTGGCCGAGGGGGCCGTCAGCGCACGCTGGCGCCTGGGCAACGGCAGCCTGTTGCAGATCGACCTCAACCTGAGTGCCGCGCCGCTGGATCACCCGGCGGCGGGCGCTGTCCTTTTCGAAACGCCTGCCAACCTCGGCGCCCATCTGCCGGCGTACAGCGCACGCGTTACCCTATCCCCTGTTGGAGAGCACCCTTGAGCGAAGCGAACCTGGAAATCCTCGCCAGCCGAGCGGGCCTGGCCGTCGATTGGATCGACGCAAACGGCCGCCCGCAACGTGTGAAACCCGACGCTTTGCGCGCCGTTCTCAAAGGCCTGGGCCACCCGGCCGACAGCGATGCCGAGATCGACGCCAGCCTGCTTGAACTGGAACAGGCAAAACAAGACAAACACCTGCCACCGTTGATGACCATCGACAGCGGCGAAGGCCTGGATCTGGCCCGTTACTTTGAACCGGACACCCTGTGCCGGGTCAGCCTCGAAGACGGTGAAACCCTGGAGCTGCGCCTCGATGGCGACGCCGTGTTGCCCGGCGTCATCGCCCTCGGTTATCACCAAGTGCATATCGCCGAGCAGACGTTCACCCTGGCCGTCGCCCCCACCCACTGCTACAGCGTCGCCGAGGCCGTCGACAGTCGCCCCGCCCGTGCCTGGGGCCTCAGCGCGCAACTGTATAGCTTGCGCCGCCTGGGCGATGGCGGTTTCGGCGACACCCTGGCCCTGGAACATCTGGCCCGTTCGGCTGCCGAACGCGGGGCCGATGCCTTGGCAATCAGCCCGATGCACGCCATGTTCAGCGCCGACACCGAGCGCTACAGCCCGTATTCGCCCTCCAGTCGCTTGTTCCTCAACAGCTTGTACGCCTCGCCCGGTTGCATCCTGGGTGAGCGCGAAGTGCGCAACGCCATTGAATCCCTCGGCCTGACGGATGAACTGCACGACCTGGAACAACACAGCCTGATCGACTGGCCCACAGCTGCCAAGGCCAAGCAGCGTCTGATGCGGACGCTGTACGAAGACTTCCGCCACGGCCAGCATCCACAACACGCCGATTTTCTGAGTTTCCGCCAGGCCGGTGGTGAAGCGCTGGAAAACCATTGCCGCTTCGAAGCGGTGCAAGCCGCGCGCGCCGCCAAAGGTGAGGATCTTGACTGGCGCCACTGGCCCGAAGACTGGCGCAACCCGCAGAGTCCGGCACTCGCAGCCTTTGCCGCAGAAAACCAGGATGAGATCGGCTACTTCGCCTTCAGCCAATGGCTGATCGCCCGCTGCCTGGAACGCGCGCAACAAGCCGCTCGCGGCAGTGGCATGGGCGTCGGATTGATCGCCGACCTGGCCGTGGGCGCCGACGGCGGCGGCAGCCAAGCCTGGAGCCGCCAGGATGAACTGCTCGCGGACCTGACCGTGGGCGCGCCACCCGACATTCTCAATCGCGCCGGGCAAGGCTGGGGCATCTCCGCGTTCTCGCCTGAAGGCCTCAAGCGCAACGGCTTCCGCGCCTTTATCGAGATGCTGCGCGCCAACTTCGCCCATGCCGGTGGCCTGCGTATCGACCATGTGATGGGCCTGCAACGCCTGTGGGTGATGCCCATGGACGCCTCGCCGCGTGAAGGCGCCTACCTGTATTACCCAGTGGACGACCTGTTACGCCTGCTGGCCCTGGAATCCCATCGCCACCAAGCCATCGTGCTTGGTGAAGACCTGGGCACGGTGCCGGACGGCCTGCGCGAAAAACTCATCGCCCGCTCGATCCTCGGCATGCGCGTGTTGCTGTTCGAGCAAAACCACGACGGCCAGTTCAAGCCGATCCTCGACTGGACGGACAACGCCCTGGCCACCACCAGCACCCACGACTTGCCGACGCTCAACGGCTGGTGGCACAGCCGCGATATCGACTGGAACATCCAGCTCGGCCTTATCGATGCGCCTACCGTGGAGCAATGGAGCGAACACCGCCTGCGCGAACGCCAGGCACTGCGTCAGGCCTTGAGCCAGGACCCGCAGAACTTCGTCGATGAGATCCGCAACGAGACCGACCATATGATCGACGCCAGCGTGCGCTACCTCGGCCACACCCGCGCACCGTTGGTGCTGTTGCCGTTGGAGGATGCGCTCGGCGTCGAGGAGCAGGCCAACCTGCCCGGTACCACCGACACCCACCCCAATTGGCGCCGTCGCTTTGTGGGTGAGGCCTCCAGCCTGCTCGACAATGCCGGGGCCGCCCGCCGCCTCGAACTGTTGGCCGTCGCGCGCAACCAAGCCTATGAGCGTGACCGATGAAAGCACTGCCCCTGCGCGCTACCCAGCGCCTGCAATTTCATAAAGGTTTTACCCTGGACGACGCGGTGCCCCTGGTGCCCTACTTCGCCCACCTCGGCATCAGCCACCTGTACGCTTCACCGCTGCTCAGCGCCCGCGCCGGCTCCATGCACGGCTACGACGTGGTCGACCCCACCCGCGTCAACCCTGAACTGGGTGGCGAAGCCGCCTTGCGCCGCCTGGTCGCCGCGTTGCGTGAACACGGCATGGGCCTGATCCTCGATATTGTTTCCAACCATATGGCCGTGGGTGGCGCGGATAACCCTTGGTGGCTGGACCTGCTGGAATGGGGGCGCATGAGCCCCTACAGCGAGTTCTTCGATATCCAGTGGCATTCGCCCGACCCGCTGCTCAAAGGCCAGTTGCTGATGCCGTTCCTCGGCAGCGACTACGGCGAAGCCTTGCAGACTGGCACCGTGACCCTGCAGTTCGATGCCACCCACGGCGCTTTCTACGTCGAGCATTACGAGCATCGCTTTCCGATCTGCCCACGGGACTACGCGGCGATTTTGGGTAGCGATGAATTACTCAAGCCCTTGTCCGACCGCTTCAGCGCCCTGGCCTATCAGGATGATGCTTACCACGAGGCCGTCTGGCTCAAACAAGCCCTGGCCGAACGGGCCACTGAAGACGAAGTACGCCAGGCCATCAACAGACAGTTGGCGACGTTCGACTTTGACCGCCTGCACCACCTGCTCGAACAACAGGCCTATCGACTCGCCAGCTGGCGCACCGCAGCGGACGATATCAACTGGCGGCGCTTCTTCGATGTCAATGAACTGGGCGGCTTGCGCGTGGAACGCACCGCCGTATTTGAAGCCACCCACGGCAAGATTTTCGAACTGATCAGCGAAGGTTTGGTGGATGGCCTGCGTATCGACCATATCGACGGCCTGGCCGACCCGCGCGGGTATTGCCGCAAGCTGCGGCGCCGGGTGGATTCGCTGTCACCGCAGCGGCATTTACCGATCTTCGTGGAAAAAATCCTCGGTGCAGGCGAAACCCTGCGCGAAGACTGGCAGGTGGACGGCACCACCGGCTACGAATTCATGAACCAGCTGTCGCTGCTGCAACATCACCCGGACGGTTTTGAACCTTTGGCCGAACTGTGGACCCGTCACAGCGAACGGCCCTCGGCCTTCCTCGAGGAAGCGCGACTGGCGCGCCAGCAAATCCTCAACGGCTCACTCGGCGGCGACTTCGAAAGTGTGGCCCAGGCCCTGCTGCAAGTAGCCCGCGACGATGTGATGACCCGCGACCTGACGCTAGGCGCCATCCGACGCGCGTTGCAGGAACTGATCGTGCATTTCCCGGTGTACCGCACCTACATCAGCGCACGTGGCCGCAGCGACGCTGACGACCAAGTGTTCCAACACGCCATGGACGGCGCACGCACCACCTTAGGCGAAGGCGACTGGCCGGTACTCGATCACCTGGAAAAATGGTTGGGCGGTCAACCCTGGCGCAATCGCCCGGTAGGCCGTGAACGCAAGATCCTCAAGCATGCCTGCGTGCGTTTCCAGCAATTGACGTCGCCCGCCGCCGCCAAGGCCGTGGAGGACACCGCGTTCTATCGCTCGGCGGTACTGCTGTCGCGCAACGACGTGGGCTTCAGCACAGAGCAGTTCAGCGCGCCCTTGGCCGACTTTCATGCTGTCAACCAGCAGCGTTTGCGGACCTTCCCCGACAACCTCCTGGCGACCGCCACCCACGACCACAAACGCGGCGAAGACACCCGTGCGCGCCTGGCGGTGTTGAGTGAATGCGCGCCGTGGTTTGTTGAACAGGTGGAACACTGGCGCACCCTGGCCGCTCCATTGCGAACCGACACCGCCCCCTCGGCCGGCGACGAATTGATCCTCTATCAAGTCTTGCTCGGCAGTTGGCCGTTGGATCAGGGCACTGAGTTTGACGGCTACCAGCAGCGCCTGTGGCAGTGGCAACAAAAGGCCCTGCGCGAAGCCAAGTTGCAGAGCAGCTGGAGCGCGCCCAACGAAGCCTATGAACAAGGCGTCGAAACGTTCCTTTCACGGCTGTTGCTCAGCGATGAAGGCCACGCGCTGCGCACCGCCATCGGCAATGCCGCTCAGGCGATTGCCCCGGCGGGCGCGTTGAACAGCCTGGCGCAATCCTTGCTTCGTATGACCGTGCCGGGTGTGCCGGACCTGTACCAGGGCGATGAGTTCTGGGACTTAAGCCTGGTAGACCCGGACAACCGTCGCCCGGTGGATTTCAGCGCACGGCAACAGGCGCTGGCGACTCCACCGGACATCGGCGAACTGTTGTTCAACTGGCGCGACGGGCGTATCAAACAGGCGTTGATTGCTCAGGTGCTGGCCTTGCGCAAGGCCCTGCCTGAATTGTTCCGCAGCGGCACCTACACGCCGCTGGAAGTGGTCGGCGAGCACGCTGACCGGGTGGTCGCATTCTCTCGCGAACACCAGGGCAAGTACCTGCTGGTGTTGGTGCCACGCTGGCCCCATCACCTGCTTGAAAACGGTGTGCACCCTCAGATCAATGCGCAGGTTTGGGGCGATACACGGGTGAAATTACCGTTCGCCGCCACAACGCAAAACTGGAAGGGACTTTTTCATACAGGCGCAGTCACACCAGACAAGGAGCTGTTGGTTAGCGCTGCCCTGGGGGATTTCCCGGTCAATGTCTTTATCAATCCTGATGATCAAGAAAGCTGAAAATTTTCTGTGAGGAGCATTGTGATGAGTACTGAAGACAAACGCATACGCGAACTGGCGCATCAGATCTGGGAGTCCGAAGGCAAACCCCATGGTGAAGATGCACGCCACTGGGAGATGGCGCGCAAACTGGCGGAAGCCGAAGCGCTGACGCCAAGCAAACCCAAGGCAGCGGCCAAGCCCAAGGCCAGCGCTCCCAAGCCGCCGGCGAAAGCCAAGCCTGCGCCTCCTCCCAAGCCTGCCGCCGAGAAGAAGCCGAAGGCGCCGCGCAAGCCCGCCAGCTGACCCGACCTGTAGGAGCCGGCTTGCCGGCGATCGCGCAATCGCAGTCGACGCAGAGGTTGACAGTACCGCCGCTATCGCCGGCAAGCCGGCTCCTACAATGATTTGCACTTATCAGACATTTGCCTGACCTCACGTCAGCACGGCCGTGTTCGGCCCGAAAAAAGACCTTTGCAGGAGCAACTCAATGAGCAAACCCGATAAAACCCCTTCGACGCCGGGCAACGAGCCGTCGCGGATTCGTGAAGGTTTGCCCTTCCCCCTTGGCGCCACCTGGGACGGCCTGGGTGTCAACTTTGCCTTGTTCTCGGCCAACGCGACCAAGGTCGAACTGTGCCTGTTCGATGATTCCGGCGAAGTCGAGCTGGAGCGCATCGAACTGCCGGAATACACCGACGAAACCTTCCACGGCTACCTGCCCGACGCCCACCCAGGGCTGATTTACGGCTACCGCGTGTATGGTGCGTATGACCCCGCCAACGGCCACCGTTTCAACCACAACAAATTGCTGATCGACCCCTATGCCAAGCAGTTGGTGGGCGAATTGAAATGGTCCGAGGCGCTGTTCGGCTACACCATCGGTCACCCGGACGACGACCTCAGTTTCGACGAACGCGACAGCGCACCCTTCGTGCCCAAATGCAAAGTCATCGACCCGGCACACACCTGGGGCAACGACCAGCCGGTGCGGGTGCCGTGGGACCGCACGATCATCTACGAGACCCACCTGCGCGGGATCAGCATGCGCCACCCTTCCGTGGGCGAGTCCGTACGCGGCACCTGCGCTGGCTTAATGGAAGACGACGTGCTCAAGCACATTCGCCAGTTGGGTGTGTCGTCAGTCGAGCTGCTGCCCGTGCATGCCTTCGTCAACGACCAGCATTTGCTGCAAAAAGGCATGACCAACTATTGGGGCTACAACAGCATCGCGTTTTTCGCCCCCGACCCGCGCTACCTCGCCAGCGGCAAGATCGCCGAGTTCAAGGAGATGGTCGCGCACCTGCATGAGCAGAAGCTCGAAGTGATCCTCGATGTGGTCTACAACCACACCGCCGAGGGCAACGAGCGTGGCCCGACCCTGTCCATGCGCGGTATCGACAACGCTTCGTACTACCGCCTGATGCCGGATGACAAGCGTTTCTACATCAACGATTCCGGCACCGGGAATACCCTGGACCTGAGCCATCCGTGCGTGTTGCAGATGGTCACCGACTCCCTGCGTTACTGGGCCAATGAGATGCACGTCGACGGTTTCCGCTTCGACCTGGCGACCATTCTTGGCCGTTACCGCGATGGTTTCGATGAACGTCACAGCTTCCTGGTCGCTTGTCGTCAGGACCCGGTATTGCGTCAGCTCAAATTGATCGCCGAGCCGTGGGACTGCGGCCCCGGCGGTTATCAGGTGGGCAACTTCCCACCGGGCTGGGTGGAATGGAACGACCGCTTCCGCGACACCGTGCGTGCTTTCTGGAAAGGCGATGACGGCCAACTGGCGGACTTTGCCGGGCGCATGACCGCTTCGGGCGAGATGTTCAACCATCGTGGCCGTCGTCCCTACAGTTCGGTGAACTTTATCACCGCCCACGACGGCTTCACCCTGCACGACCTGGTGTCGTACAACGACAAGCACAACGAGGCCAATGACGAAAACAACCAGGACGGCAGTAACAACAACCTGTCCTGGAACCATGGCGTCGAAGGGCCGACTGACGATCCGGAAATCAACGAACTGCGCCTGCGCCAGATGCGCAACTTCTTCGCCACCCTCCTGCTCGCCCAAGGCACGCCGATGATCGTGGCCGGTGATGAGTTCGCACGCACCCAGCACGGCAACAACAACGCCTATTGCCAGGACAGCGAGATCGGCTGGGTCAACTGGGACCTGGACGACGACGGCAAGGCCTTGCTCAAGTTTGTGAAGCGTCTGATCAAGCTGCGCCTGGCTTATCCGATTCTGCGGCGTGGGCGCTTTCTGGTGGGCGACTACAACGAAGACATCGGCGTGAAGGACGTCACCTGGCTCGCGCCGGATGGCAATGAGATGACCACCGAACAGTGGCAAGACAGCCACGGCCGCTGCCTGGGCATGTTGATGGATGGCCGCGCCCAGGAAACCGGGATACGCCGTGCCGGCGCCGATGCCACCTTGCTGCTGGTGGTCAATGCCCACCACGACATGGTCAATTTCCGCCTGCCGCCAGTGCCCGAAGGCGAGTTCTGGACCTGCATGCTCGACACCAACTCCCCGGCGGTACGTGGCCAGGAACGCTTTGATTTTGATCATGAGTACGCGGTGACTGGGCGTTCGTTGTTACTGTTTGAATTGCAGCGTGAAGACGAGGTGTGAAATGGCACTGCATGGATTCCTTCAAGGCTACCGGGGCTATGCGGACACGCAAGCCCTGGGCGCGGCCCTGAAGGCGCTTCAGGAGGAAGGCCTGGACCAGCTGCCCTTACCGGGCAGCGGTCAGACACTGGAACGGTTCAGCCGCTTGGCACAGGTGGCTGCCCATGACCTGCGCTTGTGCAAGCTGTTCGAGGGCCACACCGACGCGTTGGCAATCATTGCCGAACTCAATAGCCCCTTACCCCCCTTGGGCAGCATTTGGGGCATGTGGGCAGCTGAGCCACCCACCGCCAAGGTGCGCGTTTTCAAAGATGGCCATCGCCTGAAGGTACAAGGGCGTAAAGCCTGGTGTTCCGGCGCGGCGGTGGTCAGCCATGGCTTGCTGACGGCCTGGGACGAAGAAGACCGCCAGCAGTTGGTGGCGGTGCCTATGGATCAACCCGGTATCGTCGTGACGGACGAAGGTTGGAACGCCGTGGGCATGGCCGCCACCGGCAGTGTGGAAATAGTGTTCGACGAGGCCTGGGGGCTGGCCGTGGGCGGACCGGGTGATTACCTCGCGCGACCCGGTTTCTGGCAAGGCGGCATTGGCATTGCCGCCTGCTGGTACGGCGCGGCCCAACGCCTGGCAGAAGTCTTGCGTGAGCAGTGCAGCAAACGCCCCGAGCCCCACGCCCTCGCCCACCTCGGGGCGGTCGACAGCGCACTGAACAGCGCCGCTTGTGTACTGCGCGCCAGCGCGGAACAGGTCGACCGCGAACCCAAGGCCAATGGCAGGTTGCTGGCGCAACAGACTCGGGCCTGTATCGAGGACACCGTCGAACAAGTGATTCACCACGTCGGACGCGCTGTGGGTGCGGGGCCGTACTGCAAGGATCCGCATTTCGCCCAGTTGATGGCGGACTTGCCGGTGTATGTACGCCAGAGTCACGCCGAGCGCGACTTGGCCGGCCTTGGCGAGTTGGTCGCCGGCGAACCCACAGGGAGGTGGCAGTTATGAAACCCAATCCAATCGTTGGCCAAGGCACGCCGCTGCATCGCTGGCAGGCATCGCCAAAGATGGCCGAGCTGCCGCCGATCAGCGTTGCGCAATTGGTTCCCGAAGGCCACCGGGCGGTGATCATCGCCCCCCATCCGGATGATGAAGTGCTGGGTTGTGGTGGCTTGATGCAGGGGCTCGCGGCACTTGGCCGTCCGATCCAACTGATTTCGGTGACCGATGGCAGCGCCAGTCATCCCGGCTCGCGGCGTTGGCCAGTCGAGCGCTTGAGCGTCGTGCGCCCCCAGGAATCGGCCCAGGCGCTGCATCGTCTCGGCTTGCCGCTGCACAGCCTGAAATGGCTGCGTGCGGGGTTTACCGACAGTAAGGTGGCGGCGCGGGAGGATGAACTCGCGGCGTTTATCCAGCGTTACCTCAAACCCACCGACGTCGTATTCACCACCTGGCGCGAAGACGGTCATTGCGACCATGAAGCCGTCGGCCGTGCCAGCGCCAAGGCCTCCCTTGCGGTCGGCGCAACCCTGTATGAACTGCCGGTGTGGACCTGGCACTGGGCAACGCCCGAGGATGACCAGGTGCCTTGGTACCGCGCCCGCAAGATTCCATTGACCTGTGAAGCGGTAGCCCGCAAACGCCACGCCATCCATGCCTTCGCCAGCCAGTTGGAGGGTGATCCGCAGATCGGCCTGGCGCCCGTGCTGGCGCCCTATGTGGTGGAGCGCCTCTTGCAGCCCTTTGAAGTGGTATTCGTATGAGTGTGGCCACACCGTATTTCGACCAATTGTTCGCCAATAACGACGACCCCTGGGCCTTTCGCCAACGCTGGTACGAACGGCGCAAACGCGCGTTGACCCTGGCGGTGCTCACCCGGCCACGTTATGCCTCGGTGTTCGAGCCCGGTTGCGCCAATGGCGAACTCAGCTTCGAACTCGCGCCCCGCTGTGACCGCCTGCTGTGTTGCGACACGGCCTCGGCCGCCGTCGCCCTGGCACGCAGTCGCTTGCTGGGCTTTGCGCATGCCCAGGTGCAGCAAAGTCGATTGCCCGAACAGTGGCCCGCGGGCCAGTTCGAGCTGATCGTATTTAGCGAATTGTGTTATTACCTCGACGCCGATGACCTGAGCGAGCTGGTAGATCGTGCTCGCGTTTCGCTGACCGACAACGGCCAAGTGCTGGCCTGTCACTGGCGCCCCGCCATCGAAGGTTGCCCACAAACTGCCGAGCAGGTGCACACCCTGCTCCATCAGCGTTTAGACATGCCTCACGTCTGCAGCCACCACGAACACGACTTCCTACTCGACTTGTGGAGCCGTGACGGCACTTCGGTCGCCACCCTAGAGGGCTTGCGATGATCGGCATTCTGATCCCGGTACATAATGAAGAGGCCTTGCTGGCGGACTGCCTGAGCGCGGCATTGATCGCGGCCAGCCATCCAGGTTTACTGGGTGAGGAAGTGACTGTATTGGTTGTACTCGACAGTTGCAGCGATGACAGCGCCGTGATTGCCCAGGCCTACCCAGTGCAATGCCTGGAAGTCCAGGCGCGCAACGTGGGACACGTACGTGGCGTGGGCGCGCGGCATCTGCTCAACCAGGGTGCACGTTGGATCTCCTGCACCGACGCCGACAGCCGCGTGGCGCCTGATTGGCTGGTGGCCCAATTGGCGCTGGGAGCCGATGCTGTGTGTGGCACGGTCACCGTGGACGCCTGGGGTGAAGGTTTCGACTCTGCAGCGCAGATTCGCTATAACCAGGCTTACGAGGCGCGGGACGGCCATCGGCACATCCACGGTGCCAACCTGGGTGTAAGCGCTGGCGCTTATGTCCGCGCCGGTGGCTTCGAACCCCTGCCGTGCCATGAGGATGTGCAATTGGTGCGTAACCTGGAGTTGTGCGGCGCCTCCATCGCCTGGAGCCATACCCCGCAGGTGATCACCAGTGCGCGCCTGGACGCCCGCGCCCAGGGTGGTTTCGGTGATTACTTGAAGACCCTGATGCACGCTACTTGAAAAAAACGACATTACAAAATGTAAAACCGACAGATCCTTGTCTATGCTGATGACGCCTTGCTGGCGTTCCAAGGGTGGAGTGCCATGCAACCACTGCGGCGGAGCCTGTAGTGGATAGAAGAGTGTCGTCCCGTCAACGGACCACGACCCAGCATCAATCGACAAGGATGTGACACCCCATGAAGCTTGCTTCCTTAAGCGACGGCCGTCGCGGCCCCGAGCAAATCTGGAACAGCGCCCCGCAGTTGGCGCAAATCCCTCCTATCTCCCCGTCCTCATTGGTGCCACCCGGCGCGCGTGTGGTCATCATCGCCCCCCATCCCGGTGACGAAGTACTGGCCTGTGGCGGCCTGCTGCAATTGCTCAGTACATTGGAGCATCCATTGCAACTCATCTCGATCACCGATGGCAGCGCCAGCCACCCAGGGTCCGACGTCTGGCCCGCCAGCCGCCTGAGCGTGGTACGGCCCCAGGAAAGTGTCGAGGCCCTACGCCGCCTGGGCATGCCCTTGCACAGCCTGAAGTGGATTCGCGGCGGCTTCTGTGACGACGCCCTCGCCGGCCGTGAGGCGCAACTGAGCCAATTCATCGCGCGCTACTTGCAACCGGGCGATGTCGTGTTCAGCACTTGGCGCAACGACGGCAATGACGACCACGACACCGTCGGCCGCGCCAGCGCCAACGCCTGCAGCCTGGTGAGCGCGCGTCTGTATGAACTGCCGATCTGGGCCTGGCACTGGCCCGCTCGGGAAGGCGCAATCATCCCCTGGCAACGTGCACGCAAGGTGCGCCTGGACACGTGGACCGTCGCACGCAAGCTCCATGCAGCCCATGCCTATGCCAGCCAGTTGGCTGGCGACCCGCAGATCGGCCTGGCACCGATGCTGGCCCAGGTGCTGCTGGAGAGAATGCGTGAACCCTATGAGATCGTGCTGTCTTAGCCGCCGATTCGTCCTACCTGGCAGCGGCTGCCGAAGGGGTGACTTGGGGCTTCTCAATTCAACGTCTGCAAGGTTTGTATCGCAGTGTGTACAGAGCTCACTGCGATACACAGCCTTTAACTCAACGGGTTTCCTGAAACAGGCCAGATACAGCCCGGCGTTCAACTGAGCACCCGGCACACATCCAGCCGCAGGAGGCTCGCCATGCACACTCAGTTGACTCGCCGTTTCAACCGCCAATCCCTTTTCCTGGCCGTGGCCTTGTCGCAATTCGGCATTCTGGGCATGGCCCGAGCCGAAATGCCCGAGGCGCCTACCCGCGCCGTCGCCAGCCCACAAACCGCCTTCGGTGCCCTCAAGCACGTCAAGGCCGGCCTGCTGGACGTGGCCTACGCTGAAGTTGGCCCGGCCACCGGCCCAGTGGTAATCCTGCTGCATGGCTGGCCCTACGACATCGACAGTTACGCCCAGGTCGCACCGCTGCTGGCGGCCAAGGGTTATCGCGTGCTGATCCCCTATGCCCGGGGTTATGGCGGTACGCGTTTCCTCTCGGACAACACCCTGCGCAACGGCCAACCGGCTGCCCTGGCCAGTGACGTGATCGACTTCATGGACGCGCTGAAGATCAAGCAAGCCGTACTCGGTGGCTACGACTGGGGCGCACGCTCGGCCGACATCGTTTCGGCGCTGTGGCCGGAACGGGTCAAGGCGCTGGTGTCGGTCAGTGGTTACCTGATCGGCAACCAGGCGGCGGGCAAGAACCCTTTGCCGCCTAAAGCTGAACTGCAATGGTGGTATCAGTTCTACTTCGCCACCGAGCGCGGTGCAGCCGGCTACCAGAAAAACACCCACGATTTCGCCAAGCTGATCTGGCAACTGGCTTCGCCGCAATGGAAGTTCGATGACGCCACCTTTGACCGCAGCGCCAAGGGCCTGGAGAACCCGGATCACGTCGCGATCACCGTGTTCAACTACCGCTGGCGCCTGGGCCTGGTCCAAGGTGAGACGAAGTACGATCCGCTGGAGCAAAAACTCGCCCAGGCGCCCTCGATTGGCGTGCCGACCATCACCCTCGAAGGCGATGCCAACGGTGCCCCGCATCCGCAGCCCGAGGACTACGCCAAACGTTTTACCGGCAAGTATGAGTTCCGCCTGATCAACGGCGGCGTGGGCCACAACCTGCCTCAGGAAGCGCCCGAAGCGTTTGCCAAGGCGGTCATTGATGCGGATCACTTGTGACCGAATGCGGCGCCTTGATCCAATGGCCCCCCTTAAAGCGTGAAAACTGATAAGCAACCCCCAGCCAGATAAACCAGGCCGGCATCACGCACAGCGCCAAGCGTGTATCCGGCCGCAACGCCAACAGGCCCAGCACAAACGCGAGAAACCCCAGGGAAAACCAGGCCATCGGCACACCGCCGGGCATTTTGTAGAGGGATTTGGCGTGCAGGTCCGGACGCTTCTTGCAGTAGGCGATGTAGGACGCCAGGATCGTCGACACGTGGATTTTTCCGAACAGACCGGGCTTGGCATCCAGAAATCCGTCAAGCACAAAAGCGGTATTGGCGTGGTGTTGGGCAGTTAGTTCGGTGCCTCAGCGCAGGCGCTGTACGAGGCCACATAAACGGCTCATTGAACACGCGAGCTCGGCATCTCACCACGCCCCGTGTCACCCGTTGCCGCCTTGGCATACCGGCGCCTGGCCTTGGAGTGAGCATTGGTGATTTTGGCCATATACGCACACTCCGGGCACCAATGCCCGGCCCTGATAGTGGCGAACGGCGCATGCCAACTGTGTCCACGGTGGCACACCCAATGGAGCTTGGTGCTGTTGTTGACGTACGTGGCAGAAAGACACTGCCCACCACGCGCTTTGGCCGCGACCAGCATATCCTCCAAACGCAGCCGCTTGGCGTCATACGCGCATTTCAGGCACCAGCCTCCGCGTAAAATTCTTCTACCCGGCGCCGTCCACTCGTGCCCCTTGGCACAGCGCATCCGGTAATAGGCGCGCCCGCCCTCATAGTAGTCGCTCAAGCACACCCCACCCCGCTCGGTGGCCCTGCGCCGCAGCTGCGCCAAACCGTCTTGGCTTCGATAGCCGACCACCTTGCGCAACCGGGCACATTCCGGGCACCAGGTGCGCCGGATGACCTCATTGCCTTTCGTCTCCCAGACATGTCCCTGGGCACAGCGAAAGGCGTAAGACTCAGATCCCCCCAGGTACTCCGAAGCAAGGCAAGTGCCGCCATGAGCGGCCGCTGTGGCCTGCAACTTCAGCAAACCATCGTGTCGACGCGACCGCACCGAATGCTCACTACGCCTGCACGAAGGGCAACTGGCGTTTCCGAGCACACGCGCTCCAGATCGCACCCATTCATGCCCCTGCGCACAACGAAAGCGATGTTGTGCCGTAACCCCCAACCAGCGTGGCTCCTGGCACGTCACCCCAGCCGAAGCCGCCAAAGTAAACAACCGCGCATCCTGATCCTGCTCCACGCACTGTCGGCATCCGCCTGACCGGCTTTGGGTGATGGTGGTGAACGCTCTGGAGAACACATGGTTGCGCGGGCATTGAAAACGGTACTGCGCCTGCGTGCCACGCCACTCACGATCAAGACAAATCAACCCCAGGCGCATCACTGCCCTGCGCAAAGGCGCTGAGCGGTCCAGCAAAGGGTTGCTCCCCTGGTGATCAAGCTCCCCGGTGACGACTTCCACAGCATGTCCTCCTCGTTGACGTCGGATCTTTTTCCATCCTCAGACGAAACGTCCTCGCCGCGCCAGCGATAAGCACCTGATTGGGAAGCGCCCTTCATCAAGCAGCGACTTTTCCTATTTAAACAGGCCACCACCTGAAGACATGATTCAGATAGGACCTACATCAACTTATCGATATAGATGCCCATGCCACCCCGTCACCCCAACCGACGGGCTCGCTGGATTTGCAGGAAGCACGTCATGGCCGCTCAATCAGACCTTCGCTTCACCTTTGAACCGCTGCGGGGCGATCCCTTCGAAGTGGTCTCGTTCACCCTCGAAGAAGGCCTCTCGCAGCCCTTCAAACTTGAGCTGGAGCTGGTCAGCCATCACCCGGCCATCGACTTCTACCGCATGCTCGACCTCGCCGCCGTGTTCACCATTTGGCGCGATGACACTCCAGTGCGCTACGTCCACGGGTTGGTCAGCCTGTTCCAACAGGGCGACACCGGCTTTCGCCGCACCCGCTACACCGCTGTGGTCGAGCCGACCCTGAAGCGTTTCGATCTACGCTCCAACTGGCGCATCTTCCAGGCCCAGACCGTGCCCGAGATCATCACCAGCGTGCTGGCCGAACAAAAGCTCACCGACATCCGCAACGAAATCTGTTTCGAGCACCAACCGCGCGAATACTGCGTGCAAGCCGGTGAAACCGACCTCGATTTCATCGCCCGCCTCGCCGCCGAAGAGGGCCTGCTCTACACCTTCGAACACCGCGCCGACGGCCACACCCTCGTCCTCACCGACCGCGTCGGCGGCCTGGGCACCATAGGCACCCACACCGATTGCCCGGTGATCTACCAGCCCATGAGTGGCGGCGACGCCCTGGAACCGGCATTGAACCGGTTCCACTACACCGAGCAAGTGCGCACCGCCGTGCAGGT